>PBQQ01000043.1 GCA_002725095.1 Gammaproteobacteria bacterium
GACTGCAAGAAAGGCCACCATCGCGTCATTTGTGTAGGGCAAGTGGAGTAACTGTGACCAGCCTCCGAAGGGGCCGGTGCGCGTGATCCATAACGCAGCGGTAATGGCAAAAACTATGAGCACTCGTCGCTCGCCCGTCCGCCAAGCGCCTATTTCCGGCAAGGCGATCTCTCCGCTTGCCGAAAGATTGCGGGTAATCCATAAACCGGCGATAGGCAGCAACACGAGTACTACCGGCAGCGCCCACAGCATCCATTGCCCGAAGGATATGGCATTGTTGCTGACCTCGTTGTACACGCCCATAAAGACCATGTTCGGCGGCGTGCCTATTGGGGTTCCGATGCCACCAATACTTGCAGCATAGGCAATACCTAAAAGCAGTGGCGTGGCCAGGCGTTTGTCGTCAGTGTTTTCTAGAGCCGCTAACGCAACGGGCAATAGCATTAGTGTGGTGGATGTATTGGAGATCCACATACTCAAGGCTGCACTTGCGAACATAAAGCCCAGTACCAAGCGACGCGGGCTGCTGCCGCCGAACATGCGCACCATAAAAACCGCGAGACGGCGATGAGCGCCGCTGCGTTCAAGCGCGGTCGCGATTAGAAATCCACCCAGCATCAGTAACACCAGTGGATTGCCGTAGGCCGCCCCCAGCTCTTTAGCGCTGATAATGCCGAACATGGGCAGCAAGGCCATGGGCAATAATGATGTTACGGGTATAGGTATGGGTTCGAAAATCCACCACACGACCACCCATAGAGTGATGCCTAGAGTAAGTGAGGCGGCGATGTTCTGAGTTGTGAAAAAAAATCCGGCACCGCATAACATCGCGGCGGTTGGTCCGAGCAACGAGGCTAAGGTTTTTATATTCAGGTATGGTTGCGGCACGTTGTAGAGGTTAAAGGACATGGCGAGCTCTTTCTATTGGTATGACTTGGAAACCTCTGGTACTGATCCCAAATGGGACCGTATCGTACAGGTGGCGGGGCTGCGTACCGACGAAGACTTGAACGTAATAGGCGACGAACTGTGTACCTATGTGCGTTTGGGCGAAGATATATTGCCAAATCCAGATGCGTGTTTGGTTACGGGGATTATGCCCGCGACATTGCAGCGCGAAGGTATACCTGAGGTGCAGGCTTGGGAAGAGATCATGCGCCGATTTATGGTGCCCGAGACCTGTGTGGTGGGGTACAACAGCCTGCGTTTTGACGATGAATTTGTGCGCTACGGGTTGTACCGACATTTATTTGATCCCTATGCCAGAGAGTGGCAAAACGGCTGCTCACGCTGGGACATCTTGGATTTGGTGAGAGCCGCGGGGGGCTTGCGCCGCGACGGCATTCATTGGCCCCAAAACGAGGACGGGCTGCCGGTCTATAAGTTAGAAGAGCTGACAAAGGCGAATGGCATTGGCCATAGCAATGCGCACGATGCGCTAGCAGATGTGCACGCCACAATCGCTATGGCGCGTTTGATCAAGGAGCAACAACCGAAGTTGTTTGACTACTATTTCGCCCTTCGTAACAAACGGGCCGTGCGTGAGGTGCTGGAACCTTACGGTGCGCAACTGCTTGTGCATGTCAGCGGCATGAACCCGCGCGAACGTTTTGGTGTTGCGCCGGTGGTGTCATTGACTCGACATCCGACCAATACCAATTCGGTCATCGTCGTGGATCTGGCTCAGGACATCACGTCGTTGCTTGAGCAATCTGAAGACGAGATACGTAGCCAACTGTTCGCGCCGGGTCAGCATGTTCGACCGCCTTTGAAAGAAGTAAAAATAAATCGATGTCCATTTATCGCCCCGATCGATGTGCTCAACGATGAAAATCGTCAGCGTCTACAACTGGATATGCGTGATATCAAAGAGCGCGCGCGGCGGCTAAAACAACCTGGGCTGATGCAGAAAATTAGGCGCGTCTATACGCAGCCGAGACAGCAGCTTGCCGATGATGCCGACGCGGCGCTTTATCAAGGATTTTTACAAGATGAGGATCGCTCGCGCTGCCAGCATTTTCATGAACGTCGGCGTCAGGACGAGTGGCCTACGATGGACTTCAGTGACCCGCGCCTTATGCCGTTGGCGCAACGTATGAAGGCTCGCAGCCATCCGGATTTGCTGGACTCAGAAGAGCAGGTGCTATGGCAGGACTTTGTCGCGGGAAAGCTCCATGGCGCTGGGGACTGGCTGAATCTGCAGCGCTTCGATGCCCGGCTCGATGAGCTCAGTGCAACCTTGGAAGCCGCAGGCGAAGTAACCAAGCTCGCGCATATGCAGCAACTACGAAAGTACGGCCGCGCTTTAAGCGAGCGCTATCCGCACGCCTTAGGCGCGCAACCGTGAGCATAAAAACGCAGCCTTCTGATGCTTGCGTCACCTTTTGCGGGGTAAGCAAAAGTTTTGGCGACTTGGTGGTTTTTGATGATCTGTCACTTGCCCTACCGGGGGGACAAACCACGGCTATCGTTGGTGCGAGCGGCAGCGGCAAGACGACGTTGTTGCAGATGGTGAACGCCCTGGAGCGGCCTGATAGTGGTTCGGTGCTGGTCTTCGGCGAGCCGATTCCGCAGCATCAGCTACAACAGTTTCGTCATCGTATTGGTTATGCGGTGCAGGGCGCGGGTTTATTTCCGCATTTATCAGCGCGCGACAATGTTACTTTGGTGGCGCGCCTGCTTGGGTGGTCAGAGCAGCGTATCCAACAACGCTTTGATGAACTGCTTCAGGCTATGGCGCTGCCTGCAGATGTAGCGGATCGGCCGCCTAGAGAATTGTCTGGGGGACAGCAGCAGCGCCTTGGTCTGTGTCGAGCTTTGATGCTAAACCCAGACATGTTGTTGTTAGACGAGCCATTTTCGGCAGTGGATCCGGTGACGCGACTTGGTTTGTACGAGCGTTTCGAAGAGGTGCAACAGGTACAGGCTGTTAGCACTTTGTTGGTCACTCACGACATCAGGGAAGCGCGCCGTCTAGCAGACGTCTTGGTGGTTTTGGATCAGGGCCGAATTGTCCAAAGCGGTTCTCCAGATGACGTCTTTGCGGATCCAGCGAGCCCCTATGTCGAGCGGTTGATTGCCAGTGTTGCGTAGAGTTCGCAGCGCAGTTTTGATGGCCTGCCTGGTGTTGGCGCCCGCGGTTATGGCCAAGCAAGCTGAACCTGTGCGTGTGGCGAGTAAAAACTTTGCCGAAAACTACCTGCTTGCCGAGATCGTTGCGCAGTTGCTGGAGGGCCAAGGCATTACGGTTGAGCGTGCCTTTGGTTTGGGCGGCACACTGATTTGTTATCAAGCGTTATTGAACGACGAAATTGATTTGTATGTGGAGTACACCGGGACGCTGTCGCAGGCTATTTTACAGCGACCTGAGGTGACGGGTCGCGAAGAGCTAAATGCGGTGATTGCCGAGCGAGGATTGCACTTAATGCCGCAGCTTGGGTTCAACAATACTTACGCCATAGCGGTGCGGCGCCAGCTTGCTGAATCATTGGGTCTGCGCAATATCGGTGATTTGGCCGAATACCCGGAGTTGCGTTTAGTGTTCAGTCATGAATTTTTAGAGCGCGGGGATGGTTGGCCCGGATTGTCCAAACGCTATGCGCTTCCCCACAGCGTTGAGGGTATTGAGCATGCTTTGGCTTATCAGGCGATTGCCGATGGCGCCATCGATGCTACCGACGCCTACAGTACCGATGGCGAATTGAGCCGCTATCCGCTGCGTGTGCTAGAGGATGATTTGGCGTATTTCCCGGCCTATATGGCGGCGCCATTGGTGCGCTCGGAGTGGCTTCAGGGCGCTCCGGTGGCCGCACAGTCGGTGCGGCGTTTGGCGGGCTTGATGGACGCTGCAGCGATGCAGCGGTTGAACGCTGAGGTTGCGGTCTCGGATAAAAGTTACGTCGAGGTGGCCAGCGAATTTATTGATTCCAATCGCAAGGCGCTGGGTTTAGAGGGCCGCGTCCTCCAGTCGGCGACCGCAACATTTTGGGCAGACATGGCGGGTCATGTTATCCGGCATCTGCAGTTGACTGGTCTGGCCTTGGGGGCCGCGATTTTTATTGGGCTCATTTTGAGCCTCGCGGTTTTTTCCAATAGGCGACTGGCCGACGCGGTCGTGTACTTCTGTGGGCTGCTGCAGACTGTGCCCTCTTTGGCGTTGCTGGCGCTGATGATTCCGGTTTTTGGTATTGGCTTTACGCCTGCAGTCGTCGCGTTGTTTCTGTATTCGCTGTTGCCTATTGTGCGTAATGCCGTAACCGCTTTGGCGACCGTAGATCCTACACTCGTCCGTGTCTCTGAGGCGTTGGGCCTGAGTCGCTGGCAGCAGTTGCGGTATTTACGGGTGCCGTTGTCGTTGCCAATGATCTTTGCAGGGATACGCACAGCTGCGGTCATTAGTATTGGCACCGCCACTTTGGCAGCGTTTATTGGTGCTGGTGGCTTAGGTGAGCCTATCGTAGTTGGATTGTCGCTTAACGATACCGATATGATCTTGCGCGGCGCCATACCCGCTGCAATGCTGGCAATCTTGGCAGAGTTCTTGTTCGCTGCGTTGCAAAAACGGGTGTCCCGTGGCTATCAGTAACAAGTTCTAACGGACAATTCAGGTAAAAAATTTTGGTCGGGGGACTAAGGAGCGTTAGTGTGCAACCACTGCAGCGAGAAAATATTCGACTGGCAGCTACCGTTATGTTGGTACGAGACAATCCGTCAGGGTTGCAGGTGTATATGGTGAAGCGGCCGGGGCGCGGCGATTTCCCCGATCTGCATGTGTTTCCGGGTGGCAAAGTCGACGAAGACGATTGGCAGCCAGATTTGTGCCCTATGTTAAACGATCAAGACGCGAGCGCGCGTCTGGGCGTGAATGCAGGCGGCCTGCGCTATTGGGTAGCTGTAGCTCGAGAGTGTTTTGAAGAGTGTGGGGTATTGTTGGCGAATGACGCAGAGGGCCCGATACAGTTGGACTCGGGGCAATACGACAGTGTCGCTGAATCCCGCCAAAGTCTTCTTAAGGGCGACATTACTTGGGCTGCTGTGTTGCAACAGCAGCAGGTGACCATCGCGTCGGATCGGTTAGTTTACTTCAGTCATTGGATTACCCCGCCGTCGGTGCCGCGTCGTTTTGATACGCGGTTTTTTTTGGCGGCCATGCCGGTGGACCAAAACGCACTTGCAGATACCGATGAAACGGCAGATGACGGTCATTGGGTGAATCCCAGTCAGGCGTTGGAAAACGCTCGCGAAGGAGACTGGCAAATGATNGAGCCGACCAAGCGGTCNCTGGAAACTCTGAGTCAGTATTCGAGTGTCGAGCTTGCGTTACAAGAAGTCGGCGCGGAGCGTCATGTAAAACCATGGACCGAAGCGGCTGGGCAACAAGGCATGCAGCCATTTCGTGCGGATTGGAATAATGGCGCGTCGACATGAGTGAGTCATTGGAGCCACACGAACTTGATTGGCAGNNGCTTGGGTCGCGTTATGAAGACGCTGGACTGATGCTGTTTGAAAAGCGCATNGATAAATTACGTAACCCGCGTAATGACAAAGTGTTTGAGCGTTTGGTGCTGGAATCTGTGGATTGGGTGAATGTGGTTGCCTTGGATGCCGATGGCCAAAGTCTAATGATTCGACAGTACAGATTCGGTGTGGGCTACACCACGTTAGAAACGCCAGGTGGCATGGTGGATCCAGGCGAAGATTCAAAGACCGCTGCAGCGCGGGAGCTTTTAGAAGAGACTGGTTATGTCAGTGATAAGTGGCGTTACTTAGGTGCGGTCGAACCCAATCCGGCATTTCATAATCACCTGTGTCATCACTGGTTGGCAGAAGATGTCTATCGCGCCCAGTCTCAGGATTTAGGCGAGGGTGAATCAATCGCCCTAGAATTTATGACTCAAGAACAGGTGCGCGGCGCTGTGGGCAGTGGCGAGTTGAAACATGCATTNGCATTGTCGGCGCTTTCGCGAGTCTTCCCGATCTGGCCCATGCCCTTCGTTCAAGCGGATCCACGTCCCTAAGATGGCTGCCGTTTAGCCGATTGTCTTGGGTGGCGTTGGGTTAAAGGATAGATGAATGCGCACGATTGCCTTAACAGTCCCGTTGAGGCGGGTCGGATGATGAGTTAGCAAATGCGCTGGTTATGGTAAAGCCNTGCGGACGANGACGGTTAGCTTGGTCGTGGATGCTGATACACTAGGCCCTTCGCAAGATCAGCCCCGAAAACGCCTAGGCTGATTGGGTTACAAGACATAGGAATATTGTGAAAGGCTTTACCAGCAAAATTGTGCACAGCGACCGTCTTGACGGTGTAGAGCACGGCGCCATGCATAAACCCGTCCACGATTCAGTGGCTTTTAGTTTTGATGATGCCCACGAGTTGGCCGCGGTTTTTCAGGGTGTAAAGCCCGGATACACCTACGGGCGACAGGTTAATCCGACCGTTGGCGCACTTGAGAAAAAAATTACCGCTATGGAAGGTGGGCTGGGCTCAGTTTGTTTCGGTACTGGGATGGCAGCCATCGGTACCACCATGTTTGCGTTGTTGCGAGCGGGCGACCATATCGTTTCAAGCGCATTTTTATTTGGCAATACCACCAGTTTGTTTAACAGTTTTGGCCGCCAAGGTCTGGATGTCAGTTTTGTCGATGCAACCGACGTTGAAAACGTGGCGAATGCGATCACTGCGCACACGAAAATGGTGTTTGTTGAAACCATAGCCAATCCGCGTACGCAGATTGCAGACCTTCAGGCGATTGGCGAACTTTGCCGGCAGCGAGGTTTAATCTATGTCGTTGATAACACCATGACATCACCTTTCTTATTTCAGCCGCGTGAGGTCGGTGCGAGCTTGGCGGTCAACAGTCTAACTAAGTACATAAGCGGTCATGGCAACGTGCTTGGGGGTGTGGTTACGGAGCTAGGCAATTTTGATTGGAGCACGTTTCCTAATATTTATGATGATTACCAAAGCGGTGATAGCGCCCTTTGGGGTGTTGTGCAGATTCGTAAAAAAGGCCTCCGCGATTTTGGTGCGGCGCTGAGTGCCCAATCAGCCCATGACATAAGTAAGGGCGCAGAGACCTTGGCTCTGCGCCTGGATCGGCAGTGTTCGAATGCTCAGGTGTTGGCGGAGTTTTTGGCGCAGCAGCCAGCAAGTTGTGTCGATGCGGTGTATTACCCTGGCTTATCGCGGCATCCTCAGTATCAGCGCTGTCAGACTCTATTTGGGCGTTGTGGCGCGATCCTCAGTTTTGAGTTGGCGCCAGAACGCGATCTTTGGCAATTCTTAAACGCGTTGCAAGTGGCCATTAAATCCACCAATTTAGGCGACAACCGTACGCTCGTCATTCCGGTCTCGCAAAGCATCTACCATGAGGTGGGTGCCAAGGTGCGAAAAGAAATGGGTATTGCTGATACGCTCATTCGCGTGTCGGTGGGTATAGAAGACATAGAGGATTTGCTTGAGGACTTCGGTCTGGCGTTCGCTAGCAGTTAAGTCGCTTAATACAAAAATGTAGGGGGCTCGCGATGCGCTTAGAAGATAAAGTGGCCATTATTACCGGTGGTGCGGGTGGCATAGGCACGGCGGCGGCTGCCCGTTTCCTAAAAGAAGGCGCCTATGTGCTACTCGTGGATCTCGACGAAGATGCGTTAGCAGAGACCTGTACGCGACTCGGCAGTAACCGTGTTAGCTATCTTGTTGGCGATGTCACGCAGGGGCCCGATAACCAAGCCATGGTAGACACAGCGACCGAGCGTTACGGTGGCGTGGACGTATTTTTGGCTAATGCCGGTATTGAGGGCGATGTCGCGAGTTTGCTTGATTATTCAGAGCAACGCTTTGACGAACTCATGGCAATAAATGTCAAAGGCCCCTTCCTAGGTTTGCGTGCCGCGATTCCCGCGATGCGTCTGCGCGGTGGCGGCAGTGTAATTATTACCTCCAGTATTGCCGGTCTTACGGGTGCTCCTCGGTTAGCCCCTTATGCCACNAGCAAACACGCGGTAATTGGTTTGATGAGATCGGCCGCTAAGGAATTTGCGCCAGAGGGCATTCGNGTAAATACCGTTAATCCGTCGCCCGTGAACACGCGCATGATACGCTCGATTGAACAGGGTTTGAGCCCGGANGAGCCGGAACAAGCTGTGCAAGTGCTCACCGCGGGGATCCCGATGCAGCGCTATGCAGAGCCGCGGGATATCGCCAATATAATGTTATTTTTAGCCAGTGACGAAAGTGCATTTATTACCGGTTCGGTCTATATGGCTGATGGTGGAAGTTCGGCCTAGAACTAAATATGGCGGCGACAAAATGGTTGAGGAAATAAGCGACTGGGCTTAATTTNTCCTGCTCGTTCGCGCTCGTAGACGACCATGTCGTGCCAAAGTAATGCTCGATCGAAACCATTACAGAGTTCCNCCGACGGTTAGAATAAAACACCGAGGTGGTGATGCACCGATAATACGAAACAAGGAGTAACAGTGGCCACAGCAGTACTCAGTACAGATCTTAGTCTACCTAACAAGCGTTCGGGTAAGGTCCGCGACCTCTACGATGTCGAATTGGCCTCAGGCGAGGATGCGCTTCTCATTATTGCCACGGATCGCATTAGCGCGTTTGATGTTGTGATGGGTAACGGCCTGCCAGGCAAAGGTGTTGTGCTGACGCAAATTTCTAANTTTTGGTTTGACCATTTTGCCAGCACGGTTCCGCACCACTTAATCAGTACTGATGTAGCGGATGTGCCTGGCCTGACGAGCGCGGAACAGGAGCAGCTGCGTGGTCGCATCATGTTATGTCGGCGCACCGAAGTTGTGCCCATCGAGTGCATCGCCCGAGGCTATATCACGGGCAGTGGATGGAAAGACTACCAGCGGTCTGGATCCGTCTGTGGTATCGCNTTGCCGCAGGGCCTGCAAAACAGCGATCGCTTGGAAGAGCCATTATTTACGCCGTCTACTAAGGCCACCGACGGTCATGACGAAAACATCAGTTTTGACGAAGGCGCCGAAGTGGTGGGTGCCGAGCTCATGGCGTGGTTGCAGGATAAAACGTTGTCGTTGTATACCGCCGCGCGCGACTTTGCGGCAGAGCGCGGCATTATTCTCGCGGATACGAAGTTTGAGTTTGGGCAGATCGATGGTCAGGCTGAGCCGCTTTTGATTGATGAAATTTTTACCCCGGACAGTTCGCGCTTTTGGCCCGCGGATGATTGGGANCCTGGCCGCGAGCAAAACAGTTTTGATAAACAGATTGTGCGTAATTATCTCGAAACCGTAGTGAGTGCCGGTGATTGGGACAAAACCCCACCTGGACCGGAACTGCCCGAGGCGGTGGTTGAACAAAGCATTGCCCGTTATCTCGAAGCGTATAACCGTTTAACCGGCGAACATCTGACCCTTTAACAGGGTCAGATGCGTAGAGTCGCAGGATGCTGGCCAAAGTATTGGTCGCCAATCGTGGGGCGATTGCTCGACGTATTATTCGTGCCTGTCAGGCGCTGAATATTGCCAGCGTTGCCGTTTATTCTGAAGCAGACAGNGACGCTCCTTACCTTGCCGAAGCCACCCAAGCATTACCTTTGCGGGGTAATAGCGCAGCGGAATCTTACCTAGACCAACAACAACTATTGGCTGTGGCGGCGCAATCGGGGGCGGACGCCGTGCACCCGGGCTATGGTTTTCTTGCGGAAAATGCTGCGTTTGCCGCTGCGGTAATTGGTCAGGGCATGACCTTTATTGGGCCGGAGCCGCGTTGGATCGAACAGATGGGTGACAAGGTCAATGGCCGGCGCATGCTCGGTGATGCAGGGATGCCCGTGTTCGCCGGTAGCGGCTTGATTGAGGATATGGCCACNGCCGAGGCCTTTGTTGCCGAAACCGGGTTGCCGGTCGTGGTAAAGCCTTCTGGCGGCGGCGGGGGCATTGGTATGCATGTGGTGCATACTCGGCAAGAACTGCCCGGCGCGATAAGTGCTGCGGTAGAAACTGCCCAACGAGCGTTCGCATCCGCTGGGGTTTTTTTAGAGCGTTGGATCGATAANCCGCGCCACGTTGAGTTTCAAATCTTGGCGGATTTGCATGGCAATGCCATGCACTTGTACGAGCGCGATTGTTCGGTGCAGCGACGGCACCAAAAATTGATAGAAGAAAGCCCGGCGCCGGGCTTTGAGCGCGCGCTAATAGAGCAAAAGGCTGAAGAACTCAGCAGCATCTGTCAGCGCCTCGGCTACAACAACTTGGGTACTGTGGAAACCTTATTTACGCCCGACGGTGAGGTGGGGTTTTTAGAGATGAATACCCGTATTCAGGTCGAGCATGGGGTTACTGAAGAAGTCACTGGTGTAGATTTGGTCGCCGCACAGATTACTTTGGCTGCGGGTGGTCATTTGCCTGCGCAGGCGCCATTGCAGGGTTTTGCTATGGAGGCCAGGCTCTACTCTGAAGATGCGCAGACCTTGTTTCCGTCGACCGGCAAACTGGCGGTTTTCCGCCCACCTACGTTACATGGGGTACGTATAGAAACGGGCTACCAAGAAGGTCAGGTGGTGTCGCCGTACTATGATCCGTTACTAGCCAAGATCATCGCGCGCGGCACTACCCGGGAACAAGCGATCGGGCGGTTAGTTGTGGCATTGCGCGCGTTTACTGTAAGAGGTGTTAGCACTAATGCACAATTGCTGTTGAACATTCTTCAGGACGAACGGTTTGTCCAAGGGCAGGTAGACACCGGCATGGTCGCGCGCATCTTAGGGCATCAGAATTCGCACTGATGGATTGTACAAAGAGTGGGTCCGTGACATAACAGCAGCCTAACCTAAGGGGGGAATATGGCTAGAGTTGAGGTAGAGAGTGAGATTACTGGCAACGTTTGGAAAGTTGAGGTCAGTGCGGGCACGCCTGTGGCAGAGGGTGAGGTGCTGATTATTCTTGAATCGATGAAGATGGAGATTCCGGTGGAGTCACCGGTGGCGGGTACGGTGCAGGAGGTGCTGGTGCAGCCAGAAGATCAAGTAGATGAGGATCAGCTTTTGTTGGTCATTGATGCATAGCCGGACTGCGCCCAGAAGAAAAAAGACAGGAGTAATGTGATGCAAGAAGAACTGGTCACAGTTGAAATTAAGGATGGGGTCGCCGATGTTCGGCTCAATCGGCCGGAAAAATACAATGCGCTAAGTGCGCCTATGTTTAAAGCCATTATCGACACAGGTGAGCGTCTACGCGACGAAAAATCTCTGCGTGCTGTGGTTTTGTCTGGTAATGGGCGGGGATTTTGCGCCGGATTGGATATGCAGAGCTTTGCCAAAATGGGCGACAGCGACAGTGCCGCCTCGTCCGACAGCAGTGCAGATGCGCCTAAGTCATTGCTGGATACCGATGGTCGAGTGGAGAATTTTGCCCAGCGGCCAGCGTTGGTATGGAAGTATTTGCAGGTGCCAGTGATCGCTGCATTGCATGGCGTTGCCTACGGTGGTGGCGCTCAGGTGGCCCTAGGTGCAGATATTCGTATCGCCGCGCCCGATCTAAAGATGTCGGTTATGGAAATAAAATGGGGCCTAGTGCCAGACATGAGCATTACCCAAACCTTGCGGGACATTTTGCCCATGGACGTTGCGAAGCAGCTGACCTTCACGGGTCAAGTCCTCAACGGCCATGAGGCCCAGCAGTTGGGGCTTGTCACTCAGGTGGCAGACGACCCGTATGCTGCGGCGATGAACATGGCGCGAGACATCGCGACTAAATCGCCTGAGGCCATTCGTGCGGCAAAACAGCTGTTTGAAACCGCTTGGCATGCTGACGCAAAGACGGGCCTAGAACTGGAAGCCGAGTTGCAGGCAGGTTTGATCGGATCAGCCAATCAACGAGAAGCCATCGCTGCGAACTTCGCCAAGCGAGCCCCGGAATTTTTCGACCCCGAGTAGCGCTATGAGTTGGGAACAAGAAGTCAAAGAAATCGAGCGGCGCCGCTACTTGGCGCAGCAGCAGGGCGGCAAAGAAGGCATTGCCAAACAGCATGCACGTGGGCGGATGACGATACGCGAGCGCATAGGTGTGCTGCTGGACGAAGACAGCTTCCAAGAGCATGGGCGCGCCACTGCGAGTCCGGTCTATGACGACAACGGTGAATTGATTGAATATGTGCCCGCCAATTATGTGGTGGGTTTTGGTCAGATCGACAAACGTCGCATCGTGGCAGCGGGCGAAGACTTTACGCTAAAAGGCGGTTCACCGAATGCAGCCGGACTGCGCAAGAGTGTCTATGCAGAGCATCTTGCGGTGCAGTATAAAACTCCGTTAGTACGCATGCTCGAGGGTGGCGGTGGCAGCGTTAAAGGCGGTGGTAAGAAAGGCGGCACGGTTGGCGAGCCCGTGTTTACCGAGCCACGGTTTAAGATTATTGCTGATGCTATGGGCTGCGTACCGATCGCTTCGGCTGCGTTAGGTGCTGTTGCGGGGTTCCCGGCTGGGCGCCTTGTGGCGTCGCATTTTTCGGTGATGACCGAGCACACGGCGCAGGTTTTGATCGGCGGCCCAGCTCTGGTTACGCGAGCGCTTGGCGTCAAGATGACCAAGGACGAGTTGGGTGGCGCGGCCGTGCATGTGCGCAGCGGTATTGTCGACAACTTAGCCGTCGATGAACATGATGCGTTGGCGCAGATCCGTCAGTTTCTGTCCTACTTGCCCAGTAATGTGTGGCAGCGTACACCTCGTTACGAAAACGATGATCCGGTGCAGCGCAGTGAGCAAGCGTTGCTGGAGACGATCCCCCGTGACAGCAACATTGGGTTTGATATGCGCGCAATCATCGACATGATTGTGGATAAGGGAAGTTTTTTTGAGATCGGCGAGTTTTATGGCCCTAGCCAGATTTCTGGTCTGGCGACGCTCGCCGGTCAGCCCGTGGGGGTTTTAGCCAACGACTGTATGCATTATGCGGGTGCTATGACCGCAGAGGCGGCGCAAAAGTACCGGCGCTTTGTCGAAATGTGTGACACCTTTCACGTGCCCGTGGTCAATTTTGTCGATCAGCCGGGCTTTATGATCGGGCCGGAGTCCGAGCGTGCCGGTACTATTCGTTATGGAATGGCCGCTGTCGCGGCTGCAGCACAAGCCACGGTGCCGTGGGCGGTCATTCAAGTGCACAAGGGATTTGGTGTGGCGACCGCCGCACACTATGCGCCCGGGGCGTACGTGCTGGCCTGGCCTTCGGTAGAATCAGGTGCGCTGCCTATAGAAGGCGGTGTGGCTGTGGCATTCCATCGAGAGATCGCAGCGGCCGCTGATCCGGATGCCAAGCGTGCGGAACTGGAGGATAGATTGCGCGAAGCGCGTTCACCCTTCCCCCGCGCGGAGTCTTTTGCGGTGCATGAACTGATCGACCCGCGCGAGACGCGACCCGTTTTGTGCGATTGGATCGAGTGGATTCAGCCCGCATTGGATGCGCTGACCGGGCCAACCTCATTTCCTATTCGACCATAACTACTATTGGAGAACTACATGACCGTTTCATTTGCAGATCAAGTTGCCATCGTCACTGGTGCGGGGGGCGGCTTAGGTCGGTGCCATGCGTTAGAACTCGCACGTCGGGGCGCCAAGGTTGTCGTCAATGACTTAGGCGGCGCTATGGACGGCAGTGGGGGTTCGTCTGCAGCAGCAGACGCCGTGGTTGCAGAAATCCAAGCGATGGGCGGTGAGGCGCTGGCAAACGGCGGTTCGGTGTCGGATCGTGCGGGTGCAAAAAGTATGGTGGACGATGCCATGAACGCTTGGGGTCGAGTTGATGTGTTGATCAATAACGCCGGTATTTTGCGCGACAAATCGTTCTCGAAAATGACTCTGGATGACTTTGACATGGTTGTTAACGTGCACTTGTTGGGTGCCGCCTATTGTTCCCACGCCGTATGGCCGATTATGCGTGAACAGAACTACGGCCGCATATTAATGACCACTTCTCCCACCGGGCTCTACGGTAACTTTGGTCAAACAAATTACGGTGCGGCGAAACTGGGACAAGTGGGTCTTATGAACAGCCTGAAGATCGAAGGTGCCAAAAACAATATTCATACCAACACAATTGCTCCGGTTGCCGCGACGCGTATGACGGAAAATCTTATGCCAGAGGAAGTGCTGGAAAAGCTAGGGCCAGAGCTGGTTACGCCGGCGGCCTTGTTTTTAGTCAGCAGCGACGCGCCTAATGGCGTTGTTCTGCAAGCTCAAGGGGGTACGTTCTCGCTCGCAGGAATCTTTGAAAACACGGGTGTCAATATTGGTGTTGATGCAACCGTTGAAGACATTGCCGCCAACTATGAAGCAATTGTCGACATAAGCGCGGTTAAGCCCAGAGGAATGTTGCAACTCAACGCGATGTAGATCGAAACGTGGAGCGGAGGTGGTATGGCTGGGACCGTTATGACGTTAGTCGTGAGTTTCGTGCTTGCCGCCGTGCTCTGGTTGGTCATCGGCAGTCGGTTTCAGTTCGCCTCAGAGCGTGCTGGAAACGATTTGCTGAATATTGCGGCCTACTTCGGTGGCTGTTTACCGATCGCGTTTGTGCTTGTGTTCTTCGGTATCGGCGGCAGTTGATACTGTGATGCAGTTGCCGCTCGATCCCGAGCAGGTCAAAGGTTTTTTGCACCCCGACGAGGGCGAGTGTCTGTATCAGCTGGCGTTCGATGCTTCGGCGCTTGGTCCGTGTTTGGAAGTCGGCAGCTATTGTGGCAAGTCGACATTGTATATTGGCACCGGTGTACGCGACGGCGGTGGCTTGTTGTATGCGTTGGATCATCATCGTGGGTCGGAGGAGCATCAGCTGGGTGAGGAATATCACGACCCCGACTTGTTTGACGCGCAGATTGGGCAGATGGATTCGTTGCCAACATTCCGTCGCACGCTCGCGTTGGCGAGGCTCGAATCCGCAGTGGTGCCTGTTGTCGCGACTAGCGCACAGGCGGGGCGCTATTGGCAAACGCCGCTGGCGTTAGTATTCATTGACGGCGGACACAGTCTGGAGGCGGCGCTGACAGATTATCGCGCGTGGGCCATGCATATCGTGCCGGGCGGCTATTTAGCCATTCATGACATTTTTCCTGATCCTGCCGATGGCGGTCAGGCGCCGTACGAAATATATCAGCTAGCGCTGGCCTCTGGATTGTTCGAAACCGTGGAGATTCGCCTAACTCTTGGGGTGCTCAAGCGTATTGGCGGCTGAGGTAAATAACTTCGAACCTGGGGTTAGGTCGTGCAGCGCGTCTGCGGCCAATAATACTGCGGCGGCGGTCCAGGTTGGGCGCTCATCGGGCCAGTACAGGTCTTCGATGAATACGTAACCGGTCCACCAGCTGCCATCGGCGCGCTGATGTTGCGCGATGTCGTCGAAGACCTGTCGCGCGTGGTTAGGTAAGCCGGCGGCGACACACGCCATAACCAACTCGCAGCTCTCGGCCACGGTGACCCAAGGTTGGTCAGCCACGCAGCGACAGCCAAAGTCTTTTTTCACAAAAGTGTCCCAGCGATTTAGAAGCCTTGTTTGCGCGGCTTCGTCGGTAATGACGCCGCTAAGCACGGGGTAAAACCAATCCATTGAGTAACGAGCCTTGCTCGCCCAAGTGCGATCAAACAACTCAGGATGGTTGCGCAGAGCGTTGCCCAACTGCTGGCGCGCGACACGCCATGCGGGGCGCGGCTCGTCCAGTTCCGTGCCGATCTTTAGAGCGCATTCCAAAGATTTGTAGATCGAGCTGCAGCCGGTCACTAACGCGTCTTTACTCGTTCCTTCATGTTTGTCCACGGCCCAATAAATTTCTCCGCTGTCGGCCTGCTGACTCAGCACAAACTTAATGGCTCGGTTGACCATCGGCCAGAATTTTCTCAGCACATCGCGCTGGCCGGTTATCAGGAAATAATGCCAGAGCCCCGTGGCGACATAGGCGACAAAATTGGTTTCAGTGCGGCTGTCGTCGACCACGCCGCGGTCGTTATAGGCGGCATACCATGCGCCGTCGGAGCGCTGCTGATCAGCGAGCCACTGCAAAGCGGCGACAGCATTCGCCCATTGGCCGTCAACGGTAAGCCCCATTAGCGCTTCGATATGATCCCAGGGGTCGGTGATGCCGCCGCTAAACCATGGAATAGCGCCACTAGGGCGCTGCAGACCGGCAATGTAGCCTGCGGTGGCGCGCAATTCTGGAAATGCGCTGAGAGCGCCCGCTTCCGTGCTCATAGCACCTAATGAGCCTCATTACGAAAGTACATGACCACACTTTTTCCCATGATGGGGTTGAGCAGTCGGTCTAAGGTGCGCGTGATCCACGGTTTGTGCATCAGATCCCACACTAACAATCGATGGTAATGAGTAATGACGGGGGTGTTCTCGCCGCGTTGCCAGAAGGCACAGCGCAGCCACCAATAGGGTACGTGCAGGCTGTGGGCCCAGTGCCGAGACAAAAACCGCATGCGTAAATTTAGCACCGCATTCTTAAGTTGGGAGGTTCTAAATATCCGCAGGTGCCCGCCAGGAACCTCGTGATAAGCACGGCTGAGCAGCCAGCAGACCCATTCGGGAAAGTACCTCGGTACGCTGACTGCGAACAGCCCTCCGGGCTTGAGCACGCGTTTTATTTCAGTCAAAACGCTGTCGTAGTCGACGATGTGTTCGAGCACCTCGGAACAAATAACATGATCAAAGCTATGGTCGTTGAAGGGTAACTTTAGGCCCGACGCCTGCACGAAATTGCACTGAGTTTGTTCACCAAAGTCAAAATCGTCGAGGCGTTGTTGTGCGGTCATAAGATCGCTGTGGCTTAAGTCGAGGCCGGCCACGTGGATGTCCGCCCCCAACCTTGCGCTGATGCTGTGGCGGCCTTCGCCGCACCCTAAATCCAGCACCGCGTCTCCGGGGCGAAAATTTAATCGGTCGAAATCTATCGTTTCTAGACTCACAGTATTATCTCAAGGTTGAGCGAATGGCGTGGTAGTAGTCGGTAAGCTGTGCCGCCACAGTATCCCAATTAAAGTTTTGCAAAATACGCTGACGGCCCTGTAAAGCCAACCGATCGCGCAGTTGCGGGTCGTTCAGTAGGTTGCGAATGCCCTCAGCAAGCGCTCGGGCATTTTTGCACGGCACAATAATACCTGCATCGCCTACGACTTCGGGCAAGGCGCCGCCAGAGGTTGAAACAACGGCAACTTCGCACGCCATGGCCTCGGCGGCAGGAAAACCGAAACCCTCATATTCGGACGGCACCACAGCAATACTTGCGCGCGCATAAAGTGCTGCAATGTCGTTCGCGTCAATGCCATGGTGAAACTCGATGCGTGACTTTAGGCCAGTGGACTCTATGCGGTTATCGGTGGGCCCACCTGGGTTTGGTTTGCCGATAAAGGTGAGCTTGAGATCAGGAAATTCATCCACTAGTAGCGCCACCGCTTCCAAAAGGTAGCGTGTGCCTTTGAGCGGCTGATCGGCGCTGGCGGTGGTGATCAGGTGCATAGGTTCGCGGTTTACATCGGACCTCGGCGCAAACGTTGTGCTGTCCACGCCGTTGTATACGACAGTGAGTCGCTCCGCCGCGACAGCGAAGTCTGCGCTTATGTCGACCTTGGAGTTTTCACTGACGGTAACGATATTTTCCAGTTTCTTAGCGACGCGTATCTGCATGCGCAAGAACATATGCCAGCGTTTAATCAACAGTCGCATGCCCCAGTTTTTTTCGTGGGCCAGCGCGATGGCGCGGTCGTAGGTAATGGGGTGATGAATCGTCGAGACCACTGGTACGCCGCGGCGCTGTAGGGTCAGCAGAGCTGGCGCTAAAGATTGATTATCGTGGATTAGGTCATAGTGATTACCGTATCGTTGCAGATGACGCAGTAATCTGCGACCAAACGTGTAGGGTTCTGGAAAGCCGCCTGAATTAAATGACAGCCACTCGAACAGATCCGTAGCGCTCAGCAGATGTCGCCATTGCAATGCTTTAAACGGTTTTTCTGCCGCGAATAAATTGAGGCCGGGCAGTTTAATTAAGTTAATGCCTTCATCGAGTTCGGGATAAGGCTCGCCAGAGATCACGTCGACCTTATGCCCAGCATTAGTCAAAGCCCTAGCCAGATATTTTAGGTAGATGCCCTGACCGCCACTGTACGGGTTGCTGCGGTAGCCGAGCAGCGCAATGTTCAAGGAACGGTTCGATGCAAGGGTCTTAGACGACGCGTCTGGTGCTTCCTCACACGATGGCATGTGGTGGATCCCTATTTTATGGATTGAGGCGAACCGTCGAGCGGGCCGATCATAAAGGACTTAAATCGTTAGCGAAACCGCTTGCTGCATGTTGATAACACTGCGAAAGCTTATTGATTCAGATCCGAAATGACAGGCGCTCTTAATATTAATAAACTGCATGTTCAAATCGTGGAAAAATGAAAATTAATCATGTCTCAAGTCGAGCTCAGACATCTGCGGACTCTGGTCGCTCTGCGCGACACGGGTAGTTTGGTGGAAGCGGCGGAGCGCGTGCACCTCACTCAATCTGCTCTTTCTCATCAAATGAAAGAGTTGGAAACTCGCATCGGCTGTGCCTTGTTCGTCCGTAAGACGCGGCCAGTTCGCTTTACCAGTGCGGGCAACCGGCTATTGGCGCTTGCGGATCAGACGTTGCCA
>PBQQ01000005.1 GCA_002725095.1 Gammaproteobacteria bacterium
GTGATTGCGGCACTGATATTTCTGCCGAATGTGATATGGAACGCAGCTAACGATTTTGTGAGTCTGAGGCATACGGCCGAAATTTCACAACTTGACCGCTCGACGCTTAACCTCACGGGGCTTTTTGAGTTTGTGGCGGCTCAACTGATTTGTCTTGGGCCATGGTTTCTTTGGTGGCTGCGTCCTCGAACACAGAAGCCCCTCTGGCGGTTGGATTCTGGCTATAAATTTGCAATCGCCATGAGTGTTGTCTTTTTTGCAGTAATTAGCGTTCAGGCGCTTCTGTCTAGGGCCAATGCGAATTGGGCGGCTCCGGGTTTTGCGGGTGTTGCGATGTTGATCGGGGTTGCGATGGCCCGAGCACGAATACTCCACAATGTCGCTGGGTTGGCCCTCAATTTGGCGCTAATTCTCACCCTGCAGTTTTATCACCCGATTTTGGCGGCGCTGGACATTGAACGAACATCGAAAAATGACCCCTACAAGAGAGTGTCGGGTTGGCGCGAGGCTGTTTGGGCGTTACAACCTATCGTTGCCGCAGAATCGCAGCGTTTGGTGGTCAGTAACAGTCGCTTGGTGNTGGCTAACTTTCATTATTATTCTGCATCGCCGCNTCCGCNGATGCGCGCGTGGAACAGCAATGGACAAATTGATAATCATTATGAACTGGTGCTGGACTTAGACGCGCAGCTGGGCGCNGATGTTCTATTTGTGGCGCGTAATCCCTTGGGCGAGGAGGTCTTGCAGCGGTTTAACGACAGCGCGCAACTCGCGCCGATTGAAGTGCCGGTGTACAGCGACTTGACGCGTCGGCTCTATGTCTACCGGCTCGACGGTTTTAAAGGTTACTGATTATGACCTGGTGGCGCTGGGACGTAGCACTGTTTGTCGGCTGTGGTTTGATCTTCGTTATATGGCCAGATATAGATTATTGGTGGGCGTCGCTATTCTATCGGGCGGAAGAAGGGTTTTACCTACGCGATCTTGCACTTGTGCAAGGGGTTTACAGAGGTTTTGCATGGCTGCAGTGGCCTATATTGCTGACGTTACTCGTTGCTATGACCTGGGCCATTNGGCGCCATCCAACGGGGCATATTGCGCGCCGGCGAGTTTATTTCTTGTTAATGCTGCTGCTCCTTGGGCCTGGGCTGGTTGTCAACGAACTGGTTAAGAAAAACTCTGGGCGTGAACGTCCCGACGACACTTTAATGTTCGCGGGTGAATCGCCTCATCAGGATTTTCTCGACTTTTCTGGCGGCTGTCCGACCAACTGCTCTTTTGTGAGTGGACATGCTGCGCTGGGTTTCTGGTTTATTGGNTTGGGCTGGGTNTTTGCTCGGCGTCGTTATCTTTGGCTGGGCGTTGCGGTTGGGTTGGTTGTGGGCTTAGGCCGCAATNTNCAGGGNAACCACTANNTATCAGANGTGGTGTTTGCGTTTTGGTNTGTCTACGGCTGCGCATGGATGCTTGCTCGTTACTATCGGTTGTCGCTGCGAGGAGATTCATCGGCCGCGTCTAACCGTGTTAAGTAAGTCAGCCCGAAGACACTTGNTTGAGTTTGCGTAGTCCTAAATACGCGGCGGCAGCAAACAGCGCGTGACTTGGCCAGAATCCGAGACTGACTGGNATTTGAGCCTCGCTGATTGCCCAACGATTTGCNACTAATGCNAAGTAATAGCTGATCACCCAGGCGAGCGCAGGCAATAATTTCACGAATGGGTTTTGGCGTGGTGCTACTGCCGCATTCGTCATGGCAAGCACCGCTGCAATCAGCAGAAATATGGGCAGCGCTAAGCGCCAGTGCAACTCGGCGCGGTGCTCGGGTGCNGCGCTTAGNTGTAGCGTTGGTATTGCTTCTAGTGGCAGTTTGGACTGCGTCAGCAGGACCGGTTCCAACGGAATGTGTAATGTTTCGAAGGCCGCCGTCTGCAGTTGATGCTGTCCTGGTCGGCCGATGTATCGCTTGCCCTCAAAGAGCGACAGTACGGGTTGTTGCGCGGCGTCGCGGTTTTTTTCGCCGCGCGCAGCCCAAATGGTAGTGTATTCCCCCGATGGCATGTGCCAACTTACAAAAACGTTCCTAATGGTNTTGCCGTCGTCGCTGGTGCTCTCGGCATAAGTGACGCGCTGACCATTGTTTTGGCCATGAAAAATACCAGGTCGAAAAATTGCAAAACCAATATTTTGGCTGCTTTGTTGCAGATGTGTCTCTAGGTTCTGTCGTGCATAGGGTGTGAGCATTAGTGACATTGCACCTACGGCAATGGCTAATCCAAGGATGAGTGGGCTAAGCCAACGTAGTGTTTGCGTTGGGGCCATGCCTGAATTGAACAATACAATCATCTCTTGGGTGCTGTAGAGTCGTCCTAAGCCCAATAGCAACGAAAAATATAGGGCGAAAGGTACGATCATCTGCAGGATTTCAGGGAGGCGCAAGGCGACCACTGTGAGAACCGTGGTGCTGGGAATTTGCCCGAGCGCGGCTTTTTCTAAAAAGTGGGTAAATCNTTCTCCTACAGCGATCAATAAAATTACCGTAAGCGTGGTCGCAAAGACTGCGAGTACAGAGCGATTGATGTATCTGGACGCAATCATGTGCATGTTAGATGGATGCTTAGGCAGAGCGCGTTGACGACCGACATTGCAGCCCCGAAGGATTTATGAATGTGCATAATGACAGCTAGAGCCTTGCCATGGAAAGCCCAGTAAGTGTCCGTCGAAAGCTCATGTTAGCGCAGAGAATACTCAATCAGGTTGACGACCGAGCGACTCTGGTTGATAGACGTATGCGCGAGGTCGTTGGGCTGTTTATCGTCGGTTTTGGTGGTTGGGCATTGATCGCAATGCATGAGATTGCCATTGTGCAGGGTTGGCTCGACAGTGTTTGGTTGAGTGCCCTACGGCCTGGGTTTGCAGCGATCACCGACCTGTTCTTGTATGTCTTTTATCTGGTTTTTTTNGCGTTGCTTATTTTGGGTTTTATCGCCAAACAAGCGTTGCTCCGTGGCCTGGTGTGGCGATATTTGATAGCGCAACTCATCGGCTCNNTAGTTTTTGTTAGAGTTCTGAAGATGCTGCTCGGCCGAGGGCGTCCGGACAGTGACTTACCTGGGCAGTTCACAGGAGAGTGGGGTGCTTGGGCTTTGGACGCGAGCTTTCATTCTATGCCTTCGGGCCACAGCGCAGACATATTTACGGGGGCGGTGCTGTTGGCCTTGGTGTTGAAAAACGCGTGGTTGCGGATGCTGTTACTTGTGATCGCCGTTTTAGTAGCGTTTTCTAGAGTCGTGGTGGCTGCGCACTGGCCTTCGGATGTTTTGTTTGGCGGTTTGATTGGCAGTTTTTGCGCTTATGCGCTTATCCGCCTATATCCGCTGCGGAGCTGAAAAANACTCGCCGTCGCTGAGGNGTTCCGGCATTACCCTCATCGCTAAAGCATTTGCACCAACACGATACCATTGGCNTTAAATAGAACGTCATGTGCTGCCAGTTTGGACTGGTGCTGCAGGCGGGTCAGAACGATGTCCCCAGATTTGGGCGCGCGGCGTTCCACCGCTCGCTGCGTGTAGGTGACGAAGCTGGGCAAGTGGGCTTTCCACAAGACCAGCGGGCCGCTTTTTTTTGCGGCCATGGCGGCTGCGTCTTTGATGGGTTGTTGCTGNATCTCTGCCANCAACGGCAACACCGCCCAGGCAAGTACGAGCGCTTGTATGAGACCTGCCGCCACCAATCTTTGCCAAAGTGCAGATCGATTAAANAATACCAGCCCTGCGGTTGCGATCGCCCCTGCGATGGACAGCAATCGATAGGACAAATTCGCTGACTCGGTAGCCGCCATGAGCATGGCTTGTTGGTGTGCGTTGTCCATTTGCGTCGCGCCATAGTTNAGCAACTCCGGTAGCAGCAAAAATAAGACAGGCAGAATCAGCGCCGGGGCGAGAGCCAATGTCTTGGAGTGCAGTTGGTTCGTTTGGGTGCACAAAAGCAGCAGTAGCGGCGTAAACCCGTACAGCAGGTAATGTGGGAGTTGGGTGCCAGAAAGCGAAAAAAATACAAATACGAAGCCAAAAGTAATCCAGCAATAGCGTTCCAACGTATCTGCCGCAATCAGTGGACGCTTGCGTAGCAACTGAATCAACAAACCCGTGAATGGCAGCAGCATCAATAGCAGGACCGGGACGTAGTAAAAAATATTACCGCCATGCCCCTCGAAGGTGTTTGTGAAGCGAGAGACATTGTGTTTAAGAATAAAGCCGTCGATAAACCCTTGGCCCTGTTGCAGATAAATTGCGACGTACCAGGGTGCGGCAATCAGCAGCAATAAAGCCCANCCGCCGGGGTTAAAGAGCGCGCGCAAAAATTGCTGGAGACGACCAGTGCTTGCGAAAAACAGCAGTCCGCTGACCATGGGGATTAATACGGCCACGGGGCCCTTGGTCAATAACCCCAGAGCAATCCATACATACACACGGCGCAGCTTGCGTGGGCTAGGTTGCTCCCAATAGCGATACATATCGACAAACGTTAAAGCTAGAAATAGATTCAACAGCGCATCGGCGCTGGCAAAGTGCGCGATGCCCCAGCAAGCTAGGCTCAAGCACAGCATTGCTGCAACTAGGGCCGCTTGTGTTTCGCCAACGCGAGATCTTGCAAAAACAAAAACAACCCAGACCCAAAGACTCGAGGCCAGCGCCGATGGCAGTCGAAACGCCCATTCAGAATGGCCGAAGGCATTAACGCTGAGTGCTTGCAGCCAATAAATAAGAATGGGTTTGTCGAAGCGGGGCGCTCCGTATATGAACGTGGAAATATAGTTGCCGTTAGCAAGCATTTCGGTGGTAGCCCCACTAAATGCACCTTCATCCACATCGAATAACGGCCAACCGCCAAGATTCATAAAGAACGCCCAAACCACTAGCGCAGGCAACCACCAGTTGTTAGGTAAGCGAATTTTCGNGGTTTGGGGCACCTTGGGGTTAAAGACTCGCGAACGATTAGTCTGGAGTTTGAGCTGGGTGCCAGCCGTCTCGGTCTGCTTCAGGTGCATTGCGTACAACGTACGATTTCTGTTTACCTGCCTCGAAGTAGGTGCGCGTCATGAGTTCGGCGAGCACGCCAACGGTCAATAACTGCACTGCTGCGATAACCAAGATCATGCCCAGGGTCATTAANGGTCTGTTGCCAATGTCTTCACCAAGGAACAGTTTGATGAACCCTAGGTAGCCGAATATNGCGGCGCCAAAACCACCCAAGGTAAGNCCGATACCGCCAAAAAAATGTCCGGGGCGAGATTCATAGCGGAGAAAAAAGAATACGGAAATAAGATCTACAATTACCGCAGCAACTCTAGACAAGTTGTATTTAGATTTGCCAGCGACTCTGGGGTGATGCCGCACCGGCACTTCGGCTATGCGCGAAGCGCGGGTCGTCACGGCAACCCAAGCAGGAATGAAACGATGCATGTCGCCGTATAAGGACACCCGTTTGATCGCATCCGCGCGGTAGGCTTTTAGTGAGCAGCCATAGTCGCGCAANCGTATACCCGTGACTCGTCCAATGATGCGATTAGCGACAAATGACGGTAGCAGTCGAGTCAGGGCTTTGTCTTGGCGGTTTTTGCGCCAGCCGGAAACCATATCAAGNTCCCTTAGGAGCAATTCTTCGAGCAGCATGGGAATGTCTTCGGGGTCATTTTGCAGATCGCCGTCCATGGTCACGACCAAGTCGCCGCGCACGTGATCTAACCCGGCTTGCATAGCTGCGGTTTGACCAAAATTCCGGTTGAGTTCAAACGCGCGGACATGATCGCCGAATTGTTCGCGTGTTTCTTTAAGGCGCTGCCAGGTCGNATCAGAAGAGCCGTCGTCTACAATGATCAATTCCCATGGGTGCGCATACGTTTGCATGGCATGGTGCACTCGGTCGACTAAGGGATGAATGTTATCTTCCTCGTTGTAGACGGGTACAACGATGGACAAACTTTGCGAGGCGTTAGAGCTCATGGGTTTACCTTATTCTGAGCGCGGCGATAATCAAGCGATCTTAACACGGCTATCTGGGTTCTCTGGAATTCTAATGCCGGTTTGACCTAGGTACAGTGCAGTAATGGGCAGTGCTATTTTTCAAAAAGTTTCCTTAGGCCAACTGGTTGGGGTGGCGTTGGCCGTTGCTTACTGTTTGATCATTGAGGTCTGGCTGGGCTGGGGCGCAGTNCTNGCGCCTTTGCTTGGGCTGCCCACCATGCTGTTGGTGCAAATGTTGGCGTTGCTTGGGCTGACCTATATTGTGCGAGCATTGCGCCTTTACAGTTATTTCCTCGGTGACCTTCGGCGTCGGTTTGGTCTGACATTAGCGATCATGCTGACCCACAACTTATTTAACCATTTGTTGCCAGCGCGCTTAGGCGAAGCGAGTTTGCCGCTCTTGCTGAACAGGCATTTAAAGGTCGATTTGCTTCGGGGCACCAGCGCACTGTTGTGGTTCCGGTTTTTAGATCTCCACACACTGTTGAGTTTCGCCCTGCTTGCGGCAGTTTTTTCTCCCGGTAGTCTGCCGCTAATCGACTTCGCGGACTTGCGCGACGGCTCATTTGGGTCCGTGCTCTTATTTTTAGTCGGCGTGTTCCTGTTAATGCCGCTGGGGATCTTTTTATTGATGCGTCACTTTACATATCCGCCAGCGGAACCACTCTTCGGCTGGCAGAGCGTGCTTTTTAGAGTGCTGAGTGGGCTTCCGGAGCGCTCTACTGATTTTTGGCTGAGTTGGATTTGGACTGGGCTGAATTGGTTGATCAAACTGTTGACTCTGGCCTGGTTGCTGGGGAATTTACTGTCGATTTCATGGCCTGCTGCATTGCTCGGTGTCAGCGGCGGCGAATTGACAGCGGTGCTACCGGTGCATGCGCCGGGAGGCTTTGGTACCTATGCTGGCGGTATTGTGGCCGCCCTGACGCCGCTAAATATTGATCTGGATGCATCTCTGATTGCTGCGGCGAACACTCATCTGGTGTTGTTTGCTGCTGCTCTGGTCAGCGGACTCACCGGTTGGTTGTTGTTACAACAAGATTACAAAAAGTAGACCCCTCATCGGAAATATCGTGGCTTTTATCGTTCCGCGATCGTCGGACCGTGCAAACACGCATAATGTGTGGGTAGATTCGTCCGGAAGCGATACGGTTGTCTGTGGGTATCGAGCACATTGACGACATTATTGAAGACCTACACCAAACCTTGACGGTGACTTAATTGCTGCGATTCTTAGCTAAACGAAGGTGATCCAGTTAAGCATTAGGCGGGAAAAGTTGGCTAACTCGGTTAACAATGGGAGGCCGGCCAGACTCAGTAATAGCAGCGCCAAAAAAACACCGGTGCCATAGCGGGCGTTGGCACGGCGGTAGGGTGCTGCCCAACGCTCAGGCAATAGGTGAGGCAAGATGTAATGTCCGTCTAACGGTCCCAGCGGAATCAGGTTGAATAACATCAATAAAAGATTGATCTGCGCGAGTAGGGTAAAAAAAATCAGTGCCCCGTCATTTTGCCAGCCGTGTTGCCAAAGCCAGGCGTAGACGTTCCATGTAACAAGAGCGAGCAGCAGGTTCATGCCCGGGCCTGCTAGCGCCACCCATAGATCGGCTGTGGCTAGGCGATAGTTGCGTGGATCGGTTGGAACAGGCTTGGCATAACCGATGCCTATCGTAGCCACCATAGCTAAGCCGATTGGATCGATATGCGACAAGGGATTCAACGTCAACCGACCGGCGCGCTCGGCGGTATCGTCGCCGAACCACTTGGCGACGATGGCATGGCCGTATTCGTGGACACTCAAGGACAGGATCAAGGCCACTAACAGCAGCAGAAATAGGGCGAACTGGCCCTGCATGAGTAATGACAGCATCGTTTTTAATCCGGTATGTGCCACGCGCAGGCATTGGCTAGCCGCGAAGCGCGCACTATGATGGCAGCCCAATGTCGCACTGCAAGCGTAAAGGGCTTACCATCAAACATACATTAAAAGTTTGGCGATTTCTTGACGGCAAACCCGGTCATGAAAAACAAACTCAAGGTTTAGTGCAAGGGCTTCGGGAACTGGCTGAGGTCAGTGTGCACGACGTGCATTGGCCCGCTGATGCAAAATCGTTAAATGCCGATTGGCAACTGCGCGCCGCTGCACCTGATCTGATTATTGGCGCGGGCCATCACCTGCATAAACCGATGTTGCGCACGCGTTGGCATTTAGGTGGTCGCTGTGTTGTGTTGATGAGGCCTTCATTGCCAACGCTGTTATTTGATTTAGCCTTAGTGCCGGAACATGACCGCGTGTGGTTGCCGCGTAACGTCGAGCCTACGCTAGGTATGCTTTCGCCCTCTGAAGTCAGCGAAGCCGATCCAGAGCGGGGCGTGTTGCTGTTGGGTGGCCTAAGTAAACACTTTCATTGGTCGAACGAAGATGTTGCGCGGCAGGTGCAACAGATTGTTCAAGAGGCCTCGCAGGTGCACTGGAAGGTTGTTGACTCGCGGCGCACCCCGGATAACCAGCGCCAGTATTTAAATCTGCCAGAAAACGCGAGATATGTGCATTGGCGCGACACTCAGCCTTCTTGGTTAACGCACCAGTTGAGCCGCAGCAGCGCGACATGGGTGACGCCAGATAGCGCGTCCATGGTGTACGAGGCGCTGTCGTTTGCGGGCCGAGTAGGAGTGATCGACCTGCGACCGAAGCGCCCTAGTAATAAATTGGCGCATGGTGTTCGGCGTTTGCAAGCGTTGGGTTATGTGGGCTCGTCAACCAGTGGTCCGTTACCCCTCCAGGACCTCAATACAGTTGCCCTTGCTGAGCATAAGCGTTGTGCCAAACTGATTATGCAACGCTGGTTTTCAGCATTTCTTGACCATGATGCGCCCAGTGTCGAATCTGGGAGGTAGTACTGCATGGTAGCGCCATTGCGTGTTTGGTTGCTCAGCGACGGCGTGCCTGGGCATGTCAATCAGGCGCGAGGCCTAGTGAGGCGCATTGCTGCAGTGCAGGCGGTGGACTGCGAAGAGCATGGTGTGCCTATGCGTTTGCAACTCCTTCGACCATTCTTACGGTTTGCTCAAAATCGGCGTCGTCCCTGGGCCCATCGTCTTGCGCGCTATATCTATAAAGCGTGGCCAGAGGTCGAAGACCCCCCTGGGTTAATCGTTTCTGCCGGTGGTAATACGTCTTTTATCAATGCGCTACTGGCCCAACAGGTAGGTTGCGGAAATTTCTTTATGGGTTCTTTGCGCGGTCTGGACGCCGATTTATTCACAGCTGTATTCAGCTTGCAGCCGCTTTTCGGAGCGGGCGGAGTTGCACTAGAAAACAATGTCGTGTTGCCAATCTTACCGTCGAATAACGAGCCCGATGAAGGTCGTGTAGAGGCTCAAGTGGTGCGCCGTAGATACCCTGATCATGTCCTTTGCGCCGTGCTGCTTGGGGGGGATGGCTCGGGGTACCGCTACACAGTCGAAGACTGGCGGCAGTTGGCAGAGGCTATGAATTCCCTCAGCCAGCAGCACGAGGTGGTTTGGCTGCTAACCACTTCCCGCCGAACGGGTAAACGTGGCGAACGTACTTTGCAACGTTTGTTGAGCCCCCAAACGCTTGCTGAGGTTGTTTGGTTTGGCGAAAATCCAAGTAATCGCAACTCGGTGTTCTTGCAGGCAGCGGATTTTGTGTTGTGCAGCGAGGATAGCATGTCGATGTTGCACGAGGCATTGGCTGCGAATGCTAAGGTCGTAACCGTCAGCCCGCGTCATGCCAGACCACCCACCCGGTACGCTGATAAAATTATTAAGCTCTATCAGGACGGTTATGTACAACGTTGTTCGATCTCTGCCTTAGGTGCGCTGCAGGTGACGACCCTGCGCAATAATGCCCAATCGGAGCAGCAGCGAGATTGGCGGCTGGCCATTGAGCGCGCGATTGCGCCGTTGCTGGAGAAAATTCAACCTACAGAGGACTGAGGTTTCGGGTGACGCACAGCCGAATTTAGACTTGGTGCGTTAATGTTTGCTCGCGAGCAAGCGCTCATAGACCTTTAGTGTTTGTTGTTGCATGCGTTCCAGAACGAAGGTATTGGTCAGCGGTTGATCGGAGTCGTCGGCGAGCAGGTGTTCTGTTCTGGTGATCAGTTCGGCTTCGTTTGCGTTGGCGACTAAACCCTGTGGAAA
Organism: Gammaproteobacteria bacterium; assembly: GCA_002725095.1. GTDB lineage: Bacteria > Pseudomonadota > Gammaproteobacteria > Pseudomonadales > Azotimanducaceae > UBA4421. The sequence goes on from PBQQ01000005.1 coordinate 10,194, forward strand.
CAGTTCGCCCACACTCTCAGCTGCGCCGCCATAATCCCAAGCGACGACGCGCTTGCCCAAACTAAGCGCCTCTATCATGGTGCGACCAAATGGTTCGGGCTGAGTGGACAGATTATAAATGATATTGCATTGGCTCATGATCTCGCGCATGTCTTGGCGTTGCCCTAAAAACGTGACCCGATCCTGAATGCCCAGCTGCGCGCAGTGCTCAAACAGTTGTTGCAGAAACCGTTGTTGTTTTTTCTCGGCGCCGCCGATCACCAGACCATGTACTTGCGCGTCTTGTTTGAGCCCGTCAATCAGGCGCAGAAAACTCTCGTGGCCTTTCCAGCGGCTGATGCGCCCGGGTAAAGCCAGCAGTTTGCGTCCAATTAATTGCGGATGTTGTTGTCGCCATTCAGTGAGCCATTCAGTAGTGGGTTGATAACCTCTTGGAAACGCCGTTGGGTCGACTCCGCGATGGATCAATTGAATGCGCTCCGCAGGCACATGAGGATAATTTTCAACGATATAGTCGCGAACGTTCTCGGAGATGGCGATGACCTGTTCGCCTTTGGTCATAACCGCGCTGTAGCGGTTTACCGAATAACGGCCGTGTACCGTGGTGATCAGTCGAGGCCGCGCCTGCGCCGGCATTTTCTTCCAAGCCAGGTAGATCAACCAGGCAGGCAGTCTCGAGCGCACGTGCACTAAATCGTAGTTTGTCAGCAAAGCGCGCAGGGGCCGTACCAATTTTAAACTGATCAGCGATTTTCGATGCACGGGTAGCGTTATATGTTCACTGCCTTCTGCGACCAGTTGTGTAACCATAGGCCCGCCATTGGACATTACGGTAGATTGATAACCCGCGGCGACGAGCGCGCGACCAATCTCTAGTGTGCCGCGCTCGACCCCACCCATATTCAGCGCGGGCAGCACCTGCAATATTGATGGTTTCAATGGCGTGTCCTCATGGGCAGCAAGGGTACATGGATTGAGGAGTGGCGGACATGCGCGTAGCGCAAATTATGGCGGGTCAAGAGATTGGTGGCGCTGAGCTGTTTTATGCGCGTCTGACCTCTGCGTTAGCCCACGATACCGACCTAAGCCAGATTGCCTTGCTGCGGCCGCATGCGCGTTGGCTGGATATGCTGGGGGCGGCAGGTGTGCCGATCCATACCTATAGGTTTGGTGGCCGCCTAGATGTTCAAACCAAACGCAGACTGCGGAGTCAGTTGGAGGCATTTGGCGCGGACGTGGCACTAAACTGGATGAGTCGTGCCGCGCGTTTTTGCCCCAGTGGTGGCTGGACCAATGCGGCCAGACTCGGCGGCTATTATTCGCTGAAGTATTACCAAAACTGTCAGGCTTTCGTCGGCAACACTCAGGGCATTTGTGCTTACCTGCGCAAACAAGGTGTGCCCGATGAGCGGGTGCACTACATTCCAAACTTTATCGACGAGCAGCCGCTGTCGCCCGATGACGCAACGCAGTTCCCGACCGCGAAGCGCGATGATCAGGCCGTTTTGTTGGCGGCGGGTCGTCTGCACAAGAATAAGGGTTTTGATGTGTTGATTGAAGCCTTAGCGTTAGTGCCGTCGGCAACGCTATGGCTGGCTGGCGAAGGCCCAGAGCAGGTTAACCTCTCTTTGTTGGCCGAGCGTTTGGGGGTGCTTGACCGCTTGGAATTTTTGGCTTGGCAGGACGATTTGCGGCCTTATCTACGCCGCGCCGACGTATTCGTCTGTTCTTCGCGGATCGAACCTCTGGGCAACGTGGTTTTGGAAGCATGGCGCCATGGCTGTCCTTTGGTGGCGGCGCGTGCCGCAGGACCGACTGAATTGATCACCGATGGGGTGAACGGCTCGCTGTGTGACCTAGAAGACGCGGTTGGGATGGCTCAGGCGATAATGGCTCTGCTGAACAGTTCATCCCAGCGTCAGCATTATGCGGCGGCTGGGCAGGACGCATACGCAGCGGGTTTTAGTCGCATGCAGGTGGTCGCCCGGTATCTGCAATTCTTTGACGAGATCAGGCCCTAAAGACCTGATCTTGCCAGCAATAGTCGGTCGAGTAGGGCAAATTAAATGTGGTTTCTATAATGAATTGAGCGACGCGTTGGCCGCTGAATTCACTTTGATAGACCTGCCGTCCTTGGCCAGCGATCGCTTTACGCGCGTCGTCGTCATTTTGGAAAGCGCGCAGTTGTTGCTGCAGTTCCGTGTCGTTGGAGAAAAACACCGCTTCTGATTCTGTGAAAAAGCGCTGATAACCGGAGGCCGTATGCATAAAGGTGAGAATACCGTTGCCCATCAGTTGCGATATGCGCGCAGAGGAATAGAGATAGTCGCCCTCATAACGATTCAGATTCAGAGCCATTTTGCTGTCGGCGAGAGCTTCGTCGTAGGCGACACCCCAAAGTGGTGGGTTACCGTGCATACCAAACACGCCAAAACGCATGTCGCTTAGCGCCGCTTTGAGTCCCGCGACCTGTGCAACTCTGGGATCGTCTGGTTTGCCAATGCCGCAAAACAACACGTCCCAAGCAAACTTTGTTTTGCTTGAGTTGTCATGGTTTTCGACGGCCGGGTCGCAGGGGTTAGGCATAAAGCTGACGGTATTTTGGGGCCGTAAAAAGTCCTTTAGTGCATCGCCTCCAGTGGTAATAAAGATGCTGTCCACAACCTCGCAACGGCGTTGAATGTTTATGACTGTGCGCGGATTAAACAGTGGGTCGACGTTACGATAAGCAATGCGCAAGTGCGGGTGTTGTCGTTTGATGTCGAGGAGCGTTCGGTTTTCGATCAAGTCGGCGTGGCCGAGCAGAATCATTTCTGGCTGAAAGTTGTCGCAGGTTTCGAGCAGCCGTTGGTTGGCGCGACGCCTACCGATGGGTTTTATTTTCAGCGGTGCTTCGTAGCGTGCGAGGTCGCGGTCGCTGAATTCAAGCACGTTATGATTTTGTCTAATCAGTCCATGGTACAGCTTGCGCGAGGTGCTCACGCGCAATGCGCCGTAACGGTGCCACTGCCAGTTGTCGACTTGAAGAATGCGCATACACGGAGTCTAACGGATTATGCGTGAAGAAAAGCGCCGGAGCTTTATTGCAGTATGCCGTCGGCTTCTTTGGCCGCTATATCGTCCGCCGGCATCGCCAGCCAATCTTCCAGCACCGCTGCGTTGTCTTCACCGATTGCGCGCACACGCTGATATTGATCACACGGGGTTGCGTTGAAGTGAATGGGCAGAGCATCGATCCAAGTCGGTCCATGGGTCGGATGCACATCTTCCATTGGACGTGAGAATTCCACGTTGGCCAATTGTGGGTCACGTTCTAGCAGGTCTGCCCCATCTTGTACCACGCCTGCGGGCACACCGGCNGCCTGACAACGTTGCATTAGGTCGTAGGCGTCTTGGTCTTGTGTCCATGCGCTTAGGTGCCGCTCTAGAGTCTGTTTGTGAGCCAGTCGACCGTGCACGTCNTTTAATTCGTTGGCTTCGGCCCAATCGGGATGGTGCATCACGGTTTTCAGTGANGACCAGTGANCATCCGTCATACAGGCAATAGCGATCCATCGNTCNTTAAGTNCNGGNACGTTATTTGGATTAGCGCGATCAGNTTTGCATGGGTAGCAGCCATGGGGGGCTGCATTGTCGTAGGGCAGGTCGTTGCCGACTGGCCGCGCGGCCACGCCGTTTGCGAAGTAATCCAAGAGCGACGGCCCAAGAAAATTCACTCCCACCTCAAATTGAGAAATGTCGACACGGTGACCGATGCCAGTGCGATTGCGTTGTTCTACCGCGGCGAGGACCGCGACGGCTCCGTGCAAACCTGCCTGATGGTCGTTGTAGGAAAAGCCGATACCGATGTCTTCGCGCCCACTGACACCGGTCGCGTGGGTCAGGCCTGACAATGCATGGATGGTGGGTGCATAGGTGACAAACTTTGACCAGGGGCCACCGTCGCCCATGCCGGACATTTGCACGTAAATGGCTCTTTTGTTCTGTTCATGGATCGCCGCATAACCTATGCCCCAACGATCTAGAACGCCGGCGGAAAAATTATCGATGACGATGTCGGCTTTTAGGCACAATTCGAGTGCAACGTTTTTGCCCTCATCGGTTGCCAGATTCAATGCCAGTGCCCGTTTGTTGCGGTTCCACATTAAGTAGTAGGGATGGTGAGGGTCTTGAGTACCGACCGCGCGTTGCAAGGAGTTGATTTTTACAACGTCTGCGCCCATGTCCGCGAGGATGCGTGTTGCAAATGGCCCCGCAAGAACGTGGGTGAAGTCCAAAACACGCAGGCCAGCAAGCGGGCGATTGTCAGTGCTCATGGGGTTCTCCAGCCGAGGTCGGAAAGAATATCGGTGACGTCAGTGGGCGACGTTGTGTGCGGGATCAGAGGCAGGTCGATACTGCCCTCGCTGTTGCTAAAGTGGTAGGCCGTACCTGGGGCGGTAATTGTTTGGCCGTTAATTTCTAAGTCGCGATACCAACCCCGGGCCAGCAGCTGCGGGTTCTCCGCTACCGCTTCCAGCGGCAGCACCCAGCCGTATGGACAATGTCTTTCCTGAGCTTGAAAAAACAGCTCGCGTGCGTCTTTACCCGCGGTCCACTTACGCAAAACTTCCATAGATCTGTCTACTCGCAGCTTTAGGTTTTCAGGTTCCTGATATTTCGGATCGATCAAATCTTCTTGAACGCCTTCTTCGATAAGCCACATCAATTGAGCGTCGAAGTCCGGGGTAGGGGTCACCATAACGCTGCCATTCTGCGCGGGCATAACCGCGTACGCGTCTGACCAATGGAGCGCGCCACGTCGAGGCAGTACTTTGCCTTCAGGTTTTTGCGGAGCGTCTGGATACCAGTAGAACATCAGCACATGCTCAAGGCATGAGGCAATACACTCGTGCACAGCAATGTCAGCGCGTTGGCCGTGTCCGTCTTTGCGCACCTTAGCCAATGCCGCGAGTGCGGCGATTGCGACATAGGCACCGCTGACCATGAAATTTAATTCGCCAAAGCCTTTCAGCGGCGGCGTGTCTATGTCGCCCGTGGTCGCAGCAGCCCCGCCCAGAGCGCCGGCTACCAGATCCGGTGCAAGGTAGTCCTTCCATGGGCCTGTTTCACCAAATGAAGATACGTCGATAACGACCAGTTCAGGTCTTTGTTCCACGCGAGCGCTGAGGTTTGCTTCCGACACCGCAAAGGCGTCTTTGCAGCTCAGTACGATGTCGGCCCGCGTCAGCAGTTGGTCAAGTTGGTCTTGGCCTGCAGTGGTTTGCGGGTCAATGGTAAAGAAGCGACGATTTGAGGCAAAAAATGCGTGCCACAAAGAAGTCTGGGCGGCTTGATCTGAAACCAACAGCGGGCCGCGCTGTCGCAGCGGGTCGCCCTCTGGCGGTTCAGGCCGCACCACGTCGGCTCCTAGGTCGGCCAGCAGTTTAGCCCCATATATGCCCCGCTCATCCGTCAGGTCGATTACACGTACGCCGCTTAATGGCATNTTCAGTCTCCTCTCCCAATAGCTCAAAGGTAATGCATATTTTGCTCANCGCCAACGTATGGGCAGGCATGGCAACGGTTGTAGTATGCTCAGATNAGGAGAGTGGGATGNTANACAAAGAACAAATCAGTTTTTTTAAAGCGAATGGCTACCTNTTGCTGCCAGGCGTNATGGATAGAGATCTNTGCGCGCGGGTGCGTCAGGCTATGTGGCAGTCTTTGCCTGCCAACTCGGGAATGTGCCAAGACCGCCGGAGTACGCATGTCGGGCCTTTTAGTGAAGCCCTNCAAAGCGCTGACAGCCTGCATACCCGCATGGGTTATCGCTGGTTGAATCGNCACCTCGGGGTGACCGAGGATGTGGTCAATCTGATTTACAGCGATGTGATTTGTGCCATGGCTCAACAGTTGTTGGGTGGGCAGCTGCGTCAAGTGATTACCGACGGCGAACCCATGGGTAATCGTGGTCCGGCTTGGCCGGGTGGTCCGACGGATCCTGCTTTGGGTGTGGATGCCGCGCGCGGCGTATATTGCACGCTACCCTATGGGGATAAACCGCGTGAGCCGGATTCATGTCATACCGATGGGCACCCTTTTCAACTCGGCGTTGTGGGTTTGATCGATGACAGTCCAGAAGACGGTGGGGCGTTTAAAGTTTGGCCCGGGTCTCACCGTTCGTTGTATCCGACTTTTGNNTTGCGCTATGACCAACCGCGNATCCCNTATTACGAGCACTTGCCCCGCGCTAAAGGCATTGTGCATACCACAGAATATCTAGCGGAGATCGAACGCCTTAATGCAGAGGTTAAGCCGGTCGAATGCTGGGGCCAAGCCGGCGATATTGTCTTTTGGCATCATCGCACAGCGCATATGGCCGGACACAACTACACGGACGTNATNCGACAGGCCGTGCTGGCGGATTTCTGGACGGATGATTTAGATCACCTTCGTACGACAGACGCTCAAGGAGACATGTGGCGAGATTGGTCAACTGAGGTGCAGAGNGCTGCTTTGAGCTATTCGGAACCGTTTGCTAAAAAACAAAATANTAATTAAAACAGTAATATAGATAAAANATCTATAAATAGGGTAATAAATGGCAAGTGAAAAATCTGATCGTCCGGCAGGTCCTAGCGAGCATCGTAATGATATGTACGGAAACATCGATGCGCGCAGTGAGGAGGACTCCGGTGTGGCGGCGCTTATTCCCGCCGCTACGGTGGTGCTATTGCGGGACGGTAACGCCGGCGTCGAAGTCCTAATGCTAAAAAAGAATTCTAAAATTACTTTTGGCGGTATGTGGGTATTCCCAGGGGGAAAAATAGACGCAGAAGATTATCCGGCGGCAGATGACGTAGACGCTGCAGCTAGGGTCGCGGCTGCGCGCGAAACTGAAGAAGAAGCGGGACTTTCTGTAAGTGCGGAAGCCTTTGTGCAAATTGCGCATTGGACGCCACCCCCAGGCCCGCAAAAGCGTTTTGCGACCTGGTTTTTTGCGGCCCAGATAAGTGGTGATCAAGACATCGCCATCGATGACGGCGAAATTAAGGAGCATGCTTGGATTCGTCCGGAAGACGCCTTGGCGAAACACGCAGCCGGTGAGATAGATCTGGTGCCACCAACGTGGATTACGCTGTACCACCTGTCCAAGTATCACCCAGCGTCAGAAGTATTGAGTCATTTTCAGCAGCAAGGGCACAAAACTTACCGTACTCGAGTGGTGAAAGCGGCCAGTGGTGATCGGGTTGCCTTGTGGCATGGCGATGCGGGTTATCAGACCTGGGATGCCGATGTAGAGGGTGAGCGCCATCGACTAGTGATGGCGCAAGCGGGTTTTCGTTTTGAAAATACTGTAGAAGCGTACTAATCGCGCTATCTACTTTAAGGCTCTGTCGAGGCCGAATACTGATCTAGGGGGAACTATGTCGGAGATCAAGCCAATTCCACGAGCGACCATTTACGCTCACGGGTCGTTGGGTATGCCAATGGCTATTTATGGCTATCCGCTGGCGATTTGGCTTGGGCCGCACTATTCCGGCGTTATNGGTCTTGATCTGGCGACCGTTGGGCTGATTTTAATGCTCGCGCGCTTTACAGATGTTATTACGGACCCCCTCATTGGTGAGTTATCCGACCGCTGGAGAACCCCTTTCGGTCGCCGTAAGCATTGGTTGATCATAGGCACGCCGGTCATGCTCTTTGGGATCTATAAATTATTTATTCCATCCCCGGATGCGGGTTTGATCTACATGCTGGTTTGGCTGACCGTATTTTTCCTAGGGTCGACGATGATCGCGTTGCCACACCGGGCCTGGGGGGCGGAACTGTCTAATGATTATCATCAGCGATCCAGGGTGACCGCTGGGCGTGAATTTTACGTGCTTGGGGGCTTATTGCTGGCAGCAACGGTGCCCCTTGTTGTGGAAGTTTTAGCCGACGGTGGAGACAGTGTGATTGCCGTGCTGTCNAAGATATGGAATGACGCGACAGGCGCGTTCACTGGAGAAATCATGAATGCAGTGCCCGTTGATCGCGGCACGCTTACCGGCCCGGTGCTGTATTGGCTTGCGATCGTGGTCATGGGCATGCTGCCGGTTGCTGCTGCAGTGTGCTTTCTGTTGGTAAAAGAGCCGCCAATTCCGGCAACCGCGACTAAAGTCTCGATGAAAGAGAGTTTTAGTCACTTACTCAAAAACGGACCGATGGTGCGCGTCTTGATCATCGTGTTGTTGGTTCAATTTGGAGAATCGTTCCGCAACGCGGTATCGCTGTTTTTTATAGCCGACATCGTTGGTGTGCCGACTATCGGTGCTGCGTATTTCTTTTACTTCGTCGCGGGGCTCGCGGCGATTCCTTTCTGGCTGTTCCTCGGCAAGAAATTTGGTAAGCACAAGGCATTCATGCTGACATTGATTACTGTTGCCTGCGTCAGCGCCACTAATTTTCTTTTAGTTGAGGGCGACTATTTCGTGTTCTTCTTGCTTTTTATCGTCAAAGGCTTTTGTTTTGGAGGACTGCAGTTCCTGCCGCTGGCTATGTTAGCGGACGTCGTGGATGTTGATTCCGCGCGGACTGGTGGTAAACGCGCGGGCTCTTATTTTGCGATATTGGGTATTTCTGAAAAGCTGGCGATCGCTTGTGGTACAGGGTTTTCGTTCTTTATCGTGGGCCGATTGGGGTTCGACCCAGCGCTGGGTGTGGACGGCAGTACGGATCTTGGGGTGCTGACGCTGCGGCTTGTCTATTGTTTTGGCCCGGTTCTGTTCTACGGGCTGGCCTTGAAACTGATTTGGAATTATCCGCTTACCCCTGCGCGACATGCCAGATTACGAGAAACCATTGCTCGTAGGGAAGCGAGGTTAAGCAGACAGGCTTGATTTTTAGCTATTAACCTTCGAATAAGCGACGTGGGTTTTCGACAAACAGCCGATGAATGTCCTGCTCGGTCGCGCCCATGGCTAACAGATCCGGTATTACATGCCGCTGCATATACAGGAATTGGTCGGGATTAGAGCGTTGGAACGCGTGTTCTGTTTCGATGCTGCCATCGGCTTGTTCGTTGTGAATATGCAAGCAGATGCAGTCATGGGATGGGCATAAACGCTCGCCATAGCCCATATCAATTAGGCGTTTGAGCGTTACNGTGCGCATATGCGGGCTGACGTAGCGCCCTGGGTACCGATCTAAGCCTAAAAAACAGCCCTGATCGAGAATCCATTGTAAATATTCGGTGTCCGTGGTGTCGTTGCAGTGGTCTATTTTGACGCGGCTCAAATCCACCCCTTCCTCACGGAAAATTTGAATCTGGCGTCGGGCGACATGCCCGGTCGGGTAGGAGTGCACCATAATCGGCACACCGGTTTGCAGGTGTGCTCGGGCAACTGCTCTGGCCATGGTCTCGAGCGGCGCGGTAACGCCCTCAAAGTCCGCGGCGCATTTCAACATGCCGGCTTTGATGTCGGTTCCGCGAAAACCTTCGGTTAGATCGCGAATGAATTCATCCGCCATCTGATTAGCACCGACGCCGTGCATAAAGCGGGGTACGTCCAGCCACCAGCCAGTGACATTAATGAGGTTTACNCCAGAGGCGGCCGCAACGCGTTGCAACAGCTTGGGGTCGCGGCCTAAATCGAACGTCGTGGCGTCTAGCATGGTGTCTATGCCATTGGCTTTGGCTTTCTTTAGGCACTCGACCGCGCGAGCTTCNTAGTTTGGCCCCAGCAGGTCAGGGTAGCTTTGGGTTAAACCGCTGGCGGCAATCAACACATGCTCATGCATTAGAGTAAACCCCAAGTTTGCGCTGTCGATGGGGCCAGTAACGCTATTGAGGGTTGTCATAGTGCCGCCTCGATTTATCTAAGACTTAGGCGCAAGTTTGATCAGCATTTCTTGATCATCGGCGGTTCTAATGCGGATCTGAAATTCATCTCCTACTAATGCGTAGCCAAGTTTCTTCAACGCCCCTGGGCTTGCGGCGGTAAACGCAACAGATTGTTCGCCCATCTCAGCGAGGCGCATCTTCTGAGCCGGGCTACGTGGTTTGAANCCAGTGTCCCATTGTTGAATATGTAATTCTAAGGAGTTGTCGACTTCTTCAATGTGCACCATTTCGACCATTGCGGTGCCTTCTGGCGAGGTCATGCGTACCAGTGACGCTATGGTGCCGGCGGTAGCGGTGCTCCAGTTTTCCTCTAACACCGTCTCTGGCCCGACAAGGCCGCTCCAGCCGCCGGTCATCCAGGCTAAGCTGCTGACGTGGGGGTGGCTGCCTTTCTCTCCGGGCAAGTGGCCGTTGGCAAATGCAGCACCAGAGACAGACAGAAGCAAACTTAAAAGCATGATACGCATGATAAATCCTTGTTTTCGCGAGTAACCAAATCGGTAAAAAAAAGACGTCGTGCAAGGGTAAATTTGCCCGCATCCTCTCCTACCCCCCACGCTAAACGAGCGGCGCTGATTTCGCAATCGCGTCTGGTATCGCGCCAATCCTAGGGCTACGCTGTAGGCCATTGAGCACATAAAGGAGTTGGGCGTGTTAAGCCAAGCCGACGATTTTCCGATCCATCAGAATCCCGAGCCTATCGCCTATGCGGGGGCCAGTCGGAACTTTTACGACCGCTATTTCTTTAACGGTTACCATCTTAAAGAGGACATCTTTTTTGCCCTGGGTATGGGCATCTATCCGCAATTAGATGTGATCGACGCTGGTTTTTCGCTCATTGTTGATGGTATTCAGCACAATTTGTTGTGCTCGCGGGTGCTGAATCACGAACGTATGAATACGCAAGTGGGCGGTATTGCGGTCGAAGTGGTTACGCCGCTGCAGTGCCTGCGCATCTTGGTTGATTCGCCGGAGCATGGCATAAAGGCCGACCTATTGTTCAGTGGTCGCGCACCTGCACAAGAAGAGCCGCGTTTTACCCGGCGCATCGGCACTCAGACCCTAATGGATTCCACTCGACTCACTCAAAATGGCAGTTGGCAGGGTTGGATCGAGTTCAAGGGCCGAAGGATCGAGGTCACACCGCAGTTATGGTTAGGCACTCGAGACCGTTCCTGGGGTATACGCTCGGTGGGTGCTGCGGATACTCAGCCAAACCCTCAGGCCCCTAGCATTAACCAATTTTATTGGCTTTGGGCGCCCGTTAATTGGCCGGAGGGTGTCAGCCTTTACCATTTGAATGACGACGCTGCGGGTAAGCCGTGGAATACGGCTGGTGTATTTGTACCTCTAAGCGGTACTGCCGAACCGATGCGCGACGTCAGTAGCAAGATCGATTTTATTTCCGGAACTCGACACGCTGAGAAGGCGGTCATTACCCTGCGCAAGTTCGATGGCGGCGTTGCAGAAATAACCATGCGCCCGCGCTTTCATTGGTACATGAAGGGTGTCGGCTATGGCCATTCGGANTTTGGCCACGGTCATTATCATGGTGGTGACGCGCAACTGTTTGAAGAATACGCGTTGGCGGANNTGGATGACGNCCTTAATTTACACATTCAAGCGATCTGTGANGTCAGCATGGAGGGTGACCTNGGTAGCCATNTNGGTAAAGGCGTGTTNGAACAATTAATCCTTGGACCGCACGCGCCCAGCGGTTTTACCGAACTGCTGGATATGGCGCCTTAGTNNAGGCCNGCNAACCAATCGAGCAGATACTCGTTCGTNGCCTCGGCNGNTTCTTGCTGAGTCCAGTGACCAATGCCAGGTATTAACGCGTTGACGCGNAGGTCGGTAACGTAGTTCGGCATGGCCTCCAGTGCNTGCGCGGCCATNGCGATGACGCCGTCGCGGTCACCAGCAACAAAAAGCGCGGGCTGCTGAATTTGCGTGGGTGCGCCCTCGGTCAGTTCCCAGGTTAAGTTGTGGTTGCGGTAGTAATTCAACGGTCCGCGAAAACCGCTGCGGCTGAATTCATTGACGTAAAAATCAAGATCGGCGTCACTCATCCAGTGGCCAAGCTGCTCGGGGTCCGGTAAATCGGACAATAGGTTGGCGTCAGCAGGTTTGTCTGGCATTAACCCAATGTCCATTTGCCCACTGGCCATATGGTAGAACTTACGTAATGCGGTGCGCACGTCGGCCTCAAGTTCGGTCTCGGCAANNCCNGGAGTTTGGAAATACANCTGATANAANAAGCGGTCCTTAAAAATAATTTTCAACATGTCTAACGGCGGCATTTCAGCGCGTGGTGAAAACGGCACGGACAAGGNCCCCACGGCGCTGACCACGGTTGGATGATTAAGGGCGCTGCTCCAGGCTGTGGGTGCACCCCAGTCATGGCCGATGACAATNGCCGTTGCATAACCCAGTGCNCCAACGAGACCGATGACGTCATTGGTCACTTCAACTTGGTTGTAGCTCTCTAGGCCCTCTGGATGATCGCTGTCGCCATAGCCGCGCATATCGGGGGCTACGACGTGGTAGCCTGCTGCGGCGAGTGGCGCGAACTGATGGCGCCAGGAGTACCAAGATTCAGGAAATCCATGCAATAACACGATTAGTTTGCCGTTAGCGCTTTCAGGATTTTGCTCGGCTATGTTCAGGTGGATGCCGTTGGTTGCGACCCTGCGATTGCTGATGNTGGGGAAAAGGCTGGATATGCTCATGATTTATCATCCCGGTTGCTGGTGACATGACATCACGCTTCGAAGGGCCAGACAATAGCTCCAGTGGGGTATGATGCCGGCCCGATATTGGCAACCTTGATGACTGAGCGGCTGAACCACGGTGACCAAATCCACATTATTTTTTGATCTCGACGGCACCCTGACAGATCCCCAAGAAGGCATCACGGGCTGCATTCGTTTTGCAATGCAGCAGTTGCAAATAGAGCCACCAGCCCAGGAGCAGCTGACCTGGTGCATTGGGCCGCCATTGCGCGAGAACTTTGTGGCGTTGGTTGGGGAGGCCTTGGCCGACGCTGCGGTAGAGTTCTATCGGCAGCGTTTTTCCACCATTGGATTGTATGAGAACGAACTNTACCCAGAGATTCCACACGTGCTGCACGAATTGCGCAGTCGCGGNCATTCACTGCTCGTGGCATCCAGTAAACCGCGAGTTTTTGTTGAGCGGATCCTGCAGTATTTCGATTTAGATCGGTATTTTAATGCAATCTATGGGTCGGAACTGGATGGGCGTTTGCAAGACAAAAGTGANTTGCTTGCCGTTGCTTTAGCGGAGCAAGAATTACGGGCGAGCGACTGCGTAATGATTGGCGATCGCCATCATGATGCGTTGGGCGCGGCCAACAACGGCATGGATTTTATTGGGGTGCTTTACGGATTCGGTGCGGCCGAGGAGTTTAGCGCCAACGGATTTCGACGTTGGGTTGAACGACCGTTGGANTTGATAGACGCAGTTCTATAATTTTTTGTTGTAANGGCTAAGTCAGCCAGGNCGGTTGCTGCGTTCTACAAACAACTCGTTAGGCCGTANCTTCTCGTACTCGGCCAAAACGGGGGCGAACTGCTCGGGGGTGCTGGCGTGAATAATCAGCCCATCCGCTCCGGCGTTGAATTGGTCTACCCATCGCTCGGCACAGGTTTTTGCGTCTCCAACGGCGGCTGGACGCCAGTGTTCCGGAATAAGCTTTTCAATGGCTTGTAGTTGCGTGAAATCGGCCACGCTGTCGATGGCGCCGCCGATGTTTTTAACCACAGCGGCACTGCGAAAGCTGTATAAAGTATCCATATCCCAGTCGTTTACTGTAACTAACGCTTCGCCGTAGCCGGGGATTTGCAGATAGGTGGCCAGCCTTGCCACGATCATTTTCAGATAGTCGGTTTCGCTGGGCTGATGCACGGTGGCAAATACAGACCAGAGTTTGCCGTTGGCGCGTCCGGCGGTTTCTTCACCGCGCCGAAATGCAGTTACCGCGTCACTTAGCGCTTGATCGCTCATGAAGGTGTGCAGGTGTGCCCCATCATAGATGCGTCCCGCATGTTCCAGACTTTTTTGGCCAAAGCCGACATACAGCAGTGGAATGTCCTCGTCTACGTAGGGCGCTAACTGTAGTGCTGGATATTGACCTAACGGGCTGTCATGACCGAGCACCTGCTCGCCTTGCCAGAGTCTGCGCATGAGGGCGACGAAATTGCGNTCGTGCTCGAAACTCGGAAAGCCCACATTGAGGGCCTGCCAACGCAGTTTGACGCCTTTTGCCAGACCTAGCGCAAACCGGCCCTCGGATAAGCGGTTCAGGGTCGATCCCATGGATGCCGTAATAACTGGGTGGCGAGTGTTCAGATTGGTGCCAGATGTGCCGATATAGAGGCGATCGGTTACCGCAGCGACGGCGCCGCAGAGCGCNGAGATCTCTTTAAAGTCGGCGCGTTCGGAAATCATAATGTTGCCGATGCCCAAGGCTTCGGCGTCTTGGGCTTGACGCAGAATATCTCGAGGCGCGCGACTGTGTCCGGGCAGTCCGTAAAATCCCAGCTCTGGGAACTTGGAGGTGTAGGTGGGGTACATAGTGTGCCTATAGGGTGAATGTGTTTTGCAGAATGCTTTGATCGCGGATACGCAACGATGCGCTGGGCCCTCGTCTTTTCTGCAGTATCCTTAGGTTCTATTAGGGCCGGATGTTTTGCATATAGGGGTTCAAAAACACGCCATTCGGGTCGACTCGGTCGCGCACTCGCCACCAGTCGTCCCAGCGTGTATGCATTGCTGCAAGTTGTTCACCGGAAAGATAGTTGACTTTGCCCCAGTGGGGCTTGCCCTCAAACTCCAGGAATATTTCCTCACAGGCTCGGTAATAGGGCTCGTCCGGTTCGTCAATGGCTTGATGCACTGAAATGGTTACCGTGGGGCGCTCATAAGCGGTGGACAGCCACACATCATCCGCGGCTAATGTGCGGTATTCAACCGGCCAGCGCACTTCTGCAAACTTCTTGTCTAACAATTCTTTGATTGCACGCATGCACTCAGGGCCACGGTCGGCGGGGACACTGTATTCCATTTCCGTATGTAAATGCGGGCGGTGGTTGGGCAGTACTTCAAAGTTCCAGCCGCAGCGCTCACCTTCATCTCCCAGAGGGTACACAGNGTCATCTTCGGTTGGGTTAATCACCTTCACCTGAGCGGTATCCGTGTGTGGGTACCAGAAAAACTCGCAGTGACGATTGTCGTCAACCAGCGGCTGTAAATTGTCCAAGGTNTCTAGCAGCGGTGCCTGCCAGCTTCGTTCTTGCAGGCGATAGCTCGGCACCAACGCGAGTTGCAGCCGCGTGACGATTCCCAAGGCGCCCAGATGCAGACGGCTGGCTTGCCACAGTTCGCGCATCAGCGGATCATCCGCTGTGCGCGTGCATGTCACAAGATGACCATCAGCGAGTGCTATTTGCGCGCCGACGACGCGACTGCTGAGATTGCTTAGAGTGGTTCCGGTGCCGTGAGTGCCTGTTGCGGTGGCCCCGGTAATCGTTTGGCGGTCAATNTCGCCCTGATTGGGTAAAGCAAGTCCGTGTTGTTGCAGTGCCAATCCTAGAGTGTGTATGCGGCTGCCGCCCCATACCCAGGCCGAATCGGCGTCGGCGTTGATGACACCGGCCAAACCGACAAGGTCAACGATTACGCCGTCGTTGCCGACGAGGTCCTGATGGCTGTGTCCGGCACCGACAGCGCGAAGGGTTATGCCGTTGTTATTGCAGTGAGCGGCTAGGGCTGCGGCCTGTTGTTCGGAATAAATCTGTTGGTAGCGATCAGGTTTACTCTGCAATCGTCCTGACCAGTTTGACCATTTTGGCATCACATAATCCTAATTTAGCGACCGTTGAAGACCGGTTGGCGTTTTTCCATAAAGGCTTTTACCGCTTCTTTGTGGTCGTCGGTGGCGGCGCAGCGCATCAGTCGATCGGCTTCCATTGCCAGACATGAACGCAAATCGCTGGTGACCGCGCGGTTGATGTTCTCTTTCATATAACCCAACGCGATAGGTGGCCCGGAGGCGATTTGGCGTGCCAGCGCGAGTGTTGCACTGGGTAGCTCGTCGTCAGCGACAACATGATTGAAAAGACCTAATTGCAGTGCTTCATCGGCTTGGACGCGCCGTGCTGTGTAATACAGGTCCTTAGCTCTGGAGGNTCCAATGAGTTGGGTGAGCAGCCAACTGCCGCCGTAGTCGCCGGAAAAACCGATGTTACGGAACGCGGTAGTAATGAATGCGGAGGCTGCAGCAATTCTGATATCACAGGCCAGCGCGATGCTTAGGCCGGCGCCGGCGGCGACGCCGGGCAGCGCAGCGATCGTTGGTTTGGCATGGTCGGCAAGGCGCAGCGTCAGGGTTTCCTGCTTATGAATTAATGCTCTGACCCGTTCTTCAGTGGTTGGCCTTGGCGTATCTGCAGCTGTTTTACTGTTGCCCATCCCACCCACGTCGCCGCCAGCACAAAACGCCGTGCCCGCGCCGGTGATGACAATACAGCCGACATCGTTGCGAGTCTCGAGATCAAAAAGCATCTGGCGCAGGGCCGGCGTAAGATGATCTGAGAGCGCATTTCGTTTCTCTGGGCGGTTCAAAGTGATGGTGGCGACGCGTTCGTCGACATTACACAACAGTTCGTCGGTTCCTGTATCGATTTTCTCTATGGACATGATTCACTCTCCCTGTGATGAGAACTTTACCGAGTTTCTGCATTAGATCACATGGTTGGGGCATTGCTGCAAGGTTGTGTCCAGCAAATATGCGAACTAAAGCCCGTGTTGGCGGAGTGGAAATCAACCAGATTGACTATTATCAAGCGAAACTTGACTTCGAGATTGACTCAGCGGAGTTGTTTGCTGCCTTGCAAGCTGATCAGCGCAAGTTGGTG
>PBQQ01000044.1 GCA_002725095.1 Gammaproteobacteria bacterium
GTCGCGCCGAAAAGATCCTACGACTGCGTACACCGCAGTTTTTTACTTTCATTGTTGAAAGCCGACCACGCGCCCGGACAAATCTCTAGTTGGCCCCGGCGTAACCACAAAATCTAACGCTGCGCACCTTTTGAGGTCGTGTGGCCGCAACTGTTGGTGCCAATACTATTGGTTACTTATGAGCCAGTGCCGGGTTACGCCAACACGACATTTCCCGAGCGGCGATTTTATACCACAAGAGCATTTCAAAATCTTAAAAATCCGGAAGGTTTTGGAGCAAATATTGAGCCAGAGGTCTACTCAGATTAGACGCTGCGGTCGATGCGCTTAAGAATGTTCAACGCAGCTGGAGCTGCCTACAACCCCTGAGTTTTACGGGACCTATCGACATCTACTAACGGGTCTAGCGGAGATTTGGTCCTGATCAATCTCGGAACAAGGACCGACTGTCACCTCTCACGAACCCTTGACCATAACTGCGCTAGTTTCTGCAGTTCGTCTAAGCCTTGAGAGAGTCATGAAAAATTTCGCCCTAATCGGTGCTGGTATTTGTGGCCTGCGGTGCGCAGAACTATTAGAGAAAGGTGGTCTTACTGTCCAACTTTTTGACAAAGCACGCGGCGTCGGTGGGCGGTTAGCCACACGCCGGCATGAGCGCTGGCGTTTCGATCACGGTTCACCGAGTTTACATGGCGACGACGACAAGTGGCTTACGTGTATCAGTCGCTATCCTAAGTGGACATCCGGCGACAACTCAATGAACACGCATCTGCCCGAAAATGGCGTTAACCAAATGGCGAAGGACCATGCCAGCCAACTCAATGTTCAATTGAACTGTCTCATCCGAAGCATCGAGCGTAGCAATGAGGGGTGGCACTTGCTTGACGAGGACGGCAACCCTTACGGTCCATTCGAAACATTGATCATCACCGCTCCTTGCCCGCAAACCCAAATGCTGATCGAAACACTTGAGACAGCATTGCTACAACAGTTGAAAGACGTGCGCATGACCCCTGCATGGGTAATGATGCTCGTCGCCGCCCAGCCATTAATCGCAACGCATCAGCTATGCCCTAACCATTCTTTAATCCGTCGCATCAGCGCAGAGCATTCAAAACCCGGCCGCGCATTAGATCCGGGAGAACACAGCTATGTTCTGGAGACTACGAGTGAATGGAGCAAGCAGCATGAAGAGGACAGCCCAGCTGCAGTCGAAGCAAGCATCCTTAGTGCTCTGATGAGAATTACCACCACTGCGGTAAATCCGATGCACTGTGCGGTGCACCGGTGGCGCTACGCGCATACCGAGCATCCATTGGGCCGGCCATACCTGATCGACCCGCAACTGAAATTGGCGGTAACGGGTGATTGGTGTCTGGGAGACGGCGCTAGCAGCGCGTACCGAAGTGGCGAACTGCTGGCAAACGCGTTACTAGATCCTGAACCGGATGATGTTCGGGAAACCCAGCACTTCCGTTGAGGATTCTCTGGGAGCGACGGCGCGCTTACGCCGGAGGCTCTTTTAAATTATCCGCTGCTAACTCCGTCGCCAGAGCCCTCTCCGCGTCAGCAGCAATGCTCACCATCGTGATATTACATACGATTTGGCGTTCTAACTGACTCACATCTTGCGCAATGAAGCCCAAAATGCCTACACAAGCACGGTAGGTGGGTTCGAAATACTGATTGTCTATAAAGACGATCGCACGGTTGCTGTTTAAGCTCAGCAAAACAAATAACAGCGCGAATATTGCCAACCCTCGAAACCAACGCGCAGACAGCACATTCATAGCAGCAACTCCTCTGTACTCGCGCAACCATTGTGGCCAGACATGTTCGTTCACCATATACTATCTCGCTCGCGTTCGACAACACAGGCACTACTGACGTGAAACTGCTGGGTTTTCTTTTTTCGCCTCTGGTATTCGGATTGGCTTTTCTAGCGCCGTTAATCGGCCAATCGCTGCTCGCGCTGAATTGGCAAATCGCGGGCGTCGATACGATCTGCGTAGGTCTTGTGATCGGCGGCGGGCTTGGACTTATGGCGCAAATTCGTGGCTCCTGGTTTTGGGTAAGGTGATGAGCAACATCGACTATGCACATCTAGACAACACCAGCGATATCGACAAAACCGAGCGCTTAA
The DNA here is from genome assembly GCA_002725095.1 of Gammaproteobacteria bacterium. Lineage (GTDB taxonomy): Bacteria > Pseudomonadota > Gammaproteobacteria > Pseudomonadales > Azotimanducaceae > UBA4421. The sequence goes on from PBQQ01000044.1 coordinate 2,144, forward strand.
TCGCGGCCAAGTACACGCGGATTGTGCCTTGGGGCGCTGTGGTCTGGGCCTTCAGCAATTTGGCGGTTTGGTTGTCGCTGTGGCCTCTGGTGCTGCTCGACATCATGCCGTTATGGCTGGGCTTCATCATTGCGTCCATCAACGTCAGCCTCTCTTACCTGCCCTCCCACGAGGCTCAGCACAATATCATCGCGCGTCGCGGGCAACGTCTGCGCTGGCTCAACGAATTGGTAGGTCACACCTCGGTTATTCCCTTAGCGCAGCCTTATCGAGTACTGCGCGACACCCATATGGAACACCACGCGCACACTAACGACCCGCATTTGGACCCAGATTACTCGGTTCATGCGCCGGGCGATTTCGCATTCTTGATCAACAGCATTAAGCGCCGCCAACCCGGCTCCGACGCAAACCAAGATTATGCAAATGCACTGCAGCGCAAGGGTAAGAGCCATGTATTAATAGACGCGCTGGTTTATGAATTTGTGTACTTAGGATTCTTAGTCGGCATGGCGTGGAGCGGCTACGCACTTGAAGCGGCGCTGCTGTGGTGGCTACCGCGGCATATTGCACTCACCTACATTCAATACTATTTAAGCTGGGCGCCTCACCATCCGGGCAACGCTAAGGGTCGCTATCAAAACACCCGGGGGTTCAAAAGCCAACTCGGTAATCTGCTGTCATTAGGCATGCAGTACCACATCGTACATCACCTCTACCCGCGCATTCCGCTGAGCAAAACACCCGCCGCATACAGAGAACTGAAACCTATTCTGCAACAGCGCGGTTGCGATCTGGGTGATCTCTAAGTCAAAGCCTAGGGCTGTCTAGCGGCCGATTAGACACTGGCATTCGTGCGCGTATCCCCTCAATATGGCGACTGAATATCGTTGGGGAGCGAGCATGGAAAAGCAAAACACAGCCTGGTTCTTGCGCGGCAATTGGGCGCCAACACAACAAGAGCACACCAGCACTGAACTCAAAATCGAAGGCAGCATTCCGCCTGAACTGAACGGCGTTTATCTGCGCACTGGGCCTAACCCAGCGTCGGGCAGCGGCGATCATTGGTTTCTTGGAGACGGCATGGTGCACGGCATTCGCCTGAGCAATGGCAACGCCGAGTGGTACCGCAACCGCTTTGTGCAAACGCCGGACATTACTGATCCGCTGACCGATCCAATGGGTGGCCTGGGCGATCTGCGCCGCGGCAAGGGCAACACCCACATCATGGCCCACAACAAAAAGATTCTATGTTTAGAAGAAGCGCACTGGCCTTGGACAATTGATGCCGATCTAAACACCGTGGGCTGCGAAAACTTCGATGGCGCACTCACCTGCTCAATGACTGCACACCCAAAAATTTGTCCGGTTACCGGCGAATTGCTGGCGTTCAGTTACTTCTCCTTCGAACAGCCTTATTTGCAGTACATTCGGGTTGGCGCAGACGGAAAGCTGAAACAAATTGAGGGCATTGAGTTACCCGAAATGGTCATGATGCATGACTTCAACATCACCGAGAACTATGTCATTTTTATGGACCTGCCGTTGGCCTTGGATCTCAACTTGCTCGCCAGCGGTATTCCATTCCGCTTCAAGCGCGAAAACCAAGCGCGCCTTGGCGTTATGCCGCGTAACGGTAGCGCTGATGATATTCGTTGGTTCGAGATCGACCCTTGTTACGTCTTCCACCAAGTAAACGCCTGGGAACAGGGCGATATCATCACCTTGTTCGTGTCTAAGCAAAATTCTGCCTTTGGCGCCGACTCTGGGGACTTTTCTGAGGTATCACGCTTGCATCGTTGGCAAATTAATCTCGCCACCGGCCAAGTAACAGAAGATAAAGTCGACGACCGCCCAGGTGACTTTGGTAGAGTAAACGACCACTTCGTTGGCCAACAAAGCCAATTTGGCTACTTAATGGCTCTGGATGGCGAAGGCAACAGTGAAGAACCAAGCTATGGCCCCAAGCTCTACCAGTACGATTTGATTAGCGGCCACTGCAACGAACACTTCTTAGGCAAAGGCACCCGCGGCGCTGAACCCGCATATGCGGCGGTCCCATCCTCCAAGGCAGAAAACGATGGTTGGGTAATGTGCTTGGTGCATAACGAGCACAACAACAAATCCAAGCTCGTCATCATCGATGCCGACAATTTTTCTGCAGCTCCGGTCGCGAGCATCGAGTTGCCCTATCCGGTGCCCTACGGCGCCCACGGCAACTGGATCGAGGATCGACAGCTGAATTAATCGCGTGGTTTATTCTCCCAACAAACCGACCGCATAGTAGGAATCCACAGTGTCTCTGACGGTGGTTTCTAAATCGAAAGTCTCCAGACCGAGCTCTTGCTTGGCCAGCAGACAGTATGCCCGTGGCGCGTCATAAGTCGGCTTTGCTGGAACCTCGTCATTATCTGCCTGCATAGGCTCGCCACCGATTTCGTCAACCATTGGGAACAGCGATTCCAGCAGCGCTTGCAACTGCCAAGTAAATAACTCACCGCTGCGATCCGCGGCCGCCAAGATATAACGACTGCCATTCGCGCCCTGGGTGGTCTCCATACATAAACGATGCGCACGCGCGACATCGCGCACATCCACACAATTCCACAACATCCGACCTTCGCGCCCACCTTTGTAGGGCTGCCCTTGCATCATACGTTTGATGTGATTTTGCCAGCTCCAGCCTTGGTCGTTGTTACTCGCAATCAGCGGCCCAATAACGTGTAAGGGTAAGATCGCCAGCGCTTCAAAGCCGCCATTAGCCTCGGCTTCGGCATAAATGAGTTTTTCGGTGTTAGCTTTGGCCATGGCATAAGCAATGTCGCGATCTTTCGCTATTTGCTCATCGCTCCAGCGACCCTTATACGCGTCTACATTATCTCCACACCAATCTTTTTCGGTGAACACATAGCCTTCGGGACGCGGATGACCAACAGCCGCAAAAGACGAGGTAAAGACAAATCGTTTAACGCTCCCTGAACGCTTTACCGACTCGATAACATGCGCGTTTTCCTTAAAGCAGCCGTCGTAGACCTGTTGCGGGGTTTCGCGGTTAAAGCCCACCGTTGCACCCGCATGGATAACCGCAGAGCAGCCCTTAAAGGCCTCGTCATAACTGTTAGGCTTAAACAGATCAGCCTCGTATAACGACACGTGACCTCGCAAACCGTCATTGTTCAGATCGAGTAAGTGCGCGGTCTTTGCCGGATTACTGGCATCGCGCACGCAAGCACGCACCTCGTAACCCTGTTCCATACAATCGTGAACAATCCAAGAGCCGATATAACCACTGGCACCGGTTACCGCGACCGGTCCATCCGCTGGCGACACTGCGTATTTATGAGCAGACATATTTCCTCCCCGAAAAAAATTCCCGTAACCCGTTCAGTTGCCATTGCGCTCGAGCCAAATCGCCCAACCGTGCCGCAGCGCCTCAAAATGGCGGCCATTCAACAGCGCTAACAGACAATCAATTTGCGCAAAACTGACTTTGCCGCGCTGAAACAACACAATCGCCCGCAATGGCATATTTTCGGCCATTTCGGTAAACATTTTGCGCGTGGTCTCATCGGCATTAGCCAAGCCCATACCGCCCATAAAGGCCTTGGTCAGCTTCGTCCGAAGCTTAGAGCCTAACCATGTTGCACCCAGTTCACCTACGGAAGAATTGCGGTGGAAAGGCCGAGCCGTCTCTCGTTGCGGTATGGGCGCATTCAACATTTGCGCAAACACCGGGTCAGAGACAGCTAATCCTTGCGACGCATCTGCAGGCAGAAAATCTGGGGCTGACACCCCGGCGGCTAAGCTGCTGGGAACATCCACCGAAGCTACGTTAAGCATTTTCATCAGGCGAATGTCTCGACTGGACACGCCAATACGCAACTCCACCGGCCCAGCTTCCAATACCCAACCTTGTGTTCCATGGTCAAAAATCTGAAAGCTGTCCGGCGACAACGGGATGTCCACCGAGCCTGTGGCTCCCGCGGCCAAGTGCAGCTTGGCAAATCCGCAAAGCTCTTGCTCGGGACGATGCACCGTACTGTTTTTTACATGGCGATAGACCTGCACCACTTCTGCCCCTGCCACGGCGCCAGTATTTTGCACCGCTACTGTTAACGTGACTGAGCGCTGAGCCGTCAACGTGTCGTTTGATAGGGTGGCTTGTGGCAGATCAAAGCGGGTGTAGCTCAGACCATGACCAAAGGGAAATAACACCGATCTCTGCGCGGTGTCAAAGTAGCGATAGCCAACATATAAACCTTCACGATATTGCATCTGCCGATACGCACCGGGAAACCAGGGCTGCGACGGAATATCCGCCAGTCGCTCGGCAAAGGTTTCCGCCAATTTACCGCTGGGGTTTTGCTTGCCCATCAACACATCAGCAATACCACCACCTGCAGCTTGACCGCCGAGATAGGCCTCTAGCACTGCGCTGACCTGATCCACCCAGGGCATTTCCACCGGTGCTCCATTGGCAAGCACAACAACCGTACGTGGATTGGCTGCAGCCACCGCCTGAATCAACGCGTCGTGCTGTGGCGGTAACTGCATGTGCTCGCGGTCGAAACCCTCGGATTCGTAAATACCCGGCAGTCCCACAAAAACCACGGCCACCTTAGCTGCAGCAGCAGCGCTCACCGCCTCGTCGATCAGCGCTTGGTCTGGCTCACTGTAAACGGGGTCGTAACCCGCAGCATAAGTTATCAATTCCGTATACTCAGCCAACGCCGCTGCTAGGGTATCGATCTGGATCGGACGCACCTGAGAACTGCCTGCACCTTGGAACCTAGGCTTTTCCGCAAAGGCGCCGATCAACGCAATAGACTGCTGTGTTGACAGCGGCAACAATTCATCATCGTTCTTCAGCAACACACAACATTGCGCAGCTGTATCTCGAGCGAGTTCGTGCTGGACATCGGGGTCGGCGGAGATCGACGGGGTTTGTCGATCTTTCGCCGACATACTCAAAGCTACGTTGCGCGCAATAGCGCGATCTAATACCGCCTCATCTAATTCGCCCGCCTGCACTGCGGCGGCCACCAGATCATCGGTAATGCCGCCACTGTTGGGCATCTCTAAATCAAGCCCAGCTCTAACGCCAAGCACTCGGTCGTTGGTCGCGCCCCAATCCGTCATGACCGCACCGTCAAAACCCCATTCTTCTCGCAACACTTGATTCAATAGCCAGTCATGTTCGCTGCAATACACGCCGTTTAGGCGGTTATACGCGCACATTACGGTCCACGGCCGTGAAGTCTTAACCGCAATCTCGAAACCTTTTAGATATATCTCTCGTAGGGTTCGATCGTCGACAATGGCGTCCATGTACATGCGACCGCGCTCTTGGTTGTTGACCGCAAAGTGTTTTAAACAGGCGCCCACGCCCTGCGATTGAATACCTCGAACCAAACTGGCTGCAATGTGTCCGTTTAAGAATGGATCCTCCGAGAAGTATTCAAAATTACGCCCACACAAAGGATTACGCTTGATATTCAGGCCCGGGCCCAATAACACACTAACCTCTTCATCCACACACGTCTGACCAAGGGCCTCACCGACCCGCTCGATAAGCGCTGTATCCCACGAACTGGCCAAAGCCGACGCCGTCGGGAAGCAGGTTGCGGCAACGCTGCGATGGGCACCAAGGTGGTCTGCCTTTTGCGCCTGCTTACGCAGCCCATGCGGGCCATCCGTGACCATAATTTTGTCGACACCCAATCGCGGCAAATCCGCCAAGTGCCAAAAATCCTGACCAGAACAAAACTCGGCCTTTTCAGCCAACGTCATCTGGCCGACTAACGCTTCAGCCGCGGCAAGCGCGTCTGCAGAAAACGGATGATTCACAGTCCGAGCACCAACTTAGCCATAATATTTCGCTGCACCTCGTCGCTACCGCCAGCAATAGAACTGGCTCGAAAGTTAAAATAATTAGTAAACGCCATCGCCCCCTGCTCTGGGCCGATCATCGCAGAATTGCTGCCTACCGAGCGCGCCTGGGGCTGATGCACCCCTGCATAGTGACCCGTAGCGATCACTGCTAACTCGCTAATCTGTTGTTGCATCTTGGCCGACAAAGCCTTCATTACCGACGACTCTGGTCCCGGATTTTGGCCTTTCGACAGCGCGGCCATCAATCTAAATTCTGTATATTGGATGGCTTCCAACTGCACTTCCGCCTCTTCCAGTTGCCGCTTAAACGCTGGATCTTGCGCAACAGTGCCCGTATCTAGAGCAATCGACTCAGCCAGTTTACGTACCCTTTGCAGCGACACTTTACGTGCGGCATTACCACCAGTGGAACCCCCACGTTCAAACTCCAAAAGATACTTTGCGACCTGCCAGCCTTTATTCTCTGCACCAACGATATTGCGCTTGGACACTCTAACGTCGTCAAAAAACACCTGATTCACCTCGTGACTGCCCGACGCAAAGACGATGGGTTCGACCCGCACACCCGGGCTGTGCATATCCATCAGCAGAAACGTAATGCCTTCTTGGGGCTTACCGCTGTCATCACTACGCACAAGCAGAAACATTTTGTTTGCGTAATGCGCATGAGATGTCCAGATTTTGCTGCCATTAAGGACAAAATCATCGCCATCTGAAGTTGCCCGTAATTTCAGGCTGGCTAAATCAGAACCAGAACCGGGCTCTGAGTAGCCCTGACACCAATAGTCTTCGCCTGAGAGAATGCGCGGCAGGTATTCGTCTTTCTGCGCTTGCGTACCACAGCCAATCAGCATCGGGCCGCACATGCCCAACCCCATAGGCGCCGTATCTGGAGCATGGGCTTGAGCTTTCTCGATGGACCAAATGTAACGCTGCATCAAATCCCACCCGGTACCGCCGTACTCTTGCGGCCAGCTCGGGGCGATCCAGCCCTGTTTGTGCAAAATACGGTGCCAGACAATATTGTGCTCATAGTCTAGAAAAATACCCGGACACAACCGCTGCGCGTCGCGAAGATCATCGGTTAAGTTGTCGTCAAGAAACCGCCGAACCTCATCGCGAAACGCCTCATAATGTGGCGCAAATCCTATATCCATGCCTCTCTCCCAAAAAACCACAACGCGCCGAGCACGCAACTCCCATTGCCACCCCGCATTCAACCGCGCTCAATTCGATTCGATACCCCCTACACAGAGGTACTTGATCTCTAAATAATCATCCAGTCCATAGCGCGAACCCTCGCGCCCGTTGCCTGATTCTTTAACCCCGCCGAACGGCGCCATTTCGTTCGACACAATACCTTCATTTATGCCGACAATACCGTATTCCAGCGCCTCCGCGACCCGCACCATACGCGCGGCATCAGCCGTATAAAAATACGCCGCCAGACCGGCCTGAGTGTCGTTCGCCAGGTGAATCGCCTCGGCCTCTGAACTGAAGCGCAGTAACGGCGCGACCGGACCAAAAATTTCTTCTTGGGCGACACGCATTAGCGGAGTCACGTCCGTCAAGACCCCTGGCTCAATAAAGCCCGCACCCAAACTGGATGGCCCACACCCACACCGGACACGCGCGCCGTGCGCCAGCGCATCGCTTACCAAACTGGCAACCTTATCGGCGGCACCCTGATGAATCAGCGGTCCCATCGTAATGCCTTCGTTGCTGCCGTCGCCTAGAGCGAACGCCTGCGCACTGCGCACCAGCTTATCGGCAAAGGCGTCGTATATGTCGTCTTGCACAAGAATACGATTAGCGCACACGCAGGTCTGTCCGGCATTGCGGTATTTTGACGCCACCGCACCGGCCACCGCCGCATCCAGATCCGCATCAGCGAAGACGATAAATGGCGCGTTACCGCCCAATTCCATCGTTGTTCGCTTCATCGTGGCTGCGCAGTCGGCGGCCAGAATTTTACCTACACGGGTCGAACCCGTGAACGTCAGCTTACGCACCTTGGTGCTGCGTGTAAGCGCCTGACCGATCTCCTCAGTTCGGCCACACAGCACATTAATGACGCCGCCCGGAATACCCGCCTGCATCGCAAGATCGGCAAGCGCCAGCGCCGACAATGGCGTTTCATTCGCGGGCTTGCAGACCACAGTACATCCGGCGGCCAAAGCCGGCGCAATTTTGCGCGCCAACATAGCATTGGGGAAATTCCATGGCGTAATGCACGCCACAACCCCAACGGGCTGCTTCAGCGTAATGATGCGCTTGTCTGCACTGGGCCCGGGAATCGTGTCACCATAGATGCGTTTTGCTTCTTCGCTAAACCATTCGATATAGCTGGCACCGTAGGCAATCTCGCCCCTGGCCTCAACCAACGGTTTACCCTGCTCCAGAGTCAACAATTGCGCTAACGTTTCCTGCTGCGCCATAACCAGATCAAACCAGCGCCGCAACAAACCCGCCTTGTCTTTCGCTGGCCGTGCTGCCCATTCGATCTGCGCGTTACTGGCGGCATCAATGGCCGCATCTGTTTCGTCGGCACCACAGTTAGCGACCTCAGCGATGATCTCTTGATTCACAGGATTGACCACAGCAAAGGCGCTGCCATCGTTGGCAGGCACCCATGCGCCATTAATCAGCGCCCGGGATTTCAGCCAATCTGGAAGTGCCAAATCTGTCATCACGCGGCTTAGCGCCGGCCCTGAAGAATCAGTTCAACCAGCCGTTCGCCATGGGTGTTTTGCGGAAAATGCCCGGCTTCAGCAATGGCATCAAAAGGCGCATTCATTTGCTGCGCCCATTGGCGCCCCCAACTCTCAACAAAAACATCATCCGCGCAGCCCCAAATAAAATGGCAACTCTTATTCCAGCGTAAAAGTGTTTGGTAGTGCAAGGTTTGCGCAGCAGCATTGCCATTATGGTAGCTGTCCAGAGGAATCGATAAGGGAAAGCGCCGAAACCCATTATATCCCGCATCAGGCAGACCTCTGTAGGGCGCAGAAAAACCCTGATACATCGTCGCCGCCGCACCACTCAACTCAGGATCTTTACCCTGCATGAACGCTGGCACGTATTGTTCTCGGGACATAAGTCCAGCCGACATGACCATCATCAAACCCAAATCAGGCTCGGAGCGATCGAAATTGCCGCCCGTATGCCAATTCGCGTTCCAACGCCTTATGCCTTCGGAGTACTCGTACTCCGGATGGTGTAACCACGTATTCATTATCACTAAGTGATCAAAGCGTTCGGGCATCATCGCCGCCTGAGCCAAACCGGTAGGGCCACCCCAGTCCTGGCACACTAGGGAAATATTACGCAAATCCAGTTCGACAATAAGCGAGGTTAATACTTCTGTATGCCGCGCGATGGTGTACCAATGCAAATCCGTAGGTTTATCCGAACGGCCAAAGCCTAGATGGTCTGGCGCAATGCATCGGTAACCGGCGGCTACTAGCCCAGGAATCATATTTCGGTAGAGATAAGACCAAGTCGGCATGCCATGCATGAGCAGCATTACCGGAGCGTCTTTTGGGCCTTCGTCCACATAGTGCATGCGTAGGTCCTGCCACACGTGGTAGTTGGGCGCATAGGTAAAATCCGGCAAATTCTGAAAATTTTCCTCTACAGTACGCACAAACTCTGTCATTTCACCGTCCTCCTCAACGTCTCGTTCTAGACCGACCTATTTAGGGCGCGACTCAGCACATCATCACCAACACCAATGAACGAAATATATCTCGGCTCAACGTGCTTTGCGCGAACAGTTTACAGCGCCGGCAGCGCGCATAGATAGCCGCCGCCAACGGCGCAGCGGCGATAAACAGCCACCACTCGTCTGAACCGGCGGACAAAGTCAATTGCTCAGACTTCGCGACCTTGGTTATGCTGTGACAAACGCCGTCAACGGTCAGAACATCTATGAACAAGAAGCCGCTATGAATGCACCCACTGCCCAACACGAGGTCGCTAACGACGTGCTCGACGCCATCGACTATTGCTATGAGCAGGGCTGGACCGACGGCCTGCCTGTCGTACCCCCAGAAACCAGTCGCGTTGCCGCCATGCTGCAAATGGAGGGACGGCCGCCAGAAACCGTAATCGCCCATCATCCGGCCACGCAAATCGATCTGACCTTACAAGGGGCAGCGGTCAACGCCGTCATGGCGGGGTGTTTGCCCGAGTACTTTCCTGTTTTGGTCGCAGCATTTGAAGCCATGGCAAAACCACCCTTTAACTTTCACGGCAGTACCGCCAGCACCGGGGGTTCTGCGCCCCTGTTAGTGGTCAGCGGCCCGATTGTCGATGACATCGGCATGAACGCTGGAGTAAATCTATTCGGCCCCGGCAACCGGGCTAACGCGACTATTGGTCGAGCGGTGCGTCTGATCATTTTGAATATATTCCGCATGACTCCAGGCATTGCTGACAAATCTACTCAAGGTAACCCCGGTAAATACAGTTTTTGTATTGCTGAACGAGCAGATAAAACGCCGTGGCAATGCCTGAACGAGGAACTCGGGTATCCACAAGAAATCAGCTCCGTGACTGTTTTCGCTGGAGGCGGGTTCGTCAACGTAGAGAACCATGGCGGCCAAAGTGCCGAGGCTGTGCTGGAAACGATCGCGGACGCCATGGCCAACTGCGGTTGCATCAGCATCGGCCAAAGTGCCGTGATTCTGTCTCCAGAACACGCCGAAATTATCGCCACCAGCAACTTCAGCAAATCCGACACGCGCCAGTTTTTGTTCGAGCATGCTTCGCGTACCGAGGACACTTTGCGGCGGATCGGTAAATTCAGCCCTCGCGAATACGCCTTGCAAGCGCGTGAAGATTGTCACCGCGGCTTAAGCGCGGACGATATATTACTGGTGGTTGGCGGCGGNGACGCCGGCGGNCATTCATCCTTCATTCCCTCGTGGAGCCGCACCCGCGGGTCAATGATGCAAAGCGAGGCCATCGGCGTCTGCATCGATTGCTGACTACAAGACCGCGCNCACATCAAANCAATTTAAGGAACGANCCATGCAACTCATAGACCCCACNGCAAAGAGCCCGACTCAAAATCATCAATTNGCCCCGCGTTTAACCTCATTGGCGAATAAACGCATCGCATTGTTGTCTAACGGCAAAGCCAACGCGCGGCCACTGCTATTGAAAACTGCTGAGATTTTCCGTCTGCATGATCAATGCGAAGTGCTTACCGATATGGCATTCAAAACCAACGCCAGCGCGCCAGCAGAGGATGGTGTAATCGCAAGCTTGGCAGCACGCAGCGACATATTGATCACCGCTAACGGCGACTGAGGTTCTTGTTCGACGTGCAGTTTGCATGACGGCATTATCTACGAGCAATTCGGCAAACCCGCAGTCGTATTGTGTACAACGCCCTTCGAGGTCACCGCAAAAAACATCGCACGCATGCTGGGTCTGCCCGACTACCCGTTTGCGCTGCTGCAGCATCCACTTGGAAGCTGCACCGAACAACAAATCGATGCCCGCGCCGCAGACGCTTATCAGCAAGCTAAACAGATTTTATTAGCCACCAACTAGACCGATCAATGTCTACGGCTNANGCTTGCGGGCTATAAGCCTGCGGCCTGCCAATCAGTGTTAATGACACTCTCAAGCATCGGAAACTGTTGGCGGTAGGATTGATCTAAAAGCGACGCGGACTGATTAATACTCAAGGTCGCTTGGCGCTGCCCATAAGATGGCCACGCTTGTCCCGCGACTTCGGGGCTGCCTGAAGCGGCAAACGCTACCCAAGCCTTACGCATAAACTCAGCCGTTTTATCGTAATCGGTAAAGCCCGCCAAAAACGGTAACGGCAAGCCGTTACCAAACACCATCAAATCGAGGGCATGAGCAGCGCCGATAAATGGCGACGACCATTCGAACAAATACAGATAAGTGCTCTGTCCTGAATAGCGCTGATGGCCTTCNGCAATACGCAAACTTGGCACTCGAAACCACATGTCACCGACAGCGACGTTAAAACACTCCTGCGCGTCCAACTCCGGCCGTAGTTCCTGATATCGANCCAAAACCTCGGACCAACGTGCGCCCGCCACCGCAACCACCTGCTGCGCACGGCGGTCGAATTGACTGCCCTGAAGATCCAGCAGCAGCGAAAAAAGATTCCCTTCGTCGCGGCAGGTGCCGATCAAATAATCAATATCCAAGCCAATCCCATAATGCGGCGCGTCGACCGGATGAACAGGCATATGTTCATTGAGTACCGGCAGATAGATCTGCGGTTGCGCCCACTCCACACGCGCATCGAGATCGGGATACAAATCGACAAATTGTTGCCAAGGCACCTGACGTAGGGCATCCAGATCACCGCGTTGCACGTTCAACTGGTTAGTCACATGGCGAGCAATCGCCGTTGCCGTAACAGGCCGCTGAACCGCATGTCCGCCGCTTTGCAATATCGCTTTATGCACGAGACCCGCACAGCCGGGCGTCGCAATGGCTGCTTGCGTCGCCGCAGAACCACCCGATTCGCCGAATAAAGTAACGTTGTTTGGATTGCCGCCAAAGGCTTGGATGTTGTCCGCTACCCACTGCAACACACAAATCAGATCTTGCATGCCGAGATTCCCCGGACCAACGCCATCACCGAACAACTCTTCCAAATATAAAAAACCCTCGGCGCCTAAGCGCCGATTACAGGTCACCAACACCACGCCTTCACGGGCAAAATGCCCACCGTCATACAGAGCATTCGCGCCGCTACCAGAAATCTGCCCACCCCCATGCGCCCAAACCATGACCGGAAGATCACGCGCGCCGGGATCAGGCGTCCAGATGTTTAAATTCAGACAGTCTTCGCCCTCGAGCAGCGCCGCAGATGCCATGCCACCTGTTTGCGGGCAAATCTGGCCATAGCCCGTCGCTTGCATAACACCCGACCAAGGGTCGCGTCGTACCGGCGCGCGCCAACGCCGCTCGCCAAAGGGCGGCTGGGCATAAGGAATACCCAAAAACTGATGAACTCCAGCCACAATNTGGCCTTGCAGTTTCCCNGCTGGCGCAGCAACAANCGCCGACCGTGTGGGTTGGGGTGCACTGCAACCGCCACCAATCAGCAGCGTTGTCGCCGCACTGCCAAGGATGAATTCTCGTCGGTTCATGCTGACCTCAATTTCCCGCCACGACCANTCGCAGCCTATCNGTTCAAACGCGCTGTTGCCTCCGGCGGCCTAGGCGTGTTTAGAAAGGTGGCAACAAAGTGCACTAATACAACCAGCGCAAGATCCCCTGACTGCGCCAACAGCCGACTCAGGCCTAGTCCACCCAAAGCCGTGAAAACACAGTGGCTGAACTTCCAACGCAAAGTATAGTAATGAATCGCACCAAAAATTAGATTGCTCATCAACACGCCCGCCACCTGCCCAAGATGCGATTCAAGGACAACCGGCAGATACAACCTAAAGGCAACTTCTTCCACCACCGAGATATAAAACAGGTAACCCACCCATAACCACTGCCTGCCGTCCAAGCCGTAGTCACGCCATTTCAAGTACGCCGTAAAGGCCCCTAAAATCACCACCACTGCGAGTACAAAGACGCCCGGGCTCTGCCAAACAAAATACAGAGCGTCCTCAAGTGCTGACCCGTCTTGCACCAACAACAAAACCATGGCGGCACAGCCCATCAACGCACCATGCCGATAAAGTACCTGCGCGAAGGAGCTTACGGGGGTCGTGTCGGGACTGTGATCTCGCTGCAATCGACCCATATTGTTATGCCTCCAAGGCTTGGAAAATTTACACGCACCTCGAACCTAAAGGTGTCGAAGCACTGGGTCGCGATGCCGGCAGACGATGTGACCTATGCACTATTTTTAATGGCAGACATCGCGGCGGCAGATTTTTACCACGAAAGCCCCTTAGTGCGCTTTATATTCTTAGTCCGCTTGATCCCTTGACCAGCTCATTAGCACACCCTACATTGCCGCAGACGTGGCTTAGCCCGCGCTGCTTTTCCTTTGGTTCTTTGGTCTGCGAGGGGTTTGATGAATTTACTTGGTTTCTCTCGAGTGTTCGCGGTCGCACTGCTGCTATGTCTTACCATGCAGGCGCAGAGCGCAGACCCAGACTTCCAGCCCAAGTTTCCACGCACTATGTCTTGGAGCGCCTACAACCTTGGTACCACCGGTTACAACCAAGCCGTGGCAATCGGTAAAGCCCTTAAGGACAACTACAATGTCAATCTGCGAGTTTTACCCGGCAAAAACGATGTGTCGCGACTGTTGCCACTGCAGCGCGGCCGGGTACAGTTTTCTGCCAACGGCGTCGCCACCTATTTCGGCCAAGAAGGCGTATTTCAGTTCGCCGGCAAAATCTGGGGCCCATTGCCGTTACGGCTGGTCATAGCGTCTCATGGCGACAGTAATCAAGCACTGGGCGTGGCCAATGACTTAGGCATCAAAAGTTACGCCGATTTGCGCGGCAAACGTGTGCCCTACGTGCGCGGCGCACCAGCACTGAATGTGACCACCGAGGCCTTTCTAGCCTGCGGCGGTTTGACGTGGGACGATGTGGAACGTGTCGATTTTCCAGGCTACAACGCCATGTGGACAGGTATCGTAAACGGTCAAGTGGATGCGGCTTACGCCACAACAGTGTCTGGCCCCACGCGTAAGCTCGAAGCCTCACCACGAGGCATTTTTTGGCCTGCCGCCCCCCACGACGATGACGGCTGCTGGAAACGCATGGCCGATGTGGTGCCGTTTATGCAAAAACACGTAGCGACGCGCGGCGCAGCGATCTCTGAGGATAACCCTCACGAGGGCGCGACCTACCCTTATCCCATGCTCATAACCTTGGCTGAGCAAGACGAACAAATCGTGCATGACTTGGCCAAGGCAATACATATTCATTACGAAGAATACAAAAATGCAGATCCAGGCAGTATCGGCTGGGCTATGGAGCGACAGAATTTTCGGTGGGTGGTGCCGTTTCACGAAGGCGCTGTGCGCTATTTTAAATCCATCGGGGTCTGGAGCGACGACGACGACGACCACAACGCTCGACTGATCCAACGCCAAGCCGTATTGGCGACGGCTTGGCAGGCACATGAAGCCGAGGATCCGGACGACTTTAGCGCGGCGTGGATGATTCGCCGAGCCGCCGCACTCGACGCGGCCGGGTTTGATCCAATCTGGCGCTAACCCGCCACACCGCCACATGCAAACAACATCGCTTTCAGCCCTTCGCGGCATAGTGGCCACGCTGGCCACCTTGGCACTGTTGCTGGCCATGGACACGTTGCGCCTGNTCGGCGATCAGCAGTGGCTGCAGAGTCTTATTGGCATAGAAACCCAATACTTTTACGCGTTAGCCGCTCTGTTAGCCCCGTGGGCATTTATTGTTTATCCAAGCAAGCCATGGATCGACTGGCCCTTAGTTGTCTTAAGTNTCGGGGTTTTGTGCGGCTTTTTTGTCACCGCCGAGCAAGCGTTGGATGAGGCTTGGGAGTTCGCCGCCCCAGACTTGGCCGTCTACGGAGCCATGGCCTTATGGATCATCATATTAGAAGCATTACGGCGCGCAGCAGGTTGGCCGCTGTGCATCATCGCCGGTGTATTTTCCGTACTGCCTGTGATCACCGAATACATGCCCGGCCCGTTGAGCGGCCTGNCGTCCTCTTGGGCAGAGACCGCGTCCTATCACTTCCTTTCGATTGAGAGCGTATTCGGTCTGCCTTTCCGCGCCTTTGCCGAACTGGTGATCGGCTTTGTGGTTTTCGGCGTGGTGCTCCAACACACGGGCGGCGGTCAATTTTTTCTTGACCTCGCTTTTGCACTGCTGGGCAAGCAACGCGGAGGGCCTGCTAAGGTCGCTATCGTCTCGAGCGGCTTGATGGGTTCAATGAGCGGCAGCGTGGTCACCAATGTGCTCACCACCGGCCAACTGACGATCCCAGCGATGCGCAAATCCGGCATGGCACCCCATGTCGCGGGCGGCGTGGAGGCGTGCGCCTCCACCGGTGGCGTATTGTTGCCACCAATCATGGGCTCCACCGCTTTTGTAATGGCGACCTTACTGGACATCGCTTACATCGATGTCGCAGCAGCGGCCGCATTGCCGGCGGCGCTCTACTTCGCCAGCCTGTATCTGCAAATCGACGCCTATGCAGGACGCGAGGGCATCACTGGCTTAGCCCTAGAGGACATACCGAACTTACGTAAAACCCTCGCTGAAGGTTGGTTTTATCTGGGCGCGTTTGCGTTGCTGATCTTCTTATTGATTTTTCTGCAACGCGAATCGATCGCGCCNTACTACGCCACCGCAGCGTTGTTAATTCTGAATCAATTCTCTAAGACTCATCGTTTCAATGCCAGTGCCGCTGTCGATTTAATGTACGCCGTCGGCAAGTTACTGATTGAACTCGTGGTCGTGCTGGCTGGAGTGGGGCTTATTGTCGGCTCATTGTCGCTCACCGGATTAAGCGGCACCCTCGTGAATGACCTGCTGAGCCTAGCTGGTGACGACATCGGCCTGCTTCTATTTATGGGGGCAGCCACCAGTTTTGTACTCGGTATCGGCATGACTGTGACCGCGGCTTATATATTTTTAGCGGTCGTCTTAGCGCCGGCTCTGGTGAGTCAAAATCTCAACCCTCTAAGTGTGCATTTATTTATCTTGTATTGGGCAATGCTGTCTTACATCACACCGCCGGTTGCTCTAGGTGCCTATGCTGCGGCTTCTATTGCCGAGTCTAATCCACTGCAAACAGGCCTCGCCGCAATGCGCATGGGCAGCATCATCTACATCATTCCGTTTATTTTCGTACTCGACGTGGCCTTTATTCTGCAAAGCGATTGGTACANGTCTTTGCAGGCCTTTGCCGAAGCTTTGCTAGGCACGTGGTTGATNTGCTCTGGCCTGCAAGGTTACCTGGCGGGATTGGGTCGTATGCACTCTGCCCTAACCCGCTGGCTGATCGCTCTCGGTGGGCTGGCGATTGCGTTACCGCAATTAAATTGGGTACTACAGAACCCGCCGTCAAACCTAACGGGTTTTGTCGCCGGCGCCATTCTCGTTGGTACAGCGCTAATCAGCCACCGTCTGCGCANNCGCGAGAGTTCCCAAAGCTCATGACACACGGCGCTTTATGAAACTGTTTTTTGGCCATGACGGCCATCCGCTGTTTTCATCCAAACGGGTCGCCGCCAACTTTATTGTCTTGGTGCTGTGTTCTCAGTTCGCGTTTTCTGTGCTCGCTATGAAAGGCGCNCTGCTGCCACAAATGTTGGAGCTNTGGCAAATCTCGAAAACCCAATTTGGCCTACTGATGTCCATCTACGGCATTGTGCATAACGTCTTTTATGTGGCTTTGGCTTGGGCCCAGGATCGGTTTTCGCCGCGGGTGCTNATCCCGGTGAATATGGTATTCGGCGGCGTAACGACATTTTTTCTGGGTCAGACCAACGACTTCGCGACTCTGTGCTTTTTGTTCGTGATGTTGTCGTTATGGTGTGAGGGGGCATTTTGGCCCGCCATATTGTCCAGCGTTCGTAAATCGACTTCTGACAGCAACCAAGGCAAAATTTTTGGGCTGCTCGAAGGTGGGCGGGGCGGCATTGAACTGCTCCAAAATGCGCTCACCGTAGGACTCTACACCTACCTCGGCTACCGCCTGTTGGGCTTAGAAATCGCCTTTATGGTTAACGCCGTGTTAATGATTGTTCTGGGTATCGCGGCCTGGTTTATGTTGCCCACNGCAACCTTGCTGAAATCCGGTAGCGACCAGAACGCCGCCAATCGCGAGGTTCTGGCGGGCATGTCGATGACGCTNCGTCTGCCGGAGGTTTGGCTGGCGGGCTTTGCAGGCTTCAGCGTTTATCTCGCCTACACCTCTATGCCGTTTTTTCTAACTTATNTGCAAGATCTGCACGCNCTCCCAGTGCTGGCNATTTCTATCTTTGGCATCGTTTCAACATCTGCCGGGCGCATAGGCATTGCGTTGCCTTCNGGTTTTATTGCCGATCGTTTTTTGGGCGGCGCCAGCGGCGGCCTGCGTCTGGGATTATTAGGAGTAGCGATCATCGCGGCTGCGACCATAGCACTCACTCTGGGCGGCGGCGGCGCTTGGGCAGCCATGGCGCTTATGAGCNTACTCTCCGTGTTGTTCTTTTTTATGCGNGCTTTGTATTTNGCGCCTTTTGGCCAGATGGGATTACCGCCGCGATTTTCTGGATCAGTCATCGCAATGGCAGCATTTATAATCTATTTGCCATCCTCTTTCGCCTACCTGTTGTGGGGGTTCATTCTCGACAACTTCCCAGGCCCTCTGGGTTACGCCTTAATGTTCGGCACACTCGGCTCGATGGCTGTGATCGGTGCCTGGGTCGCACATTGCTTGCACGGCCGCATTGTCGGCGGCACCGCCCAACGGATCAGCGCACGCCTTGCAGCACTCGACGCGCAACTGGGCCTTGCCGGTGACGAAAAGACCCTGAGCGCGTTGGTGGATGCGAACAAGACCTAGCGCAGCATAAGCGCTTTCAGCAGCTGCCTTTAGGCTTTACGCGTCAAGCTTGAACTTACCCTGCATAACAAAGGAATGCCCAGGGAATGTGCAGAAAAACGTGTAATCGCCACCGACGACCAGATCAGCAACAGAAAATTCCACACTCGTAGACTCGCCACCGCCGATGATTGCGGTCGCCGCTATAACCCTTGCATCGCCGCTNTTAACGTAGCCGCTGGCTGCCCCGGCGGTCATGCCATCTCCGGCCACGCCCTGCACATCAGAAGTTTTGGCAAGCACCCAATTGTGGCCCATAACCTGCGCGTTCAGGTTGCCNACATGGTTAAGGGTTACCTTAACCGTCGAGCAGGACGCTGAGGCAGACATTTCCGCAACATCAAACTTCAACAAATCGCCAGCGCCGACGGTGAATTCGCAATCCGCAGCGAGCACAGGTTGAGCGACCGCTGCAGCGAAAAGTAGGGCGGTGATACGAAACATAATTTTCATGGTGACATCCTTTGAGTGTATGGAAGAGGCGGCGGTGCGCGGTTGCTGCGCAGCCCCAAGACGGCCGTAACTCTATACCTGTTGCAGCCNTATCACAGGACTTCGCGACAGGCATCTAGTACGTCTACTTTTTGTCGAAGGCCTACGAACAGTTGTCCACAATCAGAACAAGCCTATTGGCATGGTTGCTTAGTTGCTAAAGGTCCAGTTCTCAATCACATCAACCTCATCACGCTGCAATTTCACAGTGTAGTAATCGCCGGTCAACCAAGCGGGGTAGTGATTTGTCGCCAGCGGCGAGCCCGCGCGCCCCCCATTACCCCCGGCAATGACAAAGCGCGCTCGGGTCGTGTCGCCCAGATCCACCACCAACCGATACGCTGGACCGTGGTAAACCCGGCACGCAATCTCACTGTTTCCGTCGACAGCAACGCCCGGCCCTTTGCCCATATGCATAGCCATTCCCAGCGTTGTCGCACTGCCACCAATTTCGTCAGGACCCACACTCATTGCCGCCCAAGCGGAATGGTTCTGAAGACGATGCGCGAACGCCACTTTATGTAGATCGCCCCAACGCCAACGCTGAGGGTCGGCTCCCAAGCTNTGCTTAACCCGCGTCACCACCTCCGCCATTTCTGCACAAATGGTCTCGGTCAATAACTCAGCATGGGGCGCCCAAGGCGAACCCGCCCGCATAAAACTCGCAATATCAAAGCGATTAAGCCCAGGCGCCGCCGCCGGCAGCAGCTTGATTAGATCATCCTGCAGCGCGGCGAGCATAAACTTACGCGGCCAAAATCGATCCAAAAACGGGTAATACAAACAGGCGGCTGCAGAATCCGCTGTAGCCTGCAGATCCCAGGTTTCAAGTACCTGTACCGCAAGCTGAACGTCGGGCTCGGCGCTGGCACGCAGCACGCTCAGTAAGTCTGGGAGCACCTGCCGCGCGCGCAGGTCGGTCAGATCCAGTTGCATCTGACAAAAATCAGCGACGTTGAATTTGGGTTTTTGACCCAACAATTCGCGAATGCGGTCGGCACGAGCGCTGTGAGTCGGAAAGTTGTGGATATAAAACTCGCCTGTTTCGCCCATGGTGTCATTGTTCGCCGTCAGACTGATGCCGTCTTCAGGATTACGCTCTACGGTCAGTTGCGCAGCCGTCGATAACTCAAAGTCGTGTGCTTGCCAGCCTGCCAGCGGGACCGAACCGGTAACGCCACGACGCACGGGCGTTGTNGTNGCGATGTAGCGTTGCAGATTATTGGCTTTGTCGACACAAATGATGTTGTTCACTAAAGGGCAAACATCGTTTTCAAACAATAATCCGCCGAACTCTTCTGCGGAGCTCGCTGTCGGCAACAGCGCTAGCGCCCCGGCAGACGTTGGTACATCACGCAGCGACCAATACAAGCTGGTTTGAAAGTCCTCGGATACCGCGCTTGTTATGTCCAGTTCCTGCATGAGCGGTTCGAGCAACACCCCGTGGTGGGTGCTTTGAATCTCAACCTCTTGGGGTTGGCCGCCTTTAATGTCTATTCGCTCAGTTCTTTTTTCGATCGGCCGCCAACCNTCCGCTGAGCGGTATTGGCCTTGCTCCACCTGCTCCACAAAAAGGTCGTAGCAATCAATAAAACCTGTCGTAAGTCCCCAGGCCAGTTCATTCGTGAACCCCATCATAAAGTACGGCACGCCAGGAAATGCCGCACCAAACGCGTCCCAATCGCCCGCATGCAAATGCACATAAAAGAAGGTGTTCGGAATCGTATGCGGCTGATGCGGGTCTGTTGCCAACATCGGATAACCACTGTGCGATCGGTCGGCCGTGACCGCCCAGTTATTGCTGCCAGAAAGATCTGGCACCCTGACCTCAGGGTAGGCCAACTCTATGATTTTCGGATCGATCCGCTGCAAGGGCTCTTTCAGCAATTGGATTTGCGCACGGTCCTGCGGCGATAAGTGCAGCACATGATCTCGGAAATAGTCGTCGCCGTGAGTCGCCATCAAACGCCCTAACAGCAGCTTTTCGGTCCAGCTCTTATGCTGAAACCACGAGGTAAACCGATACCGCGCGGCAATATCGTCCAGAGAGAACAGACGCGGTTCGGCTCCGGCGTGCACAAACTCCGGCGGTATCTCATCCAGCGAACCCACATACGCATTCANTCCCTCTAGGTAGGCACTGGCTACCCAGTCGCCTGGGCTCGCCGGCCTTGGCGTCAGACCGCCATGGACGTTAAACGCCCTTTGCAGCGCGTCTTGAGCGACAAATCGTTCGCCCAACAATGCNGCAGCCTCGCCATTTGCATAGGCGCAACTGAGATGGATCTGCCAAAGCCGTTCATACCCTGCGGCGTAACCCATGCCCCGATAGGCATCGGCTACGGTCTGCGCCCAAACATGGGCAACGCCTAANTTATCCCAAGAAATTTCAAAACTGGCGTCCGCGCNTGGAATCTTTCGCTGCATGATTTCTCCCCGTGACTGACGTGCGATCCAACCGCCCTACTGACGCAACAGCAATGTGCGCAATTGCGTATCCCTCTCAATTTCTTCTTCAGTGAAGGGTAAATCAATCCACTGTCCAGCCGCATACAGTTCGGTTAGATCCTGATAATGCGGCGAATCGGGTTCGGGCGACTGACTATAGGTCAGCATGCCTTGCGCCTTAACGGCTCCCGAGGGCTCCCAACCTACGGCCTGGATATAGCTGTTGCCATGAAAAATACCGGCATAGCCCTTATCCGGCTGCAAGTTGGTGCGAATCATACTGAACATGCCCGCCCAACCCTCGCCCCCTGGGATCGGTATATTCGCGCCATTGCGNTGGGCNTACTGAATATCGCCCAACCGCGCATCGAGCGGNATATTCGCATCACCCAAGCGCTTAGCCGCGNCCAAAAGTGCCTGCTTCAGTTGAGCGCGCACCTCTACATTGGCGATATTGATGCCCGTGGGGGTATGCATAGGATCCGCAACGTCGAAGGCCTCCGCATACAGCCCGTCAATACGCCGAGCATCGCGCCAAAATTCGCGCCATACGTGGCCACCTTTGGCATCCACAAGCATCGTTCGATCCCAGTTCTGCAACGCACGACAGACCGCCTGCAGTTCGGCATCGTCTTCACACAGTTGCAGAACATCATCTAACAGAAGTTCAGCGCCATAATTGCGTTGGTTATAGAGCATGCCCTGCAAATCTTCGAGCGCTAGTTTTTGCTTTTGCGCGCGTAATTCCGCCAACTGCGTCAGCCCTGCTCGGGTGCGCAAACTACGCGCGGTACGTTCGGCGCCAATCACTGGCGAATAACCCTCGAGGGGAGCGTCGGCATTACTCAGCCAATAGCTGTCATTAGAGTTAGAAACATAGTCTGTTCGAGTGAGCCTTGGCATTTTTTGCGCCGGCAACGTTCCCGCCACCTGACTGCTGGNGTCGTCATACCATTCGCAACTCGAATCATCGCCGCGCAACAAAATCAGATAGCTCATGGATTCAGGAAGGCCGATCTGACAGCGCTCCAATAGTGATTCATCAATATTCGGGGTGCCGCTGATGTCTGCATAGAACGCATTACCAGCGCGATCGGCAGCAACCGTATTGGTCCAGTACACCCCTTGCTGACTGATCGCCGCCTCGATGTCTGCAGTAGATGTCGCTTTGCCCAGCGCGTCATAAGTCGCAGCCGTGAGGTAATTATCAATCACCGCATCACGCATGGCGAAGGCCACACCGTTTTTCCACGGCAGCGCTTCGGATTCCACCACTGGCCCAAAATGAGTGAAGTACGTTTCATGCGGCTCAGTCTTCAGTTGGCCGTCATCACCCGGCACACTGACCGTCACCGAACGTTTCTCCATCGCCCGATAGGCCCCGTCGTACAGGTATTCATAGGGGTTTTCTGGATTCAACGTAAGCCGGTATAGGGTAAACCGCTTGGCCGTAGAGACCGTATGGGTCCACGCGATGTCTTTGTTAAACCCAATCGCGACTCGATTGGTGGTCAAAAGACTCGCACCCATAACATCTAATTCACCCGGCAGGGTCAGATGAATCATGTGAAACCGCGAAGCACCATGCCAGGGATAATGCGGATTGCCNAACAATAGGCCCCTACCGGTTGCGCTTAGATCTCGCCCGATTGCCACCGCATTACTACCAATGCCCGACGGCAAAGCCCATTGAGCCTGAGCCAATTCTGCCCGCTGCGTGTCCGGCGATGCCTCGGCGATTTGTTTTTGAAAACGCCCAAGCCCATAGCGAACACCCACGCCAATAGCGAGCCGTATAAGATCCGCTTCTGTGATCGGCCGGACCCACTCAGCGCCCGCACAGCTTTGCGGCAACGCGTCCCCGTGATCTTGCAGAAAACGGTTATAACCGGCCGCATAACCGACGTTCATCTGCCTAGCGCGCGCGCTCTGCCGCGCATCATAATCGACGAGCTTCGCTTCAGTCAGAATCGCTTTATGGAATATNTCGCTTTGCAGATTACCGCCGCCGCTGCCGAAATGNGCAGACAAATTGCCATTTACCATCTGCACATCCTTGGCGATGACACACACCGCATCGGTTGCAGTGGCATAGGCGAAGCCAAAGCCAAGGCTGCCCCAATCCTCCGCTTTAACATGGGGAATACCATAGCTGGTCCAACGCAGTTCCACCGCATACTGCGCTTCATCAGCGACGTTTTGTTTGCCGCTCCCATCGGTACAGCCCAACATCAAAACAACCAATGCGAACAAAGCCAAACTTCTTACTAACACCATGTATCTCCCAATAGTCTCCCAATTGGAACAGCTCAATCTATTTACTCGCGCATGACCTAAGCGCGCCTCAAGCCTCCGCGACTNACACCAGCAACATCATCGTATTTAAGCAACCACGCCCTGCTCGGTCATTGCCGAAATACGATCCTCAGAAACAGAGAAATCGCGCAGCACTTCAGCCGTATGTTCTCCGTGATCAGGACTCGGACGCGACGGTTCTAGCCGCTCGCCAGCAAAGCGCGCCGGCGATTTAACCACTCGCATGCTGCCCATAATCGGATGNTCGAATACCGCAATTGAATCATTCGCCACCAATTGCTCCTGGGCCAATACTTCATCGTGATCAAGNCAGCGAGCGCAAGGCACATCTGCTGCTTTGAGCTTCGCTATGATTTCGTCNGTTGTGAACTCCAAGTACGCCGAAGCCACTAAGGCCTTGAACTCTTCGAGATTTGCGACCAAGTTCTCAAAAGAATTGAACCGTTCGTCGGCGAGCAGGTGTTCCATACCAATTGCAATGAGTGAACGCATTTGCATTTCATCGGTCCCTGCGGAAATCGTTACCGCACCGTCCTTGGTCAGGGTTAACTCATACAACAGATCGATTAATAATGGCCCCGGCTCATGATCGGCATCGAGCAACGTGTGGTTTTGAAACCCGTCGGGGAATACGAAAAACAAACCTGAATCGAGCATAGACAAGTCGATATGTTGGCCGGCGCCCGTCTTTTCGCGAACATACAATGCGCAGGTCACGGCCTGACAAGCGGTATAAGCGGTAATCTTGTCGCAGATCAGGGTTCTAAAAAACGCTGGCTCACCCCCCTTACCCTGCGTTGCGGTTAAACCTGCATGGGCCTGAATAATAGGGTCGTACGCGGGCGCTCGGCCTAACGGCCCCTCTTTGCCAAACCCCGAAATCGCTGTGTAGATCAAGCGTGGGTTTAATGCGCGCAGCGCGTCACTGCCCAGATTTAATTTATCCATAACTCCGGGCCTAAAGTTATGAATAAAAATATCCGCCTCGGCCACCAACTCGCGAATGAGTTCCTGGCCAGCTTGTTCTTTCAAATTGACGCGAATCGACTGCTTNCCGCGATTGCAGTTGGCAAATAGCGACGATATACCGCCCTTATTCGCACCGATNTAGCGCATGGGATCGCCGACATTNATTGGCTCCACCTTAATNACCCGTGCGCCCTGCTCCGCCATCATCATGGCTGCAAAAGATGCTGTGATCATGGTGGAAAATTCCAAAACTGTAATTCCCTCTAGTGGCTTCATAACGTTCCTCCTGCGTTGTCGTTGCCAATCTGTTGTCAGTNTACCTCGTCCAGTCCTGCGCAGCGGCTGCTGCAGAGGTCTCTACAATGGTTCTGGCATCTATTTACTCATTTCCATCATTTATCTATTTATTCATTTTCACGGTACTGCAGCNTCATATCGCGCTGATGCCCNTGTTCATTAACTCAGCCCTCGTCCGGCTACACAAAGCAATCTGGTTGGCCATANTCGAAGGCCACCACAAGACGATNCTCTGATCCAGAGAANGGCCGGGTTCCATGCCAAAAATAACTGGGAAACAGGACTAATTTACCCACTTTAGGCAACACTTGAGCCTCAGCGCTTAAGGCATCCTTCGTCNCAAACGGCGGCTCACCAAANATCAACTGNCCATCCGGGCTGTCGCTGCAAAGCACCGAGGGCACATCCACATAGCAGGTGCCGCTGTACCAACCCTTAGAATGCACATGGGACTCGTGATAAGTGGCGGCNGCCGCCTGAATCGACCAACTCGCNTGCAACATCGGCCGTTGCGGACGAAACATGCGCAGCGGATGCTCTTGNGGCTGATCAAGCTTATCTACCTGAGCAAAAACACGCTGCGCCTGTTGCTCGATAGCCGCGGACANCTGCGCAATCACTCCGCGACGGTTGGCGTTGAATAAATTGCCCGGCGACTGGGTGCCCGCGCGAACCGATTGCAGCATCGGCGATTCCCGCATGGTATGTAACGCTTGAATATCAGCAGATAATGCAGCCCAATCTAANGGCGCATGCGCGCCATCCTCAGNNTCGCTGAGATCTACTTCATAAATCATGGTGTCATAGTCCGCCAACTGGCGATAACGCGGATCATCAAGGCAACGCAACGCGGTCAGTAACATCGCAATAAAGTACTGATTGCCCGGAAATTGGCTATTCAACGACAACGCTTTGCTTAAAGCCCGATCGTAATGCCCTAAGGCGAAGTGGGCNAAACAAGCAGATTCATGATGCGCACCNGACACCTTCGACGACGACGCCAGATTGATAATCTGTTGGTGTTCACCCGTCAGGCGCAGCCAATTCATCTGGCCCCATTCCCAAAGGCCATCGCGCCCATGCGCCGTAGCGTAGTCATCCANCAAAGTGCGAACGCGTTGAATGTCGGCCTGAGCCAATAACCGAGCCATAAATGCTCGATATACCGTAGGGTTGTGGTTACGCGTCCAGGCGCGCTGCCAAAACTCAGATCCGTTATCTAAGCCCATTTCGTAAAGGTAATCGCCAGCAATAGACAGAGTTTCGACATCGCTTGCGCGTTCGAGTAACGGGGTTATGGCGGCTTGAGCTTGCGCACTTTGGCCTCCATAAATGAAACTTAACANCAATGCCTGCTGCGCCNCCTCAGAATCTGGTTGCTTACGTAAAAACGCCGAGAGTAAATGTTGCGCCTTCGCGTAATCACCACTGTGTAATGCCAGCCGCCCCAGTCGATACTGCGCCACGTCTTTCAAATCACCATTTTTTTGCAATTTTTCGAGCTGCGCACGAGCCTGATCAAAGTGTCCTAACGCAGCCTNGCAGCGCGCCTTTAGCAACTTCGCTTGGGTTCGCGGCTGCGCGGCCTTTACTCGCAGCGCCGGCTCCAACGCCGCCAACGCGGGCTCAANAACGCCGGCACCAAACAGCGCTTGAGCCAATTTGTAGTGTAGGGCCTCGTCTACATGACCACGNCGCAAGAGTTCATTATAAATCGGCGCAGCGTCACGATTGCGACCCATTTGCACGTATATGTCAGCGCGTAAATTTAGCGACTCGGCCTCTGGCTGCTCGCCGCCATCGAGTCGCTGCAACATACCCAGGGCGTCGTCAAAGCGAGACGCCGAGGCATAGGCCAGCGCAGCAGCAAACAGTGACTTACGTTCGCGCAGCGACTGTCTAATGCCATCAAACAGCTGGCAGGCCTCGGCACCGCGCCCTTGTTGCAGCGCTTGCAACGCCCGCTCTTCTATCGGACTACTCATGAGGTCATACAGCCAAGACCCAGAAAATAATATTCACAGATAACGGACACCAGGCCCTCCCAAAGCCGCGGAGGTGTAACGAATACCAAAAGTTTACGCTTTTATCGGCGCTTCGGGAAAACCCATCTTAACCACTNCNATTCGTCAGCCGACCCACGGTGAAAAGCGCACCGANTCTATCGGCACGCTTTATTCTCTCGCCTATTTGCACTTAAATGACCATACACAAACAGGGGAGATCATCATGCCACCAATTCCAAAAGGCAGCACCGTAGCGGTTACAGGCAGCGCCGGCTTCATCGGCGGTTGGGTAGTCACCGGTTTACTNGAAAAAGGCTATCGAGTGCGAGCCTGCGTNCGTGACGTTANCGACGCCAGCAAAACAGATTTTTTGCGCGCNATGCCCGGGTTCGCCTCTGGCCGCTTGACTCTGCACTCCGCAGATCTNGACCAAGCCGGCTGTTTCGACGAGGTGTTTGCCGGCTGCCAAGGCGTATGTCACGTGTCTCATGTCTCTGACTACGACAACGACGACTACATGCGCGGTGTNTGCACGCATGTCATCGACAGCGTCAATCGATCTAATTCGGTAAACCGCGTCATCGTAACGTCGAGTATTGCAGCGATCATTTCTGAGGCCGACCTAAAAGAGTTGGTGCGCCGACCAGTATTTTATGAGGATCGGTATCCCGACGAGGCCAGCCCCAAGAGAACNCCTGAACGCGGGCAGGGCTATTCNATTGGCAAGGTCACGCTGGAGCGTATGTTTACCGATGCGGCGGCCGCGAATGGCAGTTGGGACTGCATTCGTGTTTGCCCGGCGGACAATGTGGGGCCGATACTTGCGGCCCACCAAAAAGATAAAGGGCCTTGGCAGCACAACATCGAAATGATGCTGCTGGGCAAGTATTACCAAACCGGCGCCTATCGGCCATGGATGACTGTAGACGTGCGCGACGACGCAGAATGTCACATTCGCTTACTGGAGAACGTTGATGTGGAAAATGGCGATCGCTTTATTGCCTGGTCTACAGATACCCGCAATGTTGAAGACGTCTGCTCGTCGATTGACCGGCTGTTACCCGAACTTGGCCACGCCACTCCTGAGGTTACTGATGAATTCCCGGAGCGCATTCAGGCGCGTGAGCAAGAGATGCGNGGCATATGGGCGCAATGCGAATTGCGTAACGATCGCATTCGCAACGCCGTGGGGATCAGCTTTCGCCCCTTGGATGAGTCAATACGAGATTGTGTGGAGTCGCTGCTGCAGGTAGCTAAAGTCAAACCGGTATTGCGCGACGGCTTTACAACCCNCAATTGAGCCAGACTTCGCTTAACCCGATTGCTCNGGCGATTATTGCTTAATCGGAGACTCGGGAAGACGCAAGGACGCNGCCATACCCACAAGGCTGACCATACCGGACAATATAAATACCAACAAAAATGTACCGGTTTGGTCGGCGATAAGGCCACCAATTGGTGGCGCAATCGTCTGCGCGATACCAAAGCTCAAGGTCGCCGCGGCGAANCTTGGGCCGTAGTCTTGAGCNCTGGTGTTTTGCACGACAAATAGCGTTACCAGAGTCGGCAGCGCCGCAAACAGTAGCCCTAANCCCACACAGGCCATCAGTGTCAGCGTTAACTGGCCAGTCAACACCACGCCAACCAGCACGGGCCAGAGGCCAAACGCGACAGCCAGAGTTAACCGCACGCCCAAGCGTTGAGCTAAGGCAGTCAGCAACGGCCCACCAAAAATCATCGCTAACCCCATCAACGAGAATGCAAGAGAGGCGTCATCAGTAGACCAACCGTTGTCGTCTTCGAGCCTGGTCGTCAGAAACCCCATGACCAAAAGGTACATAAAACCAAAGGCCGAGTAGGCCACCAACAGCGGCAACCAACCTGGCATCCGCTGCAGCGCAGCGAAACCACCGATGCCGCTGCCGCCAACCGGAGCAGCCTGTTGATGCCGCACCAATAACAGGGTCAACACCAGCAACAGTACACCAATGCCAAATTGAATCTGGTAAACGCTGGACCACGCACCATCGCCTTGGGTGGAGCGCAAACCACCACTGAGGACACTGACAAATACAATGCCAAGACCAATACCCGAACTCATCATGGCTACGGCCACNGGTCGCCGATGCGCAGGCATGGCGTCCGCAGCAATGACCGGTGCCGGGATCCACAAACATGCGCCACCAATGCCGGCAATAAACAAACCCGCAGCCAGTACCCACGGGCCCTGGCTCGCTCCCGCTATCAACAAACCTAGAGTGGCGAGCACTAAACCCACACGCATAACATTAATCAGACGGTATCTGCTGGTGGCCCACGCCACCGCTAAGGTACCCAGTAAGTAAGCCCCTACATTGGTGGCCCCCAGCAGCCCAGCCAGAGTGTTAGTGATTCCGAGATCGTCGCGAATAGCCGGCAGTAACACACCAAAACTAAAACGGCCGAAAGACTGACCCACAGCCGCNGCCAGGGCGATGATCACCACAACGGCCCAACCGCCGCGNGCCGCCATAGACTTTTTAGTGTCGTTAATTTGNTCGCTCATACATTCCGTTGTGAAGTAAANGTTGTCGAATCCGCCGACCGCAAAAAATCTCGGCACTGCATCATACGCACCGATGCTTGATTTTGACCTCGCCTTGAACTATTAATCTATTCCATTAAATTTTACGTTTGTATCCAAAACGGAAAACATCTTATGAAACTGCTGAAACGGCTGGGTACTGTGCTCGGCA
The DNA here is from genome assembly GCA_002725095.1 of Gammaproteobacteria bacterium. Taxonomy (GTDB): domain Bacteria; phylum Pseudomonadota; class Gammaproteobacteria; order Pseudomonadales; family Azotimanducaceae; genus UBA4421. The sequence goes on from PBQQ01000044.1 coordinate 31,851, forward strand.
TATATATCGGCTTCGTCGTGGCTTTTGAAACCGGCTATCTCGGCATGTATCAACCCTCTTTCGAAGAGTCAGGAATTCCAATGCTGTTACTCACAACCACGGATGCCGATGGGGAAGCAAACAGTCGCATGCTGGCTCGCTTTGAAACAGACGAAAAAATATACGTTTCCGCTCATCATTGGACACGTGGCTGGTATCACCGAGCACGCAGCAATCCGCAGGTGCAAGCGACCATAGACGGCAACGACGCCGCGTANATCGCCGTGCCGATCACCGGCGATGAATTCGACCGGGTGGCGACCGAGCACCCACTGACCCTCCCGGTGCTATTTTTGATGGGCTTTCCGCCGCAGCGAGACATTTTGCGTCTGGATCCTCTTTAAACCACCTATGGTTTCTCCAAACGGATAACCTCTAAGCAGTTATTCGCCCCTAGCGCAGACTCAGCCNATGGCATCGGGCNCAAAAACCGGCCCNGGATTCGCGCGGCGCAGCCGCTANATCAAAACTCAACACNGAGCCAAGACAACTGACAGCCATCCATCGCTCAATTAGCCCGCCGGTAACTGCGCCGAAAAGTCTTGCAACGCTGCAAAAATCTGTCGCGGCGCCTCACGAATGACAAAGTGCCCGGCGTCAGCAATGTCTAACCTGCGCACGTCTGCCAGTCGGCTCTGCAGATCATCCGCATTCTCCGGCGTACCGAACTGATCTTGTTCGCCATAAATTAACAATGTAGGGAGCTGGGCCACACCCCAATAGCTGCGGCTGGGTGCTATGCGCGGATCCCAGCGTGCGGCATGTCGAGTGGGCGGCCACATTAACCGGATCAGGTCTGCGTATTCATTGGGCTGGCGTTCTGCAAACCCCGGTGCGCAGTAAATTTGCTCGACCCTTGCGGACCATGCCACTTGGTCCCCGGCTTGCACCGCCTCTCGCAGCCGGGCGAGCAACCCCTCGGATACTGTCGCTGGAATCTGACCGCCAGTGCCACAGATCACCAACGCCCGACATAAATGCGGATAGTCCCGCGCGAACACTTGCGCCGCCCGACCACCCCAAGCGTGCCCCACCGCAATCACCGACTCAACACCCAAATGTTCGAGCACCGCCGCGGCATCGCCTGCGGTATCTGGCAGCGAAAACAGACCCTCGGCTTGCGTGGCGCCGGCATTGCGTTGGTCAAACCGCACCACCGTGTCGTGTTCGGCCAACGCCACGGCCAGCGGATCCCAAAACTCCAGCGCCAAAGTCGCACCATTAAACAGCAACCAAGCGGTGTCACCGCTGCCGTCTACTCGATAGTTAATGGCTGCAGCCAGTTGTCGCTTAAGTATTGTCATGCTGTGCTCCGATCAAATCACCCCCGTGAACCCAACAATACCCTAGTCACCTCAGTTAAAGCCCGCGTAAACTGCCCTTCCAGTAACACCAAAGCGGCCCTATGAGTGCATCGGAAAAACTGTCTATCGTTGTTGATTGGGGCACCAGCAATTTTCGCGCGTACCTTGTGCAGGCAGACGGACAATGTCTTGAGCGGGTCGACACGGCAGATGGATTGAACAATGTCGAGCGCCCGTTTGCTGACGTATTGTTGCAACATATTGGCGACTGGCTGCAACAGCACGGCCCACTGAACACTCTTTTGAGCGGCATGGTCGGCAGTCCAGGCGGGTGGCGATTGGTGCCGCATCTGCCCAGCCCCGTATCCTTGGCGCAACTCGCACAGCACAGCCAGCCGTTGCCTGAGTTTGCACCCTGCCCAGCATGGATCGTTCCTGGCGTCTCCGGAACGGGCGCGGCAGGAAACTTCGACGTCATGCGCGGCGAAGAGATTCAATACTTCGGCGCCCAACAGTGGCTGAAACAACAGCGCTACGCACCACCCCAACTGCTGTGCTTCCCGGGTACGCATAACAAATGGCTGTCGTTTACAGAAAATAAGCTGGGCGAATTCTCCACCACGATGAGCGGCGAATTGTTTGGGCTCTTAAGTCAACAATCGATTCTCGCCGACTCAATAGATGCACACACGGTCTGGAGCGACGACGCTTTTTATAGCGGCATCGACCACGCTGGAAAATCCGGCGGTCTTTTACATCACCTCTTTAGCGTCCGATCTCGCAATCTCAGCGGCGAGCACACCGCCCGGGANGGTCTACCGTACTTATCCGGCTTAATCATTGGTCACGAGCTTTTGAATCTGGCCGCCAGCTCCACACGCTCGGTCGGTGTCGTCGGCGCACATGCTTTAGCTCAGCGTTACCAAATGGCGCTGACGCATCGCGGCTATGAAGCCTTTTGTATTGACAGCGAAGCCGCGACAATCCTCGGCGCTTTGGCCATCATGCAACACCGAATTGACTAGGATTACGTCGTGCACCCTTTACTGCAAGCGTACTTGGACGAACTTCCGCTTATAGCGATCCTGCGCGGCATCACCTACGCCGAGGCCGCTGATGTAACAGAGGTGCTTTATCAGGCAGGTTTTCGCATCATAGAGGTGCCGCTCAACTCACCCGAACCTTTACGCAGTATTGAGCACATCGCAACGGCCTTTGGCGATCGCATGTTAGTGGGTGCCGGCACCGTGCTGAGCACAAACGAGGTAGACGCCGTCTGCGCCGCCGGCGGACAGCTTATCGTATCGCCCAATACGGATACCGAGGTCATCCGTGCCAGCGTCACTCAGGGTGCCGTAAGCCTACCCGGTGCGGCAACGCCCAGTGAAGTATTTACGGCGCTAAAAGCCGGTGCCCACGGCGTTAAAGCTTTTCCAGCAGAGATGCTTACACCCGCCGTGATTAAAAGCTGGACGTCGGTACTGCCGGCAGACTTGCCGGTANTAGCGGTCGGCGGGATCAGCACCGCCAACGTCGCCGACTATTGGCAGGCTGGCGTTAATGGCTTTGGTCTTGGTGGCGCACTGTACCAAGCTGGTAAAGCAATCGAGGAGATCACTCGAGACGCAGAGCGCTTTGTTAAAACACTGCGGGACTTAACACGGCCTTAATCTTGTCGAACAGACTCGGGCCGGTCAACCGCCGCACTACGTACCACCTCGCGCCAGCTCAACCCCATCGCCACCAGCCCGAGCAACAGCGCCAGCAGCAAACGCGGATCACCCAGTTGCATCCACGGATCTATGGGAAACGCTATGGTTTTACGCATGGCCGCGATCTTGAAATCGTGCGAACCGGAAAACGCTGGATTAGTCGTGATGTCGAAAAAGTCGCGACGGCTGCGGTAGCGCATCAGCGCGCCCTGAGACCACTGCTCCATACCCGGTGCATTCATAAGATCCATGGCCCTATTGGCCGCATCGCCAAAAAATACCGGATGGCTGGCGCGGGCAAATAACGCAGGGTACATAAACTCCATNTACCGACCGAGCACATCGCTGCTGCTATCGCCCGGCTCAACGCCCTCTACCTGCAGCGGTGTTGCATACATATCGATCACATTAACCATGGCGAAGTCGTCGCCCGTATCCGCGCGCATAAATCGTTCCAGCATGGTCTTTTGCTCGGGNTCTATACCTCGCTGATCAAAATACGCTAGGTAATGGTCAATTTCCTGCTCAGTAAGCGGCCCGCCGAAAGATGTGTACCAACCGCAAAACAGCCCATACAACAAACTACAGCTCAACCAAATCCAACGAGTGCGCGTCATAAGCCCCCCAGCCAATACTATTTAATGCCGGACATTAATCCACACCGCCGCTTAACGCCATTATTCCGCGTAGGCTGGCGACGACGCTTTCATACAACGCGACTGCATGAGCATGGTTGCGACCTTCGCGCCCTGAAGATCAAACGCCTCAGTCTCATACCACACATATTCTGTCTGCGGACTTTGACCCACACACAACACCTTACTGACGAGACGATAGTCCCGATTCATGAGCAACGGGCTGCCGTGGAAACTGATCTCAATTGCGCCAAANANCCCCACCATCTCACCTAAGTAAGGGCGCATACCTTGCATGGGGTAGGCCCACAAAAACTCTATAACAGTGGCCGGCGCCGCAACCGGTTCACCCCAAGGCGACTCATGACGGTACCAATCCAACGGGTCACTGATGATTTGACTGTCAAAGCGCTCAAACTGCTGGACCGGTGAGGTATGTACGTCGTACTCACCCAGCGATAACCCCGCATGCAGACGGTGCAAAATCCGCAGTTCCGAGGGATCACAAGCTCGAAAGTCTTTATTGCGCAGTTCAGTGCTGACATGCTCATCAACAGTCGCGGTACCGATTGCGACCAGCATGCCGTCTTCGCGCTCCATCCAAACCTTGGTTGAATTTGCGCCCGGCTCGGGCTGCTCGGCAAACACCTGGACTCTCTCTTGATCGATGGTGGCGTTCTTGAAGTTCAAGGACAAATTACCGCGCTCAAACCATTCGTTACCAAATATTTTCACCAACAATGGCGGAAACTGATTCATATGCACATCGCCAGCGACTGTGCCGCCCCGAAACCCCAGCTTCTCTGCGGTGGCGTCATCATGAATACTGCCCTCGCCTTCATCCGCAGACCAGTTGCGCGCAGCCCAAATGGGTCCGCTAATGATTTCTGTCATCATTTTCCTCCTGCTTTNTTCAACCTTTCGGCGGTTTAATCGGGCAAACCCAAAACTCGCTTGGCGATAATATTAAGTTGCACTTCGTTCGAACCCCCAGCGATTGAAATCGACTTTGCTTCCAGCCACAACCGACACATAGCGACCTCCTCATCCGTAAACGCAGCGCCTTGCCAACCCACGCCCTGAGACCCGCGCACCCGCAATTGTGCTTCAAGTTGAGCTTCGACGTAGTTCGCCTCCACATACTTGAAAATAGAGGTGGCGGCTCCGGGCGTATCCGCCTCAGCTTCCTGCACAGCCCGTTGCTGGGTCAACACAAAACTACGCCGTANCATCTCGATATCAATTAAGTCACGCCGCAATCTCGGGTCGGTGGAACCGGCCTCTTTACTGTAATGCTGCAACAGCTCAGACATTGGCAACGCTGGCTTAATGCGCTGCATCGCACCGGCAGTATCGGCACTGGCCAGTGCCGCCAAACCCGAGCGTTCGTGCTGCAATAAGCGCTTGCCGACGGTCCAACCCTGATTCAACTTGCCAATCAAATTGCTCTTGGGGATGCGCACATTGTCAAAGAACGTCTGNCAAAACGGCGAAGCGCCATTAATCATTTCAATCGGCCGAGTGCTGACACCAGGACTTTCCATAGAAAACACAACAAAACTAATGCCTTCGTGCTTGGGTACATCGCGATCTGTGCGCACTAAACAAAACATCCAGTCGGCGTGATTCGCCCCCGATGTCCAGATCTTTNCTCCNTTTAAAACAAAGTGATCGCCTTGATCCTCGGCATAGCTTTGCAAGCCCGCCAAATCAGAGCCTGCCCCCGGCTCGCTGTAACCCTGACACCACGCCACNTCACCACGCGCGATAGCCGGCAAATGTTCACGTTTTTGCGCCTCAGTACCATACTCCAGCAAGGTCGGCCCAATCATGGACACCCCCATACCGCCCAACGGTGGTCGCGCTTGGATGCGTTGCAGTTCATCCAGCAGCACCAAAAATTGTTCTTTAGTTAAGCCCGCCCCACCGTACTCTTGCGGCCAGGTCGGCACCGTCCATCCTCTGGCGGCCATACGCTCCAGCCATACATAGGCCTCAGGATTAGTACTGCGTCGTTTGTGCCCGCCGGCAACATCTTCGCCAGGAACCATACGCGTGCGCATAGATGGCGGGCAGTTGCTGTCCAGCCAGTCCCTGATATCCNCTCGAAACTGCTGCAAATCCATAATAGTTAGCCCTCTCCCCGGAGTCTGAATCTGTATCGTTGGATACGTTCGCCGCCAGCGCNCTGCATAATCTTATACCACAGACCTATACCGGCGTTCGCCAGACCCACTCAGTCGATCTAGAATACGTCGACGCTCAAGAGGCAGGGGAGCCATGAAATCTACCGAGCAAACACGCATCAACCGCCGGCAATTCTTACGCAAAGGCAGCGCAACCTCGTTGAGCGCACTACTCGGCATGCGCATTCCGTACTNGCCGTTATTGCCCGCCGGGCTTACGCCGGTCGCCCTAACACAGGCCGCAGAAGCCTCGGTAATTCCGCAAAAACCCGGTCTNGTGGTGCTCAACNANCGGCCCATCAATGCCGAGACCCCAGCACACCTATTGGACGACGCCATCACACCGGCATCGCGAATGTTTGTACGCAACAATGGCGTGCCGCCACAACTCACGCGAGCACAAAGCGCCGACTGGAAGTTACGCATCGGTGGCGAATCCTGCGTGCGCCCGACGCAATTTTCATTGACAGAGCTTAAAAAAACGTTCCAGCACCACACCTATCAATTGCAATTAGAATGCGGCGGCAACGGTCGCAGTGAATTCTTTCCACCGGCGCGCGGCAATCAATGGACCACGGGGGCAGTAAGCTGCGCGCGGTGGACCGGCGTGCGCTTACGCGACGTATTACAGCGCTGCGGGATTGCAGACAGCGCCGTCTACATCGGCTACAACGCTGCGGACACGCACCTCAGTGGTGATCCAAACAAAGCCCCAATTTCCCGCGGAGTGCCTATGCACAAAGCGCTAGAGGATGAAACGTTAATCGCATGGGCACTCAACGGCGCGGATATCCCANCCTTGCACGGTTATCCGCTACGCCTGATCTGCAGCGGTTGGCCCGCNTCTGCGTCGGGCAAATGGCTGAACGAAATCCTTATTCGCGACCGGATTCATGACGGCGCAAAGATGACCGGCAGCGCCTACCGCGTGCCTTGTGAACCGGTGACACCCGGCAGCGCTGTGCCAAATTCTGACCTGTGTATTATTCAATCCATGCCGGTGAAATCGCTAATCACCTTTCCGAAATCAGGCATTCAACAAAACCTCGCCGCCCCACTGAACCTGCGTGGCCACGCCTGGGCCGGTGATCGTGCTGTCAGCGCCGTGGCAATTTCCATCGACTTTGGCGCAACTTGGCAAACCTGCAGGCTCAAACCACCGGTCAACAGATTGGCCTGGCAACAGTGGTCGACCAAAGTCACATTTCCACAANCCGGCTACTTCGAAATTTGGGCCCGGGCCACCGACGATCNGGGNCACAGCCAACCCATGGTGGTGCCAGGCTGGAACCCAAAGGGTTACTTAAATAACGCCAGTCACCGCATCGCTGTGGCCGTGNTCTAACTATGCGAGGCTGCGCAACTGTTTTTTATATGTTCTACGGGCTGTCTGCTGCTGCAACTGCTGTGGATGAACGCACCGGCTTAATCAAAGACGATGCATGGCAGTTAGTGGCGGCACACTGTGGAAATTGTCATTCCCTGCAACTGGTAACCGGCAATCGCGGCGACCGAAAAACTTGGCTTGAGACCATACGCTGGATGCAGGAACGGCAAAATNTTTGGCAATTGGACACACACACAGAAGACCAAATCCTGACCTATCTGGCGAAAAACTATCCGGCAGCAGCGCCACGGCGACGCAAGCCTCTGGCACCACACTTGCTGCCTAAAGATAGCTCCAAACATTAAGCCCAACTACGAAGGGGTCTTTAGTGACATACTCGTCACTCAATGATGCCTTCAGCAGCCAATCAACTAGGACAAGCCAATGAGCAAATACGCCTTNGCAAAAGAACTTCTAACCAGCGGTTATGAGCAGGGTAAGGCGCTGAGCCTAGACGAAGCTGATGTCGCTGAAGTGATGATCACGTCCGCCATTCAAGAGTTGATTCGGGTAAAGGGCGGAGCCTATACCAAGAATTTTTTACGCTACGAAACCGATTCGGTATCAGACAAGGACGTCTTCGAAATTCAACGCCGCTAATTATTGGCGTTACGCCAAGCACCGGCACTGATCGCTGCTGCGATCACAACGGCGTACGTCAGCATCGCGGCTGCGGCCGNGGCATAGATGCCGACCAAGCCAAAACCTAAAGTGAACGCCAACGCATAAGCACCTAATGCGGCGACAGCAACGCGAAGCACCGTTGCCCATACCGGCCACAACATGGCACCAGCGCCCTGAGAAGCGAAATACAAAGACAACCCCAAGCCGTGGAAAAAGAAAAATGGCCCGACGATTTGTATATAGCTCTTGGCCGATGCGTGCACCGCNGGCACGTCAGTAAACACACCGATCCATGCGTCTGGAAACAACGCCAATACAATACCGACTATGCCGGCTACGAGTCCTGCGCTGACACCGCCAACACGACCCAGCCGTTCTGCGCGGTCTAAGTCTCCGGCACCCACGCTGGCGCCAACCGTCGAGGTCATAGCCGCACCCAGACCAAAGACTAAAGGAATAATTAAGAACTCAACACGCGAGCCGATGCCGTACCCGGCTAATGCCGCCTCGCCAAAGCTGGCGACAAAGGCTGTGAGCACCAATACAGTAGCGACCGTTAGCAGCGGCGACAACGCGCCCGGTAACGCCACCTGCAAGATATCGTTGAAATCGGACTTAGAAAACGTCATCGCCGACCAACGCAAATGTACCGGCAAGTTACCGGTCNCAAGTCTGAAAAATAGCGGCACGCTTAAGATTGCTGCCGCCACAACGGCTGAAATCGCAGCGCCACTGATCCCCAGTGCAGGCAGACCCGCCCAACCCAGAATCAGACATCCAGACAACGGAATCTGAATCAACGCGTTAAATATCATCACCGCGGCAGGAAACTGCATTTCCCCCATCCCGCGGTAGACCGCCGACACCGTACCAATTAGCCAAAGAAACACGCCACCCGCCAATAACAGCATTGCGTANTCATGAGCTTGCGCCAANACCTCACCTGCTCCGCCAAGAAAACGCAAAAATGCNTGACCTGCGAGCAGAAAAATCAGCAACAAAACAGCCGCACCGGCTGCAGCCAGTGCCAGTGCGTGCCAGACCAAACGCTCGGCTTTAGCAACATCCCCAGCACCCAAGGCACGAGCGATAGAGGCGGCGACAGCCCCGCCCATCGCACCACCCGACAAAGTTTGCGTCAGCATCAACAACGGAAACGCCAATGCAATCGCAGCAAGTGATATCTCGCCTAGCTGACCAATAAACCATACTTCGGCCAAGCTCACGCTGCCCTGAATAAAAAACGCCAGAGTGCTAGGCGCAGCCATACCCATCAATAGCGGCAGCGGCGGTGCCGAGAGCATTTGTTGAGTGCGGGCGTCCATATTCGGCTCCTTGGAGNTCCACTCACTGTAGTGACTGTTATTTTTAAAGTCACAAACTTTTGGCTCTAAAAGTATGCGCAAGTATGTATTGCCTGCAGCGCGCTGCATTTCAGCGGCGCTTAAATCTGGCGATGGAGCCTGAGTTTCGGGTAATGTTTTGCTTTCTGTCCAAGTACCCCGCACACCTATGGCTATTCAAGAAATCCCCCTTGCCCATCGAGCCCTGAGCGACGCCCGCATGGTCAATAGCAGCGCTCAGTTCTACAACAGCATGCGCACCCGTCGCAGCGTTCGGCATTTCAGCGATAAACCCGTACCGCATACTGTCGTTCGCAACGCGCTGCTCGCTGCAGGGACAGCCCCCAGCGGCGCTAATCTGCAACCTTGGCATTTTGCGGTGACCACCGACGCGGCAGTTAAGACTCGCTTGCGCGCCCTCGCCGAGGAAGAAGAGCGTAACTTCTACTCCCACCGTGCCAGCGACGAGTGGCTGCAAGCACTGGTGCCCTTGGGCACCGACGCAGACAAGCCGTTTCTAGAAATCGCGCCGTTGTTAATTGGTGTTTTTCAGCAGAAGTTCCAATTTGATTCTGCTGGTAACAAGCACAAAAATTACTACCCTGCTGAGTCCACAGGGCTTGCCTGTGGTCTGTTGATCAGCGCCCTGCATCAGTCTGGGCTGGCGACTCTCACACATACACCCAGCCCCATGAAGTTTATGAACGACATTTTCCAGCGGCCAAGCGCTGAAAAAGCATTTTTGCTATTAGTTGTGGGCTACCCGTCGNAGACCTGCCAAGTGCCGGACATCAAAAGAAAATCATTGGACGAATACACAAGCACCGTAGGCGCTGCTACGCCATCGCTGACTTAAGCCGCACCAACGTCAATATAGGCAGACGTCTTTGTCGTTGTTAAAGTTTGCGCCAGCAACCGAGGCATGCCGATGAACAAGACCAAGACCCTAATCGCATTGACGATCCTATTCACCAGTTCTGCCGGTTGGGCGGATCAGGATCCTGACCTATTAGCGCGCGCCAAGGCTTTACATGACCGCATTCTGACCATCGACGCCCACGCCGATATCGAAATTCCAGGTGCACCGTCGAGCTATGTCGGCCCNNANGGATTATCAAAAGTAGCGCCNGATAAAATGCGCGCGGGCGGNCTCGATGCCGTGGTNATGTCTNTGGCTGTGGGACCAAAACCGCGCACTGCTGCAGGCTATGCTGAGGCGCGCGCCATTGCCGAGCGTGAACTCGGAGCAATGACCGATCTAGTTGCAGTGCCGGCCGATCAAATTGTACTGGCTACCACCCCCGAAGCGTTGCGCACCGCACATGAAGCGGGCCAGCGCGGGGTTATTTTAGGTCTGCAAAACGCGTTAATTCTTGGCACCGAGGTTAACGCCATCGACGACTTCTATACTGCAGGGGTCAGGGTGTTCGCCCTTACTCATATGGGTCACAACGCGTTCGCCGACTCCTCGCGGCCGCTATTCGATGCGGCAATTGGTCGGCGCGAGCCCGATGCTGAACATGGCGGTCTTGCGGATCTNGGTCGTGCCGCAATCCAACGCGTCAATGCACTNGGTGGCATCGTCGACATTTCGCAACTGTCAAAACAAGCCGCCCTGCAAGCCATGTCGGTGTCTACAACACCGGTCATTGCCAGTCATTCCAATGCGCGGGCATTAACAAACGTCAGCCGTAACTTGTCCGATGAAGAACTCGATAGCATCGGCGNCACTGGCGGCGTCGTGCACATTGCACCGTTCGCGGGTTATCTCTTCGATTCGTCAGATCCAGAACTGGACGCCGCAATCCGCAGCGTACGCCGCCAAGCAGGCATCGACGAAAACTNCCTATACCCATTCGAACTGTATTGGGAGATCAGCGACCCAGCCGTTAAGGCTAATTTCTTAAGCGGCGTTCGCAGCCTATTGGGGCCAATCAATTTAGACACCATGCTCGANCATTTAGACTACGTGGCCAAACGCATCGGCGTCGACCACGTGGGTATCGGCACAGATTTCAACCATGGCAGCGGCATTGACGGCTATCAAGACGCAAGCGACGCCCTGAACGTCACTTTAGGACTCATCAAGCGCGGCTACAGCGACGCGGCAATCGAAAAAATCTGGGGCGGCAATTTTATGCGCGTTTGGCAGCAGGCTGAGCGGGCACGCGTGGCCNCAAAAACTTAAGCGCACGCTGCGCGGTTCAGGGGCCCNAAGATGCGAATACAACTTCTGTGGTTATTAGGCGGGTGTCTTGCCGCTCTTAGCGCACCGTCAGCCACTGCCACCCCACCCAACAACAGCTCGGCAGATGCGCCGCCGCCGAACATCGTTTTGTTGTTGGCCGATGATCTAGGATTCAGCGACCTGGCTAGCTACGGCGGCGAGATCAATACCCCAAACCTAGACACAATGGCGCGCCAAGGTGTTCGATTCAGCAATTTCCATGTCGCCGCTAACTGCGCACCCACTCGGGCCATGCTAATGACCGGAGTCAACAATCATCGCGCTGGCGTGGGCAATATCATTGAAATGATTCCTGACGAATTTCTCGACTCACCGTCATACCAAGGAACGTTGAGCACCGATACGGTTACCATCGCCACATTACTCCGCGACGCTGGCTACCACACTTACATGGNCGGCAAATGGCACTTAGGCCATAGCCCTGAACTGCTTCCCAGTGCCCGGGGTTTTGATCGCACTACAGCACTGGCAGACTCCGGCGCAGACAACTGGGAACAAAAACCCTATCTGCCAATATACGAGCAGGCGAATTGGTTCGCTGACGGCGAGCGCTTCGACTTGCCAGACGATTTCTATTCATCGCGATTCTTGGTCGATAAAATCATCGGTTTTATCGACAGCAACGCGGGGTCCGAAGCGCCATTTTTCGCCTACCTNCCCTTTCAAGCAGTACATATTCCGGTTCAGGCACCCCAGTCGTTTATCGACCGCTACGAGGGTGTATATGACGATGGCTGGGAAGTGCTGCGCACCAAGCGATATAAAGCCGCACAAGCATTGGGACTGGTGCCCGCGAATAGCGCCATGGAGCCCATGGCCAGCACCGAATCGTGGCAAAACCTTGAACCAAAGACCAAGCGCTACCAAGCCAAACGTATGGCGGTCTATGCCGCCATGGTAGAAGCNATGGACTTTCACATCGGCCGGTTAATCCAGCACCTAAAAGACACCGGCCNTTATGACAACACCATTTTTATTTTCGCATCCGACAATGGCAGCGAGGGCAGCGGTGCAGGCGTGGAGCCTGCTCCGGCCAATAACCTTATGCTCAGCCTGATGGATTATAACGACGACTATGAAACCCTCGGGCTAAAAGGCAGCTACGGGACCATAGGCCCGAACTTTGCGAGCGCCGCTGCATCACCCCTAGGTTTTTACAAATTTTACGTTGGCGAAGGCGGTCTGCGGGTCCCTCTTATAATCGCTGGTGAACCGCTGNCCCTATCTGACCCCANCAGCATTATCGATGCTTTCAGTTACGCTACCGACATCGTTCCCACCATTTTGCAGTTGACCGGTACNCCAAACCCGGCGGGGCGTTACAACGACAGAGCAGTAGAACCGATCGTGGGACGCAGTGTGGTGCCGCTTTTACAGGGTCAGGCCCAACGTATCTACGGTAACGATGACGCCATAGGCTATGAACTGAACGGCCACCGAGCTTTGTTTCTGGGTGACCATAANATCGTCTATAACCGCCCACCCATCGGCGACGGCATATGGCATCTTTATAATATCGCCATTGATCCCGGCGAAACTAACGACCTTAGGGAACAACAGCCCCAACGCTTCGCCCGCATGCAAGCACTATACGAGCAATTCGTTGTGGAACATGGCGTGCTGCCGGTGGCAGAGGATTTTGATCCACAGCAAGTGATGTTTGCGCGCCTAGTACGGGACNGCTTTGGCGGCTATCTGATCGNCATGATCTGCGTTGTTGTAGCGCTTGTGGCCTTTGGTTTTTATTGCAGACGACGCCTAAGAACGCGCTAAATTAACGAGCAACCAAGCAAATCAGCAAGATTAGTCGATACGAATTTCGGTGCTGTCTGCTGGCAACCAGAAACGCATGCCATCAAGGGTCATGACCACGTCGGTTTCAATGTCGCGGGTAAAGATTTTTTCCATCAAATCGTTTCGCGTCGGCGGCACCAGATGATACAGCGCCACTTGTCGAATATTCGAACGTTCCGCCAAACCGTCTAGATTGCGTGTATCAACATGGTAGTCGAGGACGTCGCGCAGAACCTGAGCCCGCTTGGCNGCNCCNGCTGCNGCCGCCGCCTTCGCCAAACTGTTAATTATCTTGTGCGACAGCGCGTCCGTGAGCAATAAATCNACATCGGTTGCCGCTTTTTCAAGACCTTCAGACACAATAGTGTCGCCACTGACGACGACAGAGCGCCCCCTATAATCGAATCGATAGCCAAAAGCCGGCTTGATCGGCGAATGATCGACTTCAAACGCAGTAATCGTTAACCCGTCCTCGTTATGAATAACCCCGGGTTCGATGGTCCGCGCAGCGATAACGCCCAGGGCNGCAGGCATCAGAGCCTCGCCATGATGCAANGTGCGATAGCCACGGTCTAACTCGAACGCCATATTGTATCCAGCGACCACCCGCTCAACACCTTCAGGCCCCATAACAAGCATCGGCTCGGGCCGCCCAGCCACCCAAGACGCCAGATTCATGTCGCCAATCCCAGAAATGTGGTCCGAATGAAAATGTGTAAGCAACAGGCCCCGCATCAATTGATAAGGTGCGCCATTCGCCTGCAACACGGTGTTTGAACCAGACCCCGAATCAATCAAAAACATCTGATTGCCCGCGCGCACCATAATGCACGCCTGCGCCCGCGTTGGGTCGGGCAGCGGCGACGAGCTGCCACACACCATGACCTCTAAACCTACAAAATCATAAGGTTTCAAAGCGCCNGCCATCTGCGCTTCAAGCGCTTGTTCAAGCAGAAAATCTTGACCCGAACGAGAATTAGTCAAGGCGCCATAAGCGCCGGCACCGAGCAGACCTNCGACCACTAGNATTACGATTAGCTTTTTCACCGAGATCACCTCTGATTAAATGCAGACAGTGTATTAATGCANGNCATTAATTAAAAACGATTCTTAATTATCATGCAAACAACCCNCGGCGGGCTGCCACTTTACCCACGGGCGCTATTCAACCACGCGACACGTATCATGCNTTAATACCGGATTGCATCGAATGCCACCAGCNATGGCGACTTGATAGTCGTTACCAAAGTGCGTCGCTGGNAGATAGTAATCAGTGCTGATCGCTTGCGCGCCACTGGCGAACGCTTGATCGCGTCGCCGAGTGTCNTTAGCCCGNGCTTCGCGGGTGTCGGCATCGGCACGACTGCGCACTAGGTAACCCGCCTTCACCAAACGTTGAATGCGCTCAAAGTTCTTGATCGGATCATTGATGATCATCACTGCCGCTGCCGGATGCCCCTCGGGCGCGTTAGTGAACATGGGCCGGGTTTGCCAATTGCTGTAATACCAATCGCGCTTGGCACCGCCCTCATCAAGAATCAACAGCACCTTACCCCGGGCCTCTTCCAACGTCGGCCATCTCAGCCCCTGCACATCTGCTGGCCAAATTAACTGAGGCCCCAACGCACCGCGCAATTGCGTATCTAATGCATCTAGCGCGGCGGCAGTAAACGGCTCCGGGTCAGGCAAAACCGGAATAGCCTGATCTTTCAAATTGAAGCTGATCCAAATAGGCGTATGCCGCGGATTCTTTTCAGACCATACGCGAACCTCTTGCAGACACACCAGCAAGGTATCGCAGTGGCTATTCATATCGATTATTTGAGCGTGACCCACTGGAAAGGATTGATCCTGCGCGTCGTAAAAGAGATCGATTTCGAGCTTGCGCAGACCAAGGTCCAATTGATCGGCCAATGGCTCATGCCAGTATTCTAGGCTCTCGGCAACTTCAGCATCTAATAAATGTAAGGCTTTATAGATCAACGGCGACATCGCCTGTTTATAGCTGTTGTGGCTGCCAACAAATTGGATCTGATTGATGGTCACCGGTGAGCTTGCGGCCATCGCATATTGCGCAACGAATAATGCGCAAAAAAACAGTACGCCGCGCCTCATCCTTCGATATCGTCGTCGCCAAGCTTGTGGCCCCAGTCGCGCTTGGCATGCAAATANCGCTTATTCCAATCGCTGACGCCAATCACATGCTTGATCGCTTCAACCTCAGTTAAGCCTAACGCGTTGAGGTCATCGATTTTCTTGGGATTGTTGGTGAGCAGGCGAAATGCGGCTTTGCCAATAAAGTACTTGAGCAAAATTCCCGCATCGGTGAAATCCCGAGAATCATCGGGTAAACCGAGCGAGCGATTGGCTTGATAGGTGTCCTCGCCCGCATCTTGCAGAAGATAAGTCGCCGCTTTGGCCCAGAGGCCAATACCCCGCCCCTCATGACCCGCCATGTAAACCAGATAGCCCCCAGCAGGGTCTTCATTGATCCGCGNAATAGCGGAGCTGAGTTGTGGGCCGCATTCACAACGCTCGGAGCCAAACACATCACCGGTCAAACAATTTGAATGCACTCGCACCAAGGGATTCGCACCCGGGTCACCCACGACCAACACACTGTTTACCGCTAAGGGCGATACCAAGTGAGAAAACAGATGCTGTCCTCCTCGAGCACTTAAATCTGCGGCCAGCGCTTCAACCTGTTTGAGTTCCGTGCTGCGCACGGCGGCGTACCACTGCACCTTTGCTTGCACCCCGGNCAAGTTGATCGGCAGGGGTATTGGTCCTAATAAATTAATCGCCAGTTCGCCCGGTGATTCAGGCACAGCGACATCAATCAGTTCACCTTGGGCATTAACACGCACCAATTTACCCTCGGCAATCAGGCGTGTGCGCACATCNGGATTTAAATAAGTAAACATGTTCTTTTTGGCTGTTACCTCAGTACGGCATACGCGCCGAATTCTTGCTGCACTTTNTACTCGCCCAACTGCCGCGCAGTAGGCTTAAAACGGCCGGCCATTCTGCACTAAAAGCACGGCGGCTGAGGGGCAATTATAGATTTCTAATAATTTCAGAACCTACCTGCTCCAAGACATCGAAACGGGTATCAAAGTTCGGCAAAATCATGACCTGATCCAGCCCCGCGTCCGACAACTGCTGAAGCTGTTCCAGCAATTCATCACGCGTGCCGATCATGCTGGCCGCGGACAGCACTTCAGGCGTCAGAAAACGCTCTTCCTCCTCGACAACCCAACAATTGTGACCCGCATGAATACGCTGATGTCGCCGCTCGGCTGGATAACTGTTCATCAACGCCGTGTAATCGTCCCAAATACCGCTGACAAAGTGCGGTGGCTGATGGCCAAAATTACGAAACTGATCATAGGCATAGTGCACCGACGCCATCGCCATGGCACCGCACTGCGCTTTAACCCGCGGCGAATCCACGGCCTCGCCCGCATCCAGCACCACCATAGTGGTCAGCNCCGTCGTGTAAAAAGGTTCACCGTCTGGNTTATCTGGCGAGCGCAAGTCACGACCGGCTGCACGCGCGCCTTCGGCCAGCATATGCCAAGAGCCGAGCATGGCACTGGGGTTCGCCGCCCCCAGCACAGCCCCNTGGCCATAGCGGCCAGCCAAGGCGAGCGACTTAGGCCCAAACCCAGACACGTAAAGCGGAATCTCATCGTCGAAGTTAACGAATCCACGGTCGGGCATGATGTGCTGAATAGGNAAGGTTTGGTCGTTGTGCTTATACANCGCTTCTTCACCCTTGAGTAACGGCGCCAGTGTCTGCAAGTAGGTTTCAAATTCAGCGATACGTTGCGGCGGCAACCCCATAACCCGCATCGCAGTATTACCCGCCCCAACCCCGAAAAAGGTGCGTCCAGGTGCCAATGCATTGATCGTGGCAATGCCTGCCGCGTTTACCGGCGCCGGCCGGGTTCCNGAGATCGCCACACCCGTACCAATATTTATCCGCGACGTCCGGTCNGCCACCAACGCAAGCGTTGCAAAGCAGTCGGACCAAAGCATCTGCGAGTCGGCCATCCAAGCATGGCTGTAGCCTAACTCCTCCGCTCGNACCACATAGCCCACGTCATTGATGTGCGACGCAACACAAAGCCCTATATGCATAACGACCNCAGCTGTGCAGGCGGGTTAAAATACGATGCGTAATACACTTTCAGCTACGCAAGCNGGCTTTTCAGTGCCGTCAATTTCTACGGTCATTTCATTGATGACTTCAAGCATACCGCCCTTTTCTTCAACGCTGACAAGTTTGCCGCGCGTACGAATTTTCGCACCCACGGGTACCGGCGACATAAACCGGACTTTGTTCCACCCGTAGTTAATGCCCATCTGCATACCGTCGAGTACCGGCAAACCGACGCCTTCGCCGCCCGGCAAAAAGCTCATAAGCGACATGGTTAACTGGCCATGGGCAATAGGTCCACCAAACGGACCCGATTGCGCGCGCTCTGGGTCTGTATGGATCCACTGCTGATCCAGCGTTGCATCAGCAAAGCCGTTAACTCGATCTTGGGTAATTTCAAACCAATCGGTGGGTTCAGAAGATTGACCGATTTGGGCGTTCAAAGTNGTNATCGCATTTTCTAGTGCAGAGTTAGACATAGAGAGTTCCTGTGGTAAGTGAAAACTTGGGCCTAACCCTATGGAAGCTGCACCCGTTGTTCAAGACTTAACCAAAGAAGTAGCACCGGCGAAGCCGCCGACGCACAGCGACAAAGCATCTATGACTTTGTGCAAGCACGCGTCAACTTCGACCGCCGTTGCAGCAACTTCAGANGCGGTAGAGGCCGCTAAGTTGGCCGCCAATAGCGGCTCTTGCACGCGCCGCGCCCACGCCTGCAGAGCAGCGCCGGAGCCATCGGCCAAATCCCTATGCAGCGCCGGCGATACCGCGCCAATAGCGTGGGTAATCTCAAAGTCCGCAAGATTGTGCAGATGGCTTAAGAGCTTCGGCCCCATCATCTGCGGCGCTATGTGCTCGGGATCGGCNCGCCGCATAAGCCGCTGAATCACCTCAATCAAAAACGGCAAGATTGGGCAATCTTGGCGAAATGCAGCCACCGCGTTGTGCACATTGCCGCGCACCTCAAAACCAGATTTACCGCGTTTAGGTTGCACCCAGAGTTCATAACCGAACAAACAGGTGGTTTGCGGCGCAATACGCAGCTGCGGCGCGAACACCAACACATCGGCATCCAGCCAAATAACGCAGTCCGCCACATTGTCCTGCAGCAGGCGCTGCATCCACACCAATCGGGCCAGATCCGCAGCCACAGGACACTTATCGCCGCATTTGGCTAGGTACCAATCCGGGACAAAATCAAACAGTTCATCGCCCAAGAAGCGGTAATCGTATTGCGCGTACGCAGCCCAACTCTGCACACTGCTAAGACAGCGCTCCATCCATTCTGGCCGTCGATCCGCCGCACTTTGCACCACTAAGGTTTTCATAACGGGTTACTTTCTCCCTGACCGTGCTGCCTTGCAAACACGGATCCAAGCAATTTGACAAAAATCTTTCACCGTTGGCGTGATAGCCTGTGACCGTCTATGTTCCACCCAGCACAGGGGAGATGCCGGTGACGCACCGCAGCTTCAGTCTTTTGAACATGCTAATGCTCGCAGTCGGCACTGCCCAGGCCGCAACCAACCCAACAGATCGAGCGTTAACGCTTGCGGCTGACCTGCCTGCCAGCGCCCTAAAAGACCGCCTGCAGAACTGCGCCAGCGGGCCCTTCTATCCGACCGAATTTTCGATCGCTCATCGCGGTGCACCACTGGGCTACCCCGAGCACAGTCGCGAGGGCTACATTGCGGCCGCAAATATGGGTGCTGGCATTATTGAATGCGACGTCACGTTTACCAAAGACCTCGAATTGGTGTGTAGACACTCCCAGTGCGATTTGGCCACTTCTACCAATATCCTACGAACCGAGCTGGCCAATACATGTCGTCAGCCGTTCACTCCAGCGCAAAACGGTGAGCCCGCCAGCGCCCAGTGTTGTACCAGCGACATCACGCTGGCGGAATTCAAAACCCTGTGCGCGCGCCCTGACGTCAAGAACAGTCAAGCCGCCAATATTGACGAATACCTCGCCCCACTGAACAGCCCGGTAATTGATCAACCCAATCAGTGCGGCACAGTAATGAGCCATCGCGACAGCGTCGAACTTATCCGCGACCTAGGTGCCGCGTTCATACCCGAACTGAAGCGCCCAGAGGTGGCTATGCCCTTCAACGGTTTCCGCCAACAGGACTACGCCAACAAATTACTGACCGAATACCAACAGGCAGGCATACCAGCAAATAGAGTTTACCCTCAGTCTTTCAGCTTCGAAGATGTCAGACACTGGATTGAAACGCATCCGGAGTTTGCCGAACAGACCATATGGCTGGTGCCACGAACACTGCAGATTACACCCCCCACGCTACAAGAACTTAGATCACTAAGGTCTCGGGGACTCAACATCATCGCTCCGCCCATCCCAATGTTGGTGTGGCAGAATTCCAAGGGACAAGTAGTACCCACTGAATTCGCCCGCGCGGTTAAAGCGTCGGGGCTGAAAATCATCACTTGGACCTTTGAATCCGCCAAAGCCACCGCAGCGGTGTACGGCGACCAGCCGGGCCTTATGCTAGAGGCCTTAGACGTGCTGGCCCAAGACATCGGAGTAAGCGGCGTTTTTTCAGATTGGCCAGGAACCGTGACGTATTACGCGAATTGTGTGAACGACTAAGCTTGGCTCACCCAATCTGCTCTTTTGTCAGCGCCAAAAATTCACGCCAAGTCTCGTCCATCTGCGGCAGCCACGCCTTGAGCACCGGGCCACTGGCCTCTTCTGCGGTAAATCCAAGTTCGTAGCGCAAGTAGTGATACAGAAACGCGGAGACCCGAGCATTCACTTGGCAATGCACCCAAACTTTGCGCGCTTGTAATCCACGCATTAGCCCGAAAAACGCGTGGACATCGGCCACGGTCGGATTGGCAAAATCCACCGGAATATGTAGATACGTCATGCCGAGCTCTGTTACCGCCGCATCCTCATCAATAACCGCGCCTTCCGAGCTGGCCAACGCCAGATTAATGACCACATCAAAGCCGGCATCTTTTATTGCCTGAAACTGCTCGCGCTGAGGTTGGCCGGATGACGCTATGTGATCGTTGACAGGCACATAGTTGTAGATCGCCGTAGCGTCAGTCATTTTAATCTCCCTTGGGTTGCGCCAGCAAAAATGCGCGAATCTCCTCACTGCGCGCAGCGGTATCTTGTTCGCCTAACGTCATTAATAAGCTTAGGTACTCAGGTTCGAACATTACCATGCTTAGAGCGTCGGCACTGGGTTCACGTCTATTCTCTAAACCTTTGCCGAAAAAACGAAACGCTTTCGGCAACCCCAACTCATGGGCGCGCGCCAGTTCACCCAGGTCTTCTTTCGGCCGCAACACCATAACCTCTACCGGCCTAAAGCCATCCCATTGGGCCGGCGCAATCTGTTCTAACAACTCATTAATGCGCTGCATCTGTAATGCGTCGAAATCCAGCAGGTCTAAAAATACTGAATTCAACAAGACCCCGGCGATCTGCGCCGGCGACGGGTAAGGCTCATTGCCCGATTGGGCAGGTGCTGCATCGGCGGCACGCGGAGACACCGCTAAAATCCGCTCGGCCCCCAAATGCATAGCGGGCGACAGCGGCGCACTTAAGCGGATACCGCCGTCACCGTGCCATTGACCGTCCAGCGAGATGGCAGGAAAAAACATCGGCAACGCCGCNGACGCGAGCACATGCGGAACCGTGAGTTCGNCAGGNTTGCTGGTTAATTGGCCTTTCTGCCACANGTCTTCGTTAACACTTTGCACCCAAGCTTCGGAGAGGCCACTGGCGTAGTTGGTGGTAATGATCGCCACCGCGTCAATNACCGCTTCTTGCAGNTTCTCGTCAATCCCAACAACACGACCGTCTTTTTCGATCAAATGGGCACGTAAAAATTGCTCTAAAGGCGACGTGTCGACCATGCCCCGCACATCGCCACGCCCCAGACGACCGCCGCTGAGCAAACGCAGCCCCCAATGCAGAACCCGCAACGACAGATGTCGAAAATCCGTGTGATAGACCTTATTGGTCTCTAAACCCAACCATAGCGTCCGCAGTCGCTCTACCGCCTCCAACCAATCTCCCCGGTAGGCCGCCAAATGCACGGCATTGATCGCACCTGCAGACACCCCCGTGAGAATTCTTGGCCGGTACTCTGGGATCGCCTTGGCGATGTGGCGCAGACACCCAACCTGATACGCCGCCCGCGCACCGCCACCGGACAACACCAGTGCTTGGCGANCGTTGTGGGATGTTGGGGCCGACGGCTGGTTCATTATTGCGGCGTCTGTTAAAGCGAAAACACGCCCCACTATAACAGCGGTGCAGCGCATCACGTATGATGCGCCGATGCTACAAAAACTATCTACGCTGAAACCACGGATGAATACCCTGTTTCGTCCCGGTGGCAAGGTGTTCTACGGCTGGTGGATTGTGCTCGCCTGCGCCGGCGTGCAATGGCTCGCAGCCATGACCTGGATGCACTCCTACGGCGCGTACACCCTACATCTACAGGAAGAATTCGGCTGGAGCATGTCGATACTGTCTCTGGCATTTGCCCTAACCCGCTTAGAAAGCGGCCTGCTTGGGCCCCTGCAAGGCTGGCTTGTCGACCGTTATGGCCCGCGTTTAATCCTCGTCATTGGCACCGTAATTTTTGGCATAGGGTTCTTTGTATTCAGCCAAGTGCAAAGCATCACCAGCTATTTTGTCGCATTTATACTCATCGCTCTCGGCTCTAGCCTCGGCGGTTTTGCAACGCTAATGGTGGCCATCGTCAGCTGGTTCGACCAGCATCGCGCAAAAGCCATCGCCTGGTCGCAATTTGGCTTTTCTATTGGCGGCTTATGCGTACCGTTAGTTGTGCTAGGGTTGGAATTCTTTGGTTGGCGCACCATGGCGCTGTATTCCGGCGTTGCGGTNTTGGCCATGGGACTGCCCATGGTGGCNGCAATTAGGCACCGGCCCGAGGACTATGGCGAGGTGCCCGACGGCGTTNNCCAGCATCCCNACGNTCCAGAGGCAGCCCNCGACACCNCCAAGTTCACGCCACANGTNAGNNTGTCGTGGCGGCAAGCGGTNCGCGAACCNTCNTTTTGGCTNATTTCTATCGGNCACGNCCTGTCGCTNCTNACCGTGTCNTCGATGCTCGCNCATTTAATTCCNCACCTTACCAANGGNTTNGGNTANACACCGGTGCAAGCGGGNATCGCGTTCGCCCTNATGACCGGCGTNCAAATGGGCGGTTTACTGCTGGGNGGCATTCTCGGCGACCGCTACGAGAANAGTTTTATTTGTGTGCTNTGCATGGTGGGCCATTGCNTGGGCTTGCTCATGATCGTCTACGCCAGCAACCCNATCTGGATTCTNGGCTTTGCACTNTTCCANGGCTTTGCCTGGGGCATCCGCGGNCCNTTAATGGTGGCCTTGCGNGCCGACTACTTCGGNCCNAAATCGTTCGGCACCATCATGGGTATTTCNTCNCTNNTNGTTATGATNGGNATGACCNTTGGCCCCATTGTGTGTGGCGTGTTGTACGACCTTTACGGCAACTACGAACTGGCNTTCACNATCATGGCNNTGTGTTCACTGGCCGGCGGCCTGTGCTTTTGGTTCGCCAAACCCCCTGCCGCNCTTANANCGCACCCAGCGTAANNTCAGCCACGGCAATACCCGACTCTCCAGCNACCGCGTAAAANAGGTAAATGCGCCCTTCNTCGANCANCAATGCGGGNTCACGCAATTCNTTCACGACNCCNTANGCNGTNCTGCGCATCGAGGGCACCANCGGCGCATTNGCGCCTTCCCACGATGTTTCGGGACGNAGCACCTCGCCATGNTCCACTTGCTGCCAAGTCAACCAATCGTCAGCNAGCGCAACAGTGCTCANCTTTATGTGTTCCGGNGCGTCTCCGGCCTGAGTCCAAAACACCCACAGTTGCTCGTCCNGCACCATAACCGCCGAGTGGNGCATTTTCGGATTAAACAANAGCGGCCCCTCAACAAACCCANCCAAGGGGTCCTCAGANCGATAAAACTGNCCGGGCATCGCCAANCCATAACGCTGNCCTTGCCAGTCGAAGCCNCGCCAGTAGGTACGACCCAGTATTTCNGGCCGNGCCACAAANTTAATGCCGTCACTGGACANCGCCNCCCTNGACACCTGCGAGGCCAGCGCGTCTAAACCGTGGAAGTACATCACAATGCGTTGATTAGCGTCGTCCACGTGCACATCGGGCGAAGCGATGTGTGGCACCGTGAGATCAATCATTCGATCGTGGGGAAAGCGCTCACCGGTACTGGCAAAATACGCCGCATAATCACGCCGTTGCTTGTCGCTGACATCGGGCCGGGCTGTGAGAAAGTGCGAGTCCTCAATAGCCAAGGTCCCCGGCACATGAATCTGCCACGGCCCGGTAACCTTATCGGCATAGGCCAAACGAATGTAGTGGCCCTTATGGTCGGCAAAGTACAGGTAGTATTTGCCCAATGCATTGTCCACCCACTCGGGCACTCGAATCACCGACGGGCCTTGAATATTGGCCCCAATGCTTGGGTCGAGTTCAGGGTAAACGATGGGCCCGTCACCGAGTCGAGTAATCGTCACCCGGTCTGGCGTTTGAGCCTGAACAAAGGCGCCAAAGAGCACGGCAACCAAAAATACGAAACAACGCTCCATCGCCCTTCCCCAATCTATAGTTTCAGTGATTATGCAGCTTTTTCTTTTCAGTGCAGCAAACTGGAGGCACACTCCGGCGCGACAGGCGCAGACAAAATGAGACCGGCGTGGCTAAAACCAGTTGCACCCTAAAATACCTCGCGCGGGGTGTAATCCCCACTCGCGAAAGTAAAAACGCGCTGCTCGCAGAATTAAGCGAGGTCATCCCCAACAGCACGGTTACGGCATTGCCGGTAAATCAGGGTTATTCCATCGAGTTGGAGTTCAGCGACATTGCACCATTCAATCGCACCAGCTTTGAACCCTACATTGCGGAACACGTGCTGCGCGAAGCCTTGAATTTACGCTGCCAGTTCAGCGGTGCACTGCAATTAGATTTGCTAAAAGCACACTTCGGTTAGGGCGCCACGACTTTGGGGGGCGCGCGATAAAAAGAAATCGCCACCGCCGCGCCCGCATAGATCAGCCCGCATCCTTCCTGCAATGGGTCGTCAATATGCAGCGAATAGATGGAGTTCAGCACCGCCGCGATAC
>PBQQ01000045.1 GCA_002725095.1 Gammaproteobacteria bacterium
TGGTAGTGCCTCTCAAAGACTGGCGACAGCAGCTGGGACTGCTGCACGCCGACTGCTACAGACAGGCACGTTCCACAGCCACCGATACCGCTGCCGGGCTCAGCCACCCCGCTCAGCAGACTCGCTCCAACAACACCCAGGTGTTGAAAGCCAACGCCAGCAGAGTTCAGGAAGCCTTGCGGGTGATCGAAGAATTCGCACGCAACGGTGATTCCGAGCTGGCCCAGACAGCTGCAAAGGTTCGTTATGCGCTCTACGACCATGAGGTGCGCATCCTGGAGGCCTGCGGTCAAAACCAGCGGCGTCAGCGCTTGGAAATCTCACGGCTATGCCTGATCACCGATCCCGGCAGCAACGACGCAAGCGGTGCGATGTTGAAACGGGTGGAACTCGCGCTTCAAGCCGGCGTCTCGCTCGTGCAGTACCGGCGTAAACAGGGACCAGATGCACTGCGACTGCAGGAAGCACATCAGCTTGCCGATCTCTGTAAGGCACACCAGGCACTGCTGGTCATCAACGACCGAATTGATCTGGCCTTGCTCGTGAATGCCGATGGGGTGCATCTCGGCCAGGAGGACATGCCGCATCCAGAGGCACGTCAGCTGATGGGCCCCGACAAACTGATTGGACGTAGCACCCATCAGATCGAACAACTCCACCAGGCTCAGAAAGATGGTGCCGACTACCTTGGGGTAGGGCCGGTCTATGCCACCGCCACCAAGGCGAATCGGACGCCGGCGGGTCTGGATTGGGTGCGAACAGCCGAGCATTCAGCCAGGATTCCCTGGTTTGCTATTGGCGGCATCAACAACCACAACATCGCTGAGGTGCTAGGTGCAGGCGCCTCTCGGGTAGCTGTGGTGAGCGCAATCATGGGGTCCGATGATCCAATTGCCGCTAGTCGCGAACTACTCCAAAGGCTCGGCTGAGCTTCAAGATTGAAGGGCTTGTTTCATTCATTCGGTTCAGGCCATGCAGCTCACGGTGAACGGCGAACAGCACCAACTCCAGGCCGATCTCAACCGATTGGACCAAGTTGTTGAAGCGCTCGGCCATCACCCCAAGTTGGTGGTGGTGGAATTCAACGGGCTGATCCTCACCCCCGACCTATGGGCCGAACAGCAGGTCAAGGATGGAGACAACCTCGAGATCGTCACCATCGTTGGCGGGGGTTCCTAGGATCAGCTCAGTTTCCAACGCCGTTTTGGGCCAATTGCCGAATCGTTCCGCCCTGGTTCAGCTGCGACGCTGGCTTTCCGGCCTGATGGTGCCGGTGCTAATGATCGGGCTGTTGGTTTTCCACCCTCTGCCAAGTGAAGCCGCACGTGGTGGGCGGATCGGTGGCGGCAGTTTCCGAGCACCCTCCATGCCTCGCTCCGGTGGGTATCGAGGCGGTGGTATGGGAGGCGGTGGTATGGGAGGTCGCATGGGTGGGGGCTACAACCGCGGCTATGGCGGTGGCATTGGATTCCCTTTCATCATTCCCTTCTTCGGATTTGGTGGCGGTGGCCTGCTGGGCTTCATGGTTCTGATGGCGTTTGTCGGAGTACTCGTGAATGCCTTCCGAGGAGCTGGAGCTGGCGCAGGCAGTCCTGCCATGGGCGGCTATGAGCGTCCTCGTGAAATCTCGATGGGCCCTGTATCGCTGCTGCAACTCCAGATCGGTTTACTCGCCAGCGCCAAAGATTTGCAGAGCGACCTGCGTCAACTGGCGAGCAGCGCTGATACCAGCAGCTCCAGTGGTCTACAACGGGTGCTGCAAGACACCACCCTTGCATTGCTGCGTCAGCCAGATTTATGGGTTTACGCCAACGTTGAATCAGGCAGCGTGCCGTTCAATGCGGCTGAATCCACCTTCAATCGGCTGTCGATGACAGAGCGCAGCAAATTGCGCGAAGAACTCACGACCAATGTGGGTGGCGTTCGATCCGCTTCGACCGAGCTAACAACACGTGGTGATGCTGACGCCACCAGTGAATTCATTGTTGTCACTGTGCTGGTGGCCAGTCGCAGCGTGGTCAAGCTCAAACAGGCCGATGACGGTGAACAACTACGCGAATCGTTGCGCATTTTGGGTTCTACGGCATCAAGCGACCTAATGGCCCTTGAAGTGATCTGGCAGCCAGACGGCGTCGGCGATGTTCTTAGCGCAGATGAGCTGGTTACGGCTTATCCGAATCTCCAGCACCTCTGAATTAAAGCTGCTGCCAAAACTCAACCGACAACAATCCGGAACCTGAATCGTCCCCTCTTGCTGAGTGGGCGCCCTACATCCAATGTTCCCGTGTCGCTCAGAAACGATGCGCGCTCGATCACCTCATTGGGTCAACTCAACCGTGTTGGTTGAAGCGCTGCAGCGCTACGAACAGAACCGGTTGCCGCGATCCATGCGGCTCTGGGTGGAAACGATGCTCGACCTTGACCCCAGAGGACCGGTCCAACCGCTGCTGCCCAGCCAGCCTCACCCTTCTCAATCCTGAAATGCGGCTCCCTTGAGGATGCGCAAAGCCGCCATCGCAGCGCCGTAGCCATTGTCGATGTTCACGACGCTGAGGCCCGGCGCGCAGCTGGCGAGCATGCCATCGAGAGCAGCCCGCCCTCCAGCGCTGACCCCATACCCCACAGACACCGGCACACCGATGACTGGCTGAGGAACAAGACCTGCCAGCACCGTCGGCAGAGCACCCTCCATCCCGGCACAGGCAATCAGAACCGACATCGGTGCGAGGTCAGGCAGCACATCCAATAGACGGTGCAAACCAGCAACACCCACGTCGAGGAAAGGCTCTGTGGCAACTCCATGAACTCTCAGAGCCAAGGAGGCTTCCTCAGACACGCAGCGATCACTCGTGCCACCACTCAGTACAGCCACCTGAGCGGCTCGCCCAATGACTGGGATCTCACCCAAGGTGAGACAGGCCGCCTGATGATGAACCTGAACAGCAGGACAGCATTCCCGAACAGCAGCCGCTTTCTCCGCATCAACCCTGGTCACTAGGGCAAGCTCGCCAGCTGTCTGCATGGCCTGCAAGATCGCCACGATTTGATCCACGCTCTTGTGTTCACCCCAAACGGCTTCGACCATCCCGAGCCGGCGACGACGCTCCAGGTCAAGGCGTGACTCCTGAACGGTCACGGCGGCAACAACTCCCCTTCGAAGACAAGCGGGAATGGATTGCCTTCCTGGTAACCGGTGGATTGGCGGGCAAGCTGCTCAAAACGCTCTTGAACTGCCTCCACTTCATGCACAGGGATGGCTTTCCAGGCTTCACGACTGCTCCAGCGAATCAGCAGGGTGCCTTCTTCTGTTTCAGGGTCCCAGAGCAGATCACGACTAATAAATCCATCCTGGCTGGCCAGCCAAGGTTCCCAGCTACCGCGTTCAGCATCCAGCCAGGCCTTACGACCCTGACTGGGAACGTGGATGCGCAGATGCTCAATCACGGCAACGTCGTAGCCGCCATCAGGATCTGAAAAGGCGGCCAAGCTGACATCGGGATGACCGGAAAGCACAAGCAGTGTCGCCAAACAAGAAGCGGCCACAGTAATGAAGTCTTTGCGCAGCTGCTGCAAGGTCATGGTTTGGTCAGCAGCGCAACGGCATGGCATGACATTCCCTCCTCTCTCCCTTCGGGTCCAAGCCGCTCATTCGTGGTCGCCTTCACACCCACCTGATCGGGGTCCAGCCCCATGCGCAGGGCGATCGCCCCACGCATGGCCTCGATATGTGGTTTGAGCTTGGGCCGTTCAGCGATCACAACGGAATCCACATTCACAACCTGCCAACCNCGTTCTTTCACCAGAGCCGCGACCTGCTCCAGCAGCACCAGACTGTCCGCNCCCTTCCAACGTGGATCAGTGGGAGGGAAATACTTGCCGATGTCGCCGAGCGACAGCGCTCCGAGCAGTGCATCCATAACCGCATGAACCAGCACATCAGCATCGCTATGACCATCCAGACCCAGGCCATCCGGATGCTCCAGACGCTGACCACCAAGGATCAATGGGCGCCCCTCCACCAGCCGGTGCGTGTCGTAGCCATTGCCAATGCGGAGGTTCATGGGTGCTGGCGGTCAGGTCGTGCCGTCGCTCTCATTCTCGGGGTTAGAGCGCCGGTTCCAGCGATCCAGCAGGTCAGGTCGTCGATCAGCGGTGCGCTGTTCACGTTGCTGCTGACGCCATCCAGCAATCGCGCCATGGTCCCCACTGCGCAGCACATCAGGCACGGTCATCCCTCGAAAGTCGGCAGGACGCGTGTAATGCGGATGTTCCAACAAGAGGTCGCTATGGCTTTCCTCCACCAACGAGGCCGCCGTTCCCACCGTGCCTGGCAACAGGCGAACCACGCCATTGATCACCGTCATGGCCGGCAGCTCCCCACCGGTGAGCACAAAATCTCCAAGCGACACCTCTTCATCAGCCAGTGAGCGAATGCGTTCGTCAAATCCCTCGTAATGACCGCAGAGCAGCACCAACTGATCATGGTTCTCAGCCCAGCGCTGAAGATCAGCCTGTGCCAAAGGCCTGCCCTGCGGCGTCATCAGCAGCACCCTGCTTCGNGGGCTGAGCGGAATCGACTCAAAGGCAGCAAACACAGGTTCAGGCTTGAGCACCATGCCCGCACCACCGCCATAGGGCTCATCGTCAACCTTGCGATAGCGATCGGTGGCGTAATCGCGGGGGTTATGCAGGTGCAGCTCCGCTCGTCCAGCCGCAAAGGATCTACCGATCACGCCGAGTTCCCGGAGCGGTGCAAACGCCTGGGGCGCGAGGCTGATCACATCCAAGCGATAGGCCGACACAGCTCAGGTCTGAGGAGATGACACGCGCCGGATTTCGGAGCAGAAGCGCGCCTGAAGAGGAGTNCCATCNGTGGCNATGGCCGTGGTGCTGCGNAGGCGCAAATTGGGCTTGATGAACCAGATNCGTTCCAGCACGGTGGCAGCCGAGTCTCCANCNTTGAGCTCGAGCTCNAGGCTGGCATCGTCACGCAGTTGCCAGCGGCCGCTGCGCTCTGCTCCCTCAGCCAACACCACAAGACCCCCATCGCTGCGGAAGCGAAGCTCGCTGGCGGCTCCATCCGCAGACGTCACCGACAAGACCGAATCAGCGGCCTGATCACTCAGGCTCACGGTCACCTCACCACGGTCGCTGGTGTGCCAGTCATCCTCTGAGCCACTGAGGTCAAAACGGCTGCGCAAACTCATCCAGGACCCCACACACAGTGTGAGGAACGCCTTCAGATCAGCTGGAGGGAACGCGATCTCATCCATCAGGCCATCTTCGCAGGGCAGCGCACTGATCAAGAGAATTGGTCATGCGTCAGATCCTGTCTTCGGCATGGCCGAACCAGAGAGTCCCGTATCAGAACCCGTCTCCGCTGTACCCGAGCTCGTTGAGCCGGGCTGGCTTGCTGCGCCAGTCCGGCACCACCTTCACAAACAGTTCCAGATACACGGGGCCGTCGATCAGGTTCTGCATCTGTAGGCGAGCCCCCTGGCCGATGGTCTTCAACATGGCGCCAGCCTTCCCAATCANAATGCCCTTCTGGCTTTTGCGTTCCACAAGCACGGTGGCCAAAACGGCAGTGCGAGCCTTGCCTTTGCCCCTTGCCGGCATGTCTTCCACCCGATCGATGCTCACCGCCACGCTGTGGGGAACTTCTTCGCGGGTATGCATCAGCACCTGCTCGCGGATCAACTCGGCCATAAGCAGCTTTTCGGGCTGATCACTCACCATGTCGGGTGGATACAGNTGAGGNCCTTCTGGCATCAGAGCACTCACAGCGCTCACAAGATCGGCACAGCCCTCACCGTTCAAAGCTGAACAATGGTGCACCCGCCAATCGGTCTCTCCGAGCAGTTCGCGATAAGCCGCATCAGCCTCTGGTTTCCGATCGAACGGAACCATGTCCCATTTATTGAGCACGACCTGCACCGGCAAGCGCTGCTGACGCAGAAGATTGACAATGAAGGCGTCACCACGGCCAGGTAGTTCGCAGCCCTCGAGCAGCAGCAACACCTGATCCACTTCCCCGATCGCAGAGCGCGCGCTCTGNACCAAGCGCTCCCCCAACAAGTGATGCGGCTTATGAATACCTGGGGTATCCACCAGGATCAGCTGGGCATCCTGCGTGGTGAGAATTGCTCTGAGGCGGTTGCGCGTGGTCTGAGCCACCGGCGAGGTAATCGCCACCTTGTCGCCCACTAGTTGATTCACCAGCGTTGACTTGCCCACATTGGGGCGTCCGATCAGGGCGACAAAACCCGAGCGGTAGCCGACTGACAACGACGTTGAGACTGCATCCATCGCTTCAGCATCGCCTGAAGGCCGCACCCTGCCCATAGGCTTGTGATGCCACACAGTTGCTGTAGATGACCCAGCGAGAACCGAGCTTCCAGGAAGCCATGGAGATCGCCGCCGGCTGGATGAAGCAATGGGACCAGGACGAAATCAGTGATGAAGTGATGGCCGACCGGGTTGGAGCACTCGTGGTNAGCCGTGACGGCGCNAGAGGCTTCTTCGTGGTGAGTCTTGCGGGNGACAGCGCNCTGATGGACAGACTTCCGGANGCCCTGTTGATCAAACTGCGCGAAGCGGGNGACNGCGTGGTGGATCTCACGGCCCGCAATCTGGCCATGAGCGCAGCCATGGCCGTGCATCACCGCAACAACAACGACGANGAGCAGGCAGCNGGGTCAGAGCGCGTGAATCAACGCTGCTCCGAACTCCTGCGCCAGCTCGATTCCCAGCGTGTCAAAGACCGACTGGAGATCCTGCTGGAAGCGGCGCACCATAGTCGTGGAGATGATCTGGCCTTTTTAGAGCGCTGGGGTTACGACGAACACCAAAAGCAGGCCATCGGCGATGCAGTGCAAGCCGTTGCAGANTGACCCAAGCATGCAAAGCCCCTCAACAGACCATCTCCCAGGNTCAAGCACCAGATCTGGTGTGACGAACCATGAAGCATCTGCTTGCAACACTATTAGGTCATTCTGAAGTTGAGACAACTTCCGTCGCACACTGATTACTGTTTACGGCATCGGCCGGGTGATGGGGATCAACCGATGTCGATACCTCGGAGTTGATCCGGGGTTTTTTATTGGCAATCCATCAGAACAACATCCATCAGAACAACACAGTCATCTGCACACCGATGGCGAGGAANTCAGGCACTTCACTGATTTCATCCGGATTGAGAGTGAANTGAAGGTTNGGNTGAAGACTTGGATTATCACCAAGAGCGATCTGATAGTCCAGNAGGGAAGAAGACACTGTCAATCCCAGCTGCGACTGCATGNTTGAGAAGCCAGTCTCCATGGCGGAGACAGCACCATTGCTCCATGGGCATCAAAAAACCCCGGATTTCGCCGGGGTTTGGTTGAAGTTAAATTCATTCAGCTACAACCAGTCCAGGTTGATTTAGTCACGACGACCGCCGCCTTGAATAGCAATCACAAGGCGCAGAATGAAGACGAAAAGGTTGATATAGGTGAGGTACATCCCCAGAGCGCCAGCAAGATACTGGTCGTCCCGGTAAGTGCGAGGCATCGTNTAAAAGTCTACAAAAGCCATACCCACAAACAAAATGGTGCCAAACCCGGCGATGGCCAGATTGGTGGCTTCATAGATGCCAGGAATGAAGAAGCCGGCAACAAAGATGCCGAGCATGGCAATGACTANCCCCATCAGACCAAGACCGACAACAGCCGAAAGAGCCTGACCAACGCTGTCGCTCATGCGGCGGCCTACCACCGAGGCGATCACAAAAGTGAGACCCGTGGCAAGCGCAGCAATCCCGATCGAGGTAACACCTGCAACNGCAATCGCCTGCACCACAAGGCCAGTCAAAGTGAAGCCGGTGAGCAGACTGAAGGTGGCCATCAGCGGCAACGCCGTGCCGTTGTTGCCCTTGGAAGCCGCGTTCGACGCAACGAAGAACAGAATGAACCAGGGAATAATTGCCACCAACGAGAGGGTGTTGAAGGCAGAGAATCCGATGGAGCCCATGGTGGCCATTCCGCCAACCACTCCTGCAGCAGTCAGAGCCATGCCGCCCCCTACATAAGGAAGGGCTTTGTTGACCACATTGGGTCCCACAAGCGCACTGGATTGCGCTTCGCGAATGGCGTTTTGGAAGTTGCTGCTGGCTGGCATGTTGCCCCAGATCACTAGATGTATCTTGCCAGCTTCATCCAGGTTGTGGTTTTCAACCCGGTGCGGATCTCCCCATCGACCGCCGCATCGGTTTTGCATCTCGTCGGGGTTGGCTCTTGTCACGCCGTGCATAGGCATCCACAACGCGCTGCACCAGCTGATGACGGACCACATCAGCCGATGTCAAACGGCATACGGCCACNCCTTCGACCCCATCCAGCACTTCCGACGCTTCCACCAAACCGCTGAGCTGACCTGAGGGCAGATCCACCTGGGTAGTGTCTCCGGTCACCACCATGCGGGAACGCTCTCCTAAACGGGTTAGCACCATGCGCATCTGTGCCGGCGTGGTGTTCTGGGCCTCATCAAGGATGACAAAGGATTCCGACAGGGTTCGGCCACGCATGTANGCGAGTGGTGCCACCTCAATCACACCTTTTTCCAGCAGTGCCGTTGTTTTCTCCTGGCCCATCAACATATGCAGGGCGTCGTACAGCGGACGNAGATAAGGATCCACTTTCTGCTGAAGATCACCAGGCAAAAACCCCAGTCGCTCTCCCGCTTCTACGGCAGGCCTGGTCAGCACTAGCCGCTCTACCTTGCGCTCGGTGAGCATGCGAACGGCAAGAACAGTGGCCAAAAATGTTTTGCCTGTGCCAGCAGGACCGAGCGCGAAGGTGAGATCGTGACGCTCCATCGACTCCACGTACGCCTTCTGACGCAACGTGCGCGGACGCANAAGATTGCCACGTTGATTACGCGCCAGAACCTGTTGGCCCATGGCTTCATGTTCGCGGTTGCGACCGGTATCTAGAGCCTGCAATGCCGACTGAAGATCCACCGGAGAGATGGATTCACCTTCCTGCCAAAACTTACGCAGCAGCTCCACAACAGCCGCAGTGCGTTCAAGCTGACTGGGACGACCGCTGATCTCAAGTTGCAGACCGCGCAAAACCAGNGTGGTGCCCGTCAGTGCCTCGAGCTGACGCAACGTCTGTGACGTAGGTCCACCTGCTANAGCAAGTGCGGCCTCCGTATGCGGCAGATCAAAGACGAAGCGACCAAGTGAGGTTGCCTCGGACATGCGNTCAATCAGCCTTCTGCGCTGGCAGCGTCATCTCCGGGAGATTCCTCAGCGGCAGCCTTGGCTTCAGCTTCAGCAGCAGCCTTTGCCTCAGCGGCATCCTTGGCAGCCTGCTTGGAATCAGCCTCACGTTTGAGAGCTTGTTTGGCCTTACCAACCACTTCTGCTGGTCGGACCTTCTTCTCGATCAGACCACCCTTTTCAAGCAAGGTGCGNACAACATCTGTGGGCTGAGCTCCCTGGCTCAGACGCTCACGCAGTGCCTCGGCGTCCAGGCGGGTCTCTTTGGTGCGGGGGTTGTAATAACCCAGCTCCTGAAGGGGACGTCCATCCCGGCGCGAAGTGCTGTTGCAGGCCACGAGGCGGAAGCTTGCTTCCCGCTTCTTACCGAACCGCTTCAGGCGGAGCTTGATCATCGTGGCGCTGGCTGTGAGTAGGNACAGTTCGGCGCTANNAGAAGCNCCAAACAACCAACTTANCNTGCCGCCCGTCAGAGCTCNCCGAATCCNTTCTTCTTCTTGACCGGNCGCTGACGCCGCGGNGGGCCACCNCCNCGACCGGNCGGCATNCCCCCTGGCATCCCNGGCATTCCNCCCATGCCTGGCATTCCNCCCATNCCTGGCATGCCACCCATNCCGGGCATTCCNCCCATGCCTGGCATCTGACCCTGGGACATCTGCTGCATGAAACCGCGCATCTTCTGAAAGTCAGCCAGCACCTTGTCAACATCGTTGGGCTGGTGGCCACTGCCACGAGCGATGCGCCGACGACGAGAGGGTTCACTGGCAAGCAGGTCGGGGTTCTCCCTCTCCTGCTGCGTCATGGAACCGATCATCGCTTCGATCTTCTTGAGCTGCTGCTCGCCTTGCTTGAGCATGCCGTCGTCGATCTTGTTCATGCCCGGGATCATTTTCATCAATCCACCCAGCGATCCCATGCGCTTGATCAGGCGCATTTGCTTCACAAAATCCGAGAAGTCAAAGGTGGCCTCCTGCAGCTTCTTCTGCATTTGCTCGACATCGGCGAGCTCTACCTCCTTCTGAGCTTTCTCCACAAGAGTGAGCACATCGCCCATCCCGAGAATGCGGCTCGCCATCCGCTCGGGGTGGAAAGGCTGCAAGGCCTCCACCTTCTCTCCAGTACCGATGAACTTGATCGGTTGACCGCTCACCTTGCGGATCGAGAGCGCAGCACCACCACGGGAATCACCATCGAGCTTGGTGAGCACGGCTCCGGTGATCCCCACCTGGTCGTGAAAGGCCCGGGTGAGATCAGCCGCTTCCTGACCGATCATCGAATCCACCACCAGCAGCACCTCATCTGGCTGCACGGCGGTTCGGATCCGCACCATCTCCTCCATCATCTCGGTGTCGATCTGCAGGCGACCGGCGGTGTCGACCAAGAGAGTGTCGAAGCCTTCCTGCCTGGCTTTGGCAAGACCTGCCGCTGCGATGTCTTCCGGTTTGGCATCGGCACCGAGACTGAACACCTCGACACCGATCTGTGCACCGAGAGTCTTCAGCTGCTCGATGGCAGCCGGACGGTACACATCAGCACCCACCATCAGCGCCCTTCTGCCCTGGTCCTTGAGGTGGAGACCGAGCTTCGCAGTGGCCGTGGTTTTACCGGCACCCTGTAGGCCAGCCATCAGTACCACCGTGGGCGACTCATCAGCCTTGGCAAGGGGAGCGTTGTCACCTCCCATCACCTCCACCAGCTGGTCGTGCACCACTTGAATGAACTTCTGGTCTGGAGAAACCCCGCGCACCACCTCGGCGCCCACGGCTTTTTCACGCACCTCCGCAACGAAATCTTTGACAACCGGCAGACTTACATCTGCTTCAAGCAGAGCGCGACGCACATCCTTGAGTGCGCCCTCCACATTGGTTTCGCTGATTTGGTCCTGGCCTCTCAGCCCCTTGACGGCGTCTTCAAAGCGGGCTGACA
>PBQQ01000046.1 GCA_002725095.1 Gammaproteobacteria bacterium
ATCGTGGCGGCGTAAATTTACCGGTGACCGCGCAATGTCCAAAGCCGATCCCAACAGCAGCCACTTGGCGATTGCTGAACTGGTAAAAATGGGTCGGTGCACTGGGGTCATCACGCAAAATGTGGATAACCTGCATCAGCAGTCGGGGGTCGATGATTCGCATATCGTTGAGTTACACGGTAACGCTACTTACGCCAAGTGTTTGCAATGCGACCAGCGCTACGATTTAGCCGACCTTGAAGCGCAATACCAGCGAACCCAGCAAATAGAGCCATGTTCGCTTTGCGGGGGTCTGATTAAGACGGCAACGATTTCGTTCGGCCAGGCGATGCCTGAAGACGCCATGCAGCGTGCCGCAGAACTGACATCAGGCTGCGATCTTATGATTGTTTTAGGCTCGTCTTTAACAGTGTATCCAGCCGCGGCTTTTCCAGAACATGTGGCGCAACGCGGTGATAAATTAGTCATCATCAATCAACAACCCACTGGCTTGGACAGTGTTGCCGATCTGGTAATCAACGAAGGCATCGGGACGATTTTGCCCCCCGCCGTAGCGGCACTCGCCTCACGCTAAATGATCTGTTCAACTACGCCAGCGTGTTCTAGACCCTTTACCGCACTGAAACTTAGAGCGCCGGCACAGCGGATCAATTCCGCGACGCTGTGGCTTCGTCCGACGGATTAAAGTCAATTGTCCCACGACCTAACACAAGTCCCCGATATTGCGATTGACCTGATGTCCGACTGGGACTCTGAGGAACTCAGCCAATTCGAATTCATGTCTGGCGGATTCAGTAACGACAACTATTCATTTTGCCGAACAGCTGGGGGTCGACAAGAAAAATACGTATTACGTATTCCTAGAGTGAAGCAGCCGTTTGTCGATCGGACAGAGGAGATCAAGGTCTATCAGGCCGTCTCCAACTCGCTCGGGGCGAAATTGATTGCCTTTGATGCAGACAGNGGCCGCATGATCACCCAGTGGCTTGANGGCTACGTACTTGCCGACGTACCGCAGGATCNGTATAGCGATCAGCATTTGATCGATTACGTTAAGTCTCTGCANTCGCGCCTGCCGGCCACCAATCGCCAATACGAGGTTCGTGAACTGGCACAGCTGCTCAGCCCAAATAATAATTTGTACATTCCGGCTGTCGCTGCGGATGTGGAGTTGGTGCCCTGCCATAACGATCTAAACCCGTGGAATGTAATCGTCAGTGCAGACGGTTGGAAAACCTTAGATTGGGAATTTTTCGGCCTCAACGACCCGCTTTTCGACNTAGTGGCTCTGCATCAGAGCCTNGAGCTTCCAGATGCTCGCCTTTCGTCCTTAGCCGGTGAGTTCTTAGAGCAGGAGAACGAGCAGCGCCTCGTCGATAATCTACGGCGCTTTTGGAGCCGCGAACATGCTTGGGCCGACTACCAAATACGCGCCGGCAATGATCGAGAGGGAATCCGGCAACAATGGGTACTGTCGCAAGAAAAACTCGCTAATTTTTAGCCGTCGGNTTCGTGNTTGCGCGAAAAATCCGTTATACGCCTNNTCGCTGNAAATACGCTAACGCAGATTTAAGGCGTTGATTCCCCTGCCCTTCGATAACCCCATACGCTAAACCTCGCGCGGCCAAATCTGCNCAATACAACGCGTACAGACGGTCTCNATCGTGNGGATTTTCGCGCAACGGATCAAATTCCCAGNGAATATCGGGGCGGCAAAGCAAATAAATTCGATCTTGTTGTGAGCAATATTCTGCATACCGGCGCTGCAGTAACGTTGGCGCCGGGCCAAACTTTTCCTGCCACCAAAGATAAATGTTTTGTAGATCGGTATCGAAAATTTGCAGTTCTGCGGTCGCGTGGTGCTCTAAGCGAATCTGTTGCTGTATCAGCTCGAGCAAATCCGATGGCTGGTAACTGCGTTCGGGTTGCAGTTGCTCTCGTGCGGGTTCGGTCGCTACGGCGATACCATGGTGCCCTGCAAGCTCCATGGCCAACGTCGTTTTGCCCGAGCACTCCGGGCCGGTAAGAACAATCTTCATACAGCGGCTAAATTTAAATGCCGCTTCCAAGCCAAATACCCGGCCACTGCCATACCGAGATAAACCGCGTACAGACCCGCGTAGAGGAAGAGTCCAGCGTCCGTTGAGTACCCTTTGACGATGTACAAAGCAATTTGCACCACGTCGATGACGAACCAGAAGTGCCAGCTCTCGAGGTACTTACGGGCGGTCATCCACATCGCCACAAAGCTCGCGACTGTGGTAAAGCTGTCCGCGTACGCGAGATCCGCATCGGTGTACTGATCAAAACCCCAACCAAGAAGCAAGCTGCCAATCAGTAAAAGCCAACCGAGCCGCCAAAGTACAGTGCTTGGAATACGTCCTACCATAAGTTGCTCGCGCTCACGGCGNTCGGCACCGCCAAGACGCCAGTAGTACCAACCGTAGGCATTCATAACGACGTAGTACACATTCAGCAATGCGTCTGCGTATAAATTGGCGCGCATCACCACGACGGTGGTCACGACCGCATACACGAGGCCGATCGGGAAGGTCAGAATGTTTTCTCGAATCAACAGCAGTACGCACAGCAGCCCGCTCGCAACACCGATNACTTCAAACCAGTTGTCTATGAAAAATGACAAACGTAACCCTTCGAAAAAATTGCGAGTAAGGTTGAAGACTTGAGAGGGTTCTTGCAACCGCTCCTATGCGTTTGCGGTTCGCCAAATGTCTGCTACAAACAAAGACAAAAAAATCGCTAGAATGAGGATTCTTAGATTAGGGAAATTGAATTGGCAAAACGTATCGCCATTGTCGAAGACGACCCGGATCAGCGTGCCAACTACGCTGACGCGATCGCTAAAAAAGGCTACTCGGTAAATGCCTATGGNAGCCGTGCCGAGGCGCTNGCNGGNTTNGATGCNGCCCTTCCGGATCTCGTGATACTCGACATCATTCTCGGTGAGGAGATCGATGCTGGATTTCAACTGTGCCGAGAACTGCTGTCGCGAGAAGCGAATCTACCGGTGATCTTTTTAACCGAGCGCATTGATGAAATCGACAAAATCTCGGGTTTGCGACTGGGCGCATGGGATTACCTGCCCAAACCGATCTCCCTCGATTATTTAGCCGAGCGCATTTCTTCGCTATTGCGCATAAATGAAGTCCGAGACAGCACCAGTCCGCAGCACCCNTCCAATGCGAAAACCATTGGCGATTTGTCGCTCGATCAAGAGGCGCTGCTTGTGTCATGGAAAGGACAACGCATCGATTTGTCGGGCACGGAAGTTCGTATGTTGGCGAAACTGGTGCGCATACCGGGCAATGCGGTGAGCTACGAAACACTTATGAACGCGACAATGCAAAGCTTGGTGACGAACAACACAATCAATACTCATATGCGTAACATCCGCAAAAAATTCGAGAAGCTCGACGGCTCCTTTGCCTGCATCAAGAGCGAGTATGGCTTTGGCTATCGCTGGNCACANTAAGCTAACTCGCGCATCGGTTTAAGCGTGTTAGCCGCTCTAAGAAGTCGATTTCGCGGGCCACGCTTGGGCACTAAGCTGGCGTTAATGGGCCTCGCGCTACTGGTCGTGCCCTGGTTCAGTTATCAGCAGTTGGTGGAAATGGAGCGTTTGCTCGTGCAGGGCCAGTCGCAAGCGCAACTGCTCACCGCCGAAGGCATCTCTACGTTATTTAANGGGCGCGACGATCTGTTCAATGANCTNCCTCTCAATNTGGAAGATTTCGAACCGCTTTACGCGCAGCCGTTAACGGGNAATATTCGGCTCGACGGCCAAACGGAGGACTGGGGATCATCCGANCANCTGCAATATCTGGCGTTCGGTTCGCTTGACGGTTCAAAAGACGCAGATTTTAAGTTGCTGCTCGGTGAACGCGATGACTACCTTTACGTTTTCATGCGTATTCGCGACCAATCGGTGGTCTATCGTGATCCGGAATACCTGCGACTGGATAATGCAGATCATATTCAACTTAACTTTATCCGCGCCGATGGCGAGGACGGTCGGGTAAGTTTGGTTTTTCAGCCGTCTAATGTCATGACCGGCTTCGCCATGGACGAACAGTGGCGATANGCCGCCTCAGGTGTCGCCGACAACAGAATTCAAGGCGCNATGCTGCCCAGTGTCGANGAAGTGTTGGTTGAATTCCGTTTTCCACTTGCGCTTTTGGGTTCGCGGCGCTATTTCGGCATGACATTCGTGGATGTCGATGACNCGGCGATCCGCGAAACGGTGCGCACNACTCGAACGCTGCCCAGTGCCGGCAAAGAGAGCTTCGACTTGGTGGTCCTCGGCACACCAGAAGTGCGCAACATTGTGCAGGGTCTTGGCTATTCTGGCGCAAGAATTTTGGTGATCGACAGTCAAGCTCGGGTGCGCGCGGAAGCTGGGGCAATACAGTCTCCTAAGTCGAATTCAGCACCGCCAGCGTCAGGGGTCGATATTTCGACGCTATTCACCAACATCCGACCTTGGTTACATCGTTTAATTTCGAGTGAAAACGCAGCATCCACTGTTNCCCAAGCCNCGGATGAACAAAATTCGGCTGCAGCACGTGTGATACGCGAGAGCCTGAATGGCGATCCCATTGCGCTTAGGAATCGGATCTCTGCGGATCAGGAAATGATCCTTGCCGCTCACCCCATCGTTTCAGCCGAAAAGGTGATCGGCACCGTAGTCGTAGAGCAAGACATCGACAACATCCTGAAATTTCAGCGCACATCGCTGGAACAGGTACTGCTGTTATCGGTGCTCAGCCTCGTGGCCGTATTTGTGGCGTTGCTTGGGTTTGCCGGCCGCTTGGCATGGCGAATAGGCAGT
The DNA here is from genome assembly GCA_002725095.1 of Gammaproteobacteria bacterium. Classification (GTDB taxonomy): domain Bacteria; phylum Pseudomonadota; class Gammaproteobacteria; order Pseudomonadales; family Azotimanducaceae; genus UBA4421. The sequence goes on from PBQQ01000046.1 coordinate 4,850, forward strand.
TTGCGCCAAGAAGCATCTGCAGCGATCGACCACTATGGGCGACTGCGTCGCGCCGAACTCAAAAGTGAGATCAATGCCGGCGATGAAATTGGCGACCTTTCAAGAAGTGTGTCGAACATGCTGGAGAAACTGCATCAACACAATACGTTCTTAGAAAGTATGCCAAGGACGCTCAGACACGAAATAAACAACCCCTTGAACACCCTCAGCACGTCGCTGCAAAATCTCGCAGAAGAATTCCCTCAGGTTGACGACAGTAAATATCTCGCCAGCGCGAAACGTGGCGTACATAGAATAGGCTCTATCGTGCAAAACCTAGCCGATGCGGCCAATCTTGAGGAATCGCTAGAGACCGAAGAATTAGAAGCCGTAGATCTCGATAATTTCCTGGGCAGTTACGTATCAAACTGCGCGCTCGCGCACAAAGACACACGTATGATTTACGCCGGCCCTGATCGACCCGCCATTGCCATGATTGCCGACTTCCGCATTGAGCAACTGATGGACAAACTGGTCGACAACGCGGTGGATTTTCATCGCAAAGGTACAGCCATAAGGGTGCAACTGGACTGCTTCGCAGAAACCTTACAGATCTCGGTTTCGAACCGCGGCCCGGTAATGAGTGAGCAAGTTTTAAAGTCTGCTTTCGACTCTATGGTCAGCCATCGGGGCCCGCAAAACCGTCTGCACTTTGGTCTTGGATTGTATGTGGTCCGGGTTATTGCCGACTATCACGGCGGTGTGGCCAAAGCGGTAAATCTGCCCGATGCGTCGGGTGTTGCAATGGTTGTGCAACTGCCCCTAGCCGAAACCGAGGCGCGCTTAGACGCGATACGTCCCTAGCGTTATGCCAAGCGGTATTCGCCCTCTAGCCCAGCGCCACTTGCCAAGACAACGCGCTGCTTTTTCAGCAAATTATCCATGGCCGCCAGCACGCTTCGCGCGGCGGCTGGATACATAAACTCTGGCGTATCGTGATACATGGCCGGTACCATCTCGCGAATATTGAAAATGCCTTGTTCTAAACAGTCGATAATCTGTTGTTCTCGCTCTTGGCGGTGTTGAATAAACGCCCGCACGTGGGCTTTTGGCTCTTCGATACACGGGCCATGGGTTGGCCAATAGATGACATCATCTCGATCCAGTAGCAACTCTAAACTGTCCATGTATTCGGACATATCGCCGTCCGGTGGCGAAACAATACTGGTAGACCACCCCATAACGTGGTCGCCAGAAAACAGAGCTTTTTGTTCTCGTAACGCAAAACACATGTGATTAGACGTATGACCAGGCGTGTACACGCACTCCACTGACCAATCGCCGCCCTCAATAATATCGCCATGACGAACGAGATGATCGGGGTCAAAGTCCATGTCTCCGCCCTCTTCAACGTTAATGCCTTGCTCAATTTTGCCGGCGCCGTGGCGGCCGTAGGCATAGGTTGGGGCGTCGCATGCGGCCTGCAGCTTTTTACAGCCGGGCGAATGATCCATGTGCGTATGGGTCACCAGAATATGCGAGATAGATTCCCCCTCTAACGCCGCCAGAATCGCGTCAATATGCTCCTGATCGTCCGGCCCCGGATCAATAACAGCAACCTTACCGGTGCCAAGAATATAGGTTCCGGTACCGCTGAATGTAAAAGGCCCGGGATTGTTCGCGATAACCCGCCGAATGCCCGGAGCAAGCGTATCAACCTGCCCATATTCGAAGTCTAATTCTCTGCGGTAAGGGATCTCTACAGCCATGAGCGGCCTCTAAATGCTTGGTGGTGCGAAATATAGGAGGCAGGTTGGGCAAATGCAATCACTCTAGGAACGTTGCCATTGGCGCTGTAGTTCAAGCCACTCAGGTGAGTCGGGTTGTATCGACAACGCAAGTGCAAGGTATTGATCGGCATCCGCGAGCATTCCGAATGCGCGCGCCTCGGTGGCTACTTTAACCAAGCGCTCTGCGCATTGCTGCAAAAGCAACCCAGCGCTGGCATTGCCCGGATCGAGCTGCTGCACATTGCGCAATACAATGACCGCGTTGCCTGAACTTGGCTCCGTTAATAACCCTTTACTCAAAAGTTCTTTGCCTGTTAATAACAGTTCAGCGACGGTTTTAAGCCGCTGCCTCTCATTCAAAAGCGCTACACGCAATCGCTCCACGACCTCTTCCCCCACCCCAGCACTGGAGGCGTCTCGTACCAGTGCATCAACGGTCTCGAGCTGACCCGTAGTCAACAACTGCTGGCCCTGGCGTTGTATGCGCTGAGCAATCTCGCTCATCGCGTTGAGCGCAGTTGGGTTGTCTGGGTCGGTCGCCAGTACTTGCTGAAATCGTGCAACCGCATTTTCACCTTTGGGTCGCACGAGCAAGTCCGCTTGTCTAAATTGATCGCCTTGCACGAGCAATTCATCAATTGCCGCTTTTATAGTTGTCGCCTTAGAAATCAGTTGACGCGCATCGTCTAAGCTACGCAGCGACTGATTGGCCGCCGCGGCCCGCTCAAGAAACCGAATGGCCTGCGCAACCATGCCGTCGTTAGCCGCTTGCTTGGATAAATCGACATAATGGCGCGCCAGCGTATTTAAGCCTTGTAAAGCACCTGGATGACTTGGCGCTAAGCGCAAAATTTCTTGATAGGACTGAATCGCCGCTGCTGCACTCGGCGGATCGCTCAAACCGTGACTGGTGAGCAGAGCCTCGGTGCTTTTCAGCAAGCGCTCCGCGCGATAACGGTTCTGCAATTGTAGGGACAATAAATTGATCTCGGCATCGTTGGGCAGCAAGGCGATCGCCTCGCCCAACCGCGTCGCGGCCAGATCTGTATTGTCGTTGACCAGCGCGCTAGAGATGCCTTGTTTCCATTCCGCTATAAGCGCGGTCAGCGCTTCGCGTGCCGGCCTATGTTCGGGCTCCAAAGCCAGTACTCTTTGATACGCCGCGGCGATGGTCGTCAAGCCCTGATTAGGATCCTGTCGCAGCGCCTGGGCCTCATCCCATGCGGTGACGAGTTCTGGATCTTCCGCTAACCCCAGAGACGCTGCGAGCGCATCGACACTGAGTAAACCCAGCGGCTGGACCATGTAACTGAGACCGACAGCTAAAACCAGCGATGCCCCAACCATGAAACCAATTGCAGTGCGCCGCTGCCGCCGCTTGCGCCGCAAGGTCCGCTTGCTTGGGCGTCCATCCCCATCTGTCGTCAGCAAGTTACCGCCTAGCGCGCGTACCTCTTGGCTCGCAATATCATCGCTGCGCAGCGTGATCGACGGCCAGTCCTGCCCCGCAACCAGCTGATCAAGGCAGGTAGAAAGTTCTTCGTAAGTACCGATTCTCTGTTCCGGACGCGCGGCAAGCAGGTTTTCCAGCAAGGGCCTTATAAACGCAAATTGCTGTGGCAATGCCGGCAAAGGCCGCTGGGTAATGTGCTCATACAGTTCGGTACGAGACCCGCCGGAAAAGGGCAACTGGCCTACAATTGCCTGATATAGGATCGCGCCGAGGCTGAAGTAATCACTTGCCGCTTGGTGTTGCTGACCACGCAGCAGTTCTGGACTACAAAAGCCTGAGAGGGCGAAGCGGTCCGGCAATAGGCTGGGGTTGAGGTTTTGTGGGTCTAGTTTTCCGCACCATTGATACCCCGTGAGCACGGCACGGCCGTCGCTACGCACGAGTATTCGGTCTGCGGAGAGCGCACTGTGCACGAAGCCTGCGTCATGTAATTGCTGCAGCGCAAAAGCAACGTCTTTAACGATTTGGATTAACTGCTTTAGCGACAGCCCTTGGTGTAAAAGATCAGCCAAGCGCCCCTGACTGACGTATTCGACCGCACTGTAGTGCCACGGCCCTTGTTGTCCGTGATCGATAAGCTGCAGTAGGTTGTCATGCGCAAACCCTTTAAGCACATCGATTTCGGTTTGCAGAAACTGCAATTTTTCCGGTGATCTGACGGCTCGAATAAAACACCGTTTGTTCAGNGCTTNCTGGTAGCCCAAAACAACCACTTCGTCGTCGGAGTCGCGCAGGGTTTGGCTCACCGTGAAGCCGGACAGTCGTAACTCGTTAGCCACTGTTGCGGACCGCCTTAGTGCGCGGGACATTTGGCGGTATTTCGATCAGTTCGCCCGCAACAAATTGCCCCAAGACAAAGCGTCCTTCAGCGACAACAAAGTCACCGTCCAAGCTCACCGCAATGCCGGCACCGTGAGCCATTCCATTAACGCAGGAGCTGGCAGAGAACATCCACGACCGCTCTAAATGCTGCAACGCACAGTACTGGTTTTCTTCAATCCGCGTAGAGCTAACCAATTCGCCGNCTCGCCAGACCTGCAGCTCCGACACATCATTGGTTTGCTCCTTTACCCCGTAGCCATGCTGCTTGTTGCCGCTAAATTGGCCACGATAGACGGTACCGTCTCGCCACAAAAAAACACCGCCGCCGGNNCGTTGATCTGTCGCAAATGCACCCACGTAGCGATTCCCGTTCGGCCAGCTAAAAGTACCCTCGCCGCTCTTAGCATCCNCAACAAAGGTCCCAACGTACTCTCTGCCGTCAACGTATTTTAGGTGGCCCTCCCCGTGCATGCGGCCATTGTCAAACATACCGTCATAAGCTTGGCCGGTATGCCATAGCATGCTACCGCGACCTACTCGTTTGTTATTTTTAAATTCACCTTGATAGCGGTCTTTGTTGGCCCAAACAAAAAGGCCTGATCCATGCATAGCGTTCGCTGCGAAAGCGCCCTCGTATAAATCACCATTCGCCCATCGGAGCTTGCCTTGGCCCTGACGAATGCCGTTTTTNAACTCGCCCGTATAGACACGGCCATCCACCCACTTATAAACGCCGGGACCATCTGGCTGGTCATTTAGGAAGGATCCTTCATAACGATCTCCAGCTGACCATATGTAGGTGCCATTGCCGCTCAATACCCCGTCGACGACATCACCGATGTAGCGATCACCATTCGCTAACATCACCTCGGCGCCAAAGACCGACGATGTGTATCCAATAAACAGAAAAAANAAGTGTGTTCTAAAAACTTCCATGTTGCTCTTTAGGATTCGAGTGCTTTATGTTGTCCGAGAGTAAACGGAAAAAACAGCCTACTTGGAAACAATATTCTTCATCGCCTTTTGTTTTTGCCTCGGGATAACCAGCGGNTTTCTCGCCGGATTACTGGGCATAGGNGGCGGCATCGTTATCGTTCCCGCGCTGGCCCTGTATTTTGCGGAAATTGACCGCCATACCCAAGAAAATACACTCATCGTCGCCGTTGCTACTTCGCTGGCATGCATCATCTTTACCACTGCCGCCGCCGCGATCACACAAATTCGCGCAAAAAGGGTGAATGTTGTCGCGGCACGGCGATTACTCCCAGGGCTTATCATCGGCAGTCCGCTGGCCGGCTACTTTGCGCCCATGCTGCCGATCGGCTTTTTGAAAGTGTTTTTTGGCTTATTTCTCCTCGCGGTCGCCGTGGTGATGTTCTTACAGTGGAAACCCACCCCTAACAGGCAGTTCCCAGGGACTCGTCTGGCCGTCGTTATTGGAACGGCAACAGGTTGCGTCTCGGCCTTAGTGGGCATAGCCGGCGGCAATATTTTGGTGCCAACGCTCACCTTCTTCAATATCGCTCCNCATCAGGCCACGGCCACGGCGAGCGCTTTAGGTGTTCCGCTCGCTCTNTTTGGAGCGTTGTCTTATGGTTTGTCGGATCAACCCACAACTGCAATAGCGATGTTGGGCTGGATTGATCTAGAGGCGGTNCTGCCCATAATTGTGGGCGCAGTTATCGCAGCGCCTTTGGGTGTGCGATTTGCGCAACGCGTCCCTGCCGCGACGCTAAAGAAATTGTTTGCGCTGATGTTGCTGCTGGCCGCCACNCGCATGTTGAGCAGTCTCTAGCTCTACAATCGCTTTANGTAAGATTGCGAATTTGAATGGCGTCGGTCGGTTGATTCGCTAGCACGTCCGAGATAACCACTAATTTACACGCCTCGCTTAGACCCTCTCGCTCCCGCAATAAATCAAAGGCTCGTTGCAGGGTCTTCTCTGGATCACTGCTAAACGCCATTCGATGCGCATATACGGCACGATTCAGGGCCAATCGGCGGCGCGTCTGACTGTTATTGGTAAACGCAAACACCGGCACGCTATGTGGCCGCGCACTGGTTACAAAATCAGCTGTAAGACCGCGACGGGTGATTACCACAATGCCCTTGGCATTGAGCGCCTCAGCCAGAGCCACCGCATGCACCGCNACATGTTGCTTGTCNACGTTAACCGTCAACGCTTTCTCGTAACCTAAACCAGAAAAGCGCTCGGCATTTTTCGCAATTTTATGAAGTTGCTCAACGCAGCGCACCGGATAGTTACCAACACTGGTCTCACCAGACAGCATGACGGCATCCACGCCTTCGTAGATCGCATTTGCCACATCAGTGACCTCGGCGCGCGTCGGTATCGGATGCTCAATCATAGATTCCAGCAGGTGCGTTGCAACGATACAGCGCACGCCACCTTTCGCACTCGCATGCACTAAACGACGCTGAATGTTGGGCAGGTCGGTAATGTCGGTCTCGATACCTAGATCGCCTCGCGCAACCATGATGCCATCCGACAGCGCCACGATGTCNTGAATATTATTGACGCCCTCCCGGTCCTCGATCTTCGCGATGATCTTAATCGACTGCTGTTTCTTGCCGAGTAACTTGCGTAACTGCGCCACATCATCCGGGCTGCGGACAAATGACAGCGCGATGAAATCTACGTCGTTTGCCAAACCGAATTGTATGTCGCGTTCGTCTTTAGCGGTAATCGCGGGCAAATTCACTCGGACACCGGGCAGATTTACATGCTTTCGACTGCCCAAGGTGCCGCCATCAATGACCTCACAGGTNAATTGATGTTCTTTCTTTTGCAGCACTTTGAAATTCATTAAACCGTTATCCACGGTAATTATGCGACCCACATCAACAACATCAACAAGCTCGCTGTAATTCACTTGTATGGATTTTTGCTCGACCAGCTCAGAGTCACGGACACTTAGGGTAACNACGTCACCCGTATTAAGCTGCATTGGATTAGCNAGGACACCGGTGCGAATTTCCGGCCCTTGAGTATCCAACAATATAGGTATTGGGTATGGGATTTGCCGGTTTAAAGTTTTAATCCAGTTGATGATCTTCAGTGATGTCGCATGATCAGCATGCGACATATTCAGTCTCACCACGTTCATTCCGGCCTCATAGAGCGCTTTGAGCGCTTGGAAACTGGTCGTGGCNGGGCCAATGGTGCAGATGATTTTCGTGCGGCGGATCATGGAGCAAGCTTCTTAAGGGTTGCGCACTATACCATGCGCCAAAAGTCATTCACTGTTGATTGCNCCTGCCGCANCGTAAGNCNCTTGGTGTTCCANTGCGNGGGCAAGANCCCTTGNNTTTGCGGCNGCAAAAAACGCTCATCCACTAAGCAAATGACTCCTCGATCGTATTCCGAGCGCACCAGCCGCCCAGCCATTTGAATCGCCTTTGTCAGCGCCGGTTGCGTATACGCCACCATCTGACCCCAACCTTCGCCTGCGTTTTCATCAAAATATTCGGCGGTCAAATCACCTTGCAACGACGGTGGCGGCAAGCCAATACCAACGACAATAACGCCCGATAACTGCCCTTCACCAAATTCAATCGATTCGCTAAAGCTGCCACCCATAACCACACCAAAAACGACCGACGGTTCGCCCATGACAAATCGCTTGTGCTGCTGTAACTCCTCGGCTCGCTCTCCGCTACTTTGTATGCGAAAGACATGGCCCACGGGATTGTGTTGTTGCGCAAACATATTCAGGTAGCTGTAAGACGCAAACGCAATAAGGTAGCGCCCGGGTTGGGCCTCAATCAGCGCATTCACTAACTCGCTCAACTTGGGCAGGCTGTTGCTGCGTTGCCGAAAGTAGGTGGGTATGTCGCGCACGATCAGCACTGCACTTTGGGTTGCGGCAAACGGTGAGGTGGCGCGTTCACCTTGTTGTTCAGGGCATCCGTGCAAGCGTTGATACAGCGCCAGCGGCGACACCGTTGCGGACAATCGAATACTGGCGGCATGCGACTTCAGGACATCGCTAATGTAGTCACCAGAATCCAAACACAAGCGCTGAATCGTTAATCCCTGCGGATGCTCAATGCTCAGATGTTGATATTGCGACGGCTGAAACCAATCCAAGCTGCGCACCCAACGTGCGCAGGCGAAGTAAAGGTCGAGCCCCTGCGCGTCAAGGGTCTCGAATAGCTGCAAAGCCTCCACACAATGAATCAGACGCTCGGCTGCGGCTTCAAGCGGCAACGGCCGCTCGATCACGCGGCTGAGCGTTTCATCCGCGCCCGACGCGATCGCGCGAGCCGCATCGAATACGCCATTGGCCGCGGCACTAAAGTCATCGTTTGGCGAATCCAGCAACACCGCTTTTGTGTCCAACGCCAATTCTGCGCTGAGCATTGCAGTCACACGACCGCTCAACTGGTGCGCCTCATCAATCAATAGCAAGTGTTTAGACGCGTCCGAAAATCTTTGCAGCTTTACAAATGGGTCAAACAGATAATTGTAATCACCAATAATCACATCGGCCCAAAGTGCGAAATCTAAACTCAGTTCAAAAGCGCAAACAGCGAACTCAGCGGCCACCTGCTGCAACATAACGCGATCAGCAATGCCACACTCCAGCAAGCGATTGATCGCATATGGCGCCCGCGCATAGTAATTGTTGCAACCCGGACACGTTTTCGGTTCACAAGGTGCGCCCTCGTTTTGACACACTTTTCCTCGCGCTGTGAGCTGCACGACGCTGATTGGGTTGGACGAGTCTGCGATCAGTCTCAAGCTGTTTAACGCCGCATCTGCGCCTGTACTCCTATTGGTAAGAAAGAACAGTTGCTGGCTTGGCTGCATGAGCTTTAACGCCGGATAAATCGTTGCCATGCTTTTGCCCGAACCCGTCGGCGCCTCGAGCAGCAAGTGCTCACCGTCGCGCAAGGATTGGAACACCTGCTGGGCCATCGATCGTTGCGCCGAACGGAATCGCGCAAAGGGAAACTCGCGTGCCTGCATCCAGTCCACCCGACGCTCACATCGCAATCGATGCCGGCGCAACCTGACTTCATAGCAAAGCAACGCCAACGCCAGACTTTGCTTTGCTACATCGGCACGAATTGAATACTCGAAGCGCTGTTCCGCTAAAGAGTCCGGATGCACATAAATCACTGCGAGTTCAATCGTGCTCAACGATTGTTGCTCGCTTAATAACGCCGCATAAATAAGGCATTGACCCCAATCGACGGGATTTAAAGCGACACCCGGTTCGCGCGTCGCCTTATACTCTTCGACCCGCAAAACAC
>PBQQ01000047.1 GCA_002725095.1 Gammaproteobacteria bacterium
ATAAGCGCTAAATCTCTTAATTCGGGTGTTAAGAGTTTACAGATGCGCGATTCGAAGTTTGTCGTACTGCGGACAGATAGGGCCCCTGACTCTGCACTCGATCTGGCGATCTTGCTGTGGCCTTTTTTTCGAATATGAATAAACTGCATGTTCAGTTCGTTCAAAAGTGAAAGTAAATCATGTCTCAAGTCGAGCTCAGACACCTGCGTACTCTAGCGGCATTACGTGACAGTGGCAGTCTGGTGGAGGCTGCGGAGCGCGTGCACCTCACTCAATCTGCTCTTTCTCATCAAATGAAAGAGTTGGAAACTCGCATCGGATGCGCATTGTTCGTCCGTAAGACACGGCCCGTTCGCTTTACCAGTGCGGGCAACCGGCTATTGGCGCTTGCGGATCAGACGTTGCCATTGGTTCACAGCACCGAGCTGGATTTGCAGCGGCTAGCGGGCGGAGAATCTGGGCGCATTTACATGGCGATTGAATGCCACAGTTGTTTTGAATGGCTGTTGCCGGCGATTGATGCCTACCGCGATCAGTGGGCCGATGTGGAATTAGACATTGCCAGTGGGTTTCATTTTGCGCCGCTGCCGGCGCTGGCGCGGGGTGATTTGGATTTGGTGATTACGGCCGATCCGGTCGATGAGCCGGGCATCCACTATTTTCCATTGTTCAGTTACGAAGCCAAACTTGCTGTGGCAAAGAATCACGATCTGGTCACCAAGGAATGGCTTGAGCCTGAGGACTTGGCGGGTGAAACAATTATCAGCTATCCCGTTGACCGCGACCGCCTCGATCTATTCACCAGCTTTTTGGATCCTGCTGGGGTTGAACCGGCGCGCGTCAGACACGCTGAACTCACAACCATGATTGTGCAGTTGGTGGCCAGTGGCCGAGGCGTTGCCTGCTTGCCGAATTGGGCTCTGCACGAGTATCTGCAGAACGACTATTTGTCGGTGCGCTCACTTGGCCAGGAGGGGGTATGGCCGACGTTATACGGGGCGGTACGCAAAGATCAGGCCGATGCGCCGTTTATGGTGGGTTTCGTTGACGTTGCTAAAGAGGTTTGCTTCAAAAACTTAAAGGGGATTGTCACCGCCGAATTGGAAACGCTGACGTTCCGTTGAAGCTTGGAGGGCGCTAGCTCAAGGCACCAGTATGTCTTCCTGCCATTGCGTGTCTACCAAGGTGTAGCGTCTGCGATCATGCAGTCCGCTCAGTTCGTTTAAATCCAGCCGTTCTAATCTAGTGGGCTTGACGAGTAGGCCGCGCGCAGTGTTTGGCGCGGTAAGCGGGTCGGGCAACGATAGCTCGTCGAGGCTTTGCTCCAGCTCTTTGCGGCTGCCTATAACTGTGCTCTGGGGTTGCTTTAAGTCGTAAAACCAATCCATGCGTTTCGGTGTGTCCGGGCGATATTGCCAGCTCGCGGCGACCACAGCAGGGTCGATGGGGACAGTAGAGAACTGCATGCGATACTGAATTTCGATACTCGGCCAGTAGGTGTTGATCGATCCGCCGCGTTGGATTTGTTGCCACTTCGGGCTGCTTTCGTGTACGAACAGCGCAAGATCGTCCTCGACTTGGCGTAACACTAGGGTTCGTGCCTCGGGCTGGCCATACTCATCNACNGTGGCGAGGACGCAGACCGCNGCCATTGGNTCACCGGCCTCTCGAGCGCGCGCCCGATCAATCTGAAACAACTCCAGTGGCGAATTCATGATGCGCTTGGATAGGCTTGTCGGTCTGCACGGATAATATCTATCCAGCGCTGGANACTGATAAAGCCTTGCCCCCAACTGTTGTAGGCACGCAAATTTTCGNCGATCTGTGCATCGGAGAGTTGCTNGTTGATCCCANTGTTAATGATGGCCTGAGTGGTTTCAATCGTCTCGAGCGCGCTGCGTAAATCATCGACATTACCCATTTGGCCATGGCCAGGAATGATTAAAACGTCTTGCGGTAAGGTGGCCAGCAGCTCGTGCAGATTGCGTACAAATCCGTTGACGCTGCCACCGTTGGCAATGTCGATATACGGAAACGCGCCGTTGAAGAAATGGTCGCCCATATGTACCACGTTGGCGTTTTCGAACAAGACAACACTGTCNCCATCGGTGTGCCCCGCNGGCATATGGCGNACNCTTACGCGCTCATCATTGATATGCAGNTGNAANTGTTGNTGATANGTGATNTTGGGTAAGCCAATCGTCGGCAGTTGGCCTTGTGCGGCTAAGCGCTGGCGCACGTTGTCGTGGGCGATAATGGTACCGGTTTGACCAAAGAACGGGTTACCTCCGGTGTGATCACCGTGTAGGTGGGTGTTCAGAATCATTGCGGGCCGACCGCCACCGAGTTTTTGCAGAGCCGCGAGAATTTTTTCACTAAGTGGGGCGAATTGATCATCAATGATCATCGTCGCGTCGTTGCCTATGCTCACGCCGATGTTACCGCCGGACCCGGTCAGCATGTACACATGATCTCGAACCTGCTGCGCCTTGATTTCCACCTTTGCGAAACGGTCTGCAGCCGATGCCCCTGTGCTCAAAGCGACCAGCGGCATGATGCGACACAGCGTTTTCAGGGTTCGCGCCATTGATAATTTAAAGCGCATAGGTCAGTCCGTCTTGGGGTCGTCAGCAGCTGATTCGGCGTTTTGACCTTTACGAATATCGGCAATGTCTCTTTGGATTTCGCTCAGNCGAAACAAGACATCCGGGAGTTGATCACTGATACGCCAAATTAGGTAGGCGATAACAACTAAGATAACGAAGGATAGAAAGCTCATGGGTTCGCTCCGGTTTGAGTGTTGTTAAGGTATAGCGGCGACCATATGGTGTCTAGTTCTGACACTGTGATGCAGCTCAGAAATCACTCCAGTGAACCGGTTATGGATTTGCGCTGGCTGATTTCAATCCAGTTGCCGTCGGGATCGCGTACGAAAGAGATGTAGGCCACATCGCCTAGACGCACCGGTGCCANGCCTTCGCGACCACCATTGGCAATAATTNAATGGTGCNCGCGGACTACGTCGGCGACCTGAAAGGTCATGTATCGCAAACCGGTCGCTTTCTGCACAACCTCGCCTACAGCGCCTTCGCGCAGCACGATCTCGGATGCGCCAACGAGGAAAGCCCCTAGGTTGTTGNGCTCGAGGCCTAAGGCCTTGGCGTAGAACTGTTCGCTCGCAGCTCGATTATTAACCCGCAATGTGAGCCGTAGATTCGGTGCCAGATCGTGGTGTGGATTCAGTTCAACCGCGTTGCCGTCTGGGTCGAGGAGTTGCTGGGGTTCGGCGGCCTGGTTGTTGAATAAGGCCAGTTGGGCTAATCCAGAGGGTGCTGCTGGGAGTGGTGTGCGACTGTGATTGATCTTTAGCACGCTGTTGCCGATGGCATGACGGTGCTGGTGTACGCCGCCTCCGACCGGCAACAATTCGGTAAACGTTATCCCTGCTTGTTGTTGCCAGAAGGTCAACATAGGATCCAGATCATTGGTATAAAGACCGACGTCTAGAGCAGGTTTTACAAGTTGCATCNTGTTTTCCTTGAATTTTTACAGAGCCTAGCATGGCGATAACTAAGAACGTGCAACCCGCGCTGCACGCTTCACTTGTGCAGGCGCTGAATGACTGTGTGCCCAGCGCATTGGCTGACCGAGAAGCTTTTTGCTCGCGGCTGCAGGACATTTATGGCGGTGCTCAAGCCAGCGCAATACTGCGAAAAATGTCGGAGACCCCGTATCGCTGCTATTGGCTAAACCCCTTACAGACCTCGCAACTGCGGGCTGCCGACTTGGGAGGNGAGCCGGTAATGGGTCTTGCGGAGCTNTATCAGGTGNCTGTTGACCATCCCATTGCGCAACATCCTGCGGCCACTGAGGGCGCGATCTACATTCAAAACCCGTCCAGTTACTTTGCAGTAAAAACCCTTGCGCCCGTGTTGGATGAGGAAGTGCTGGATCTCGCGGCNGCGCCCGGCGGCAAGACTTTGGCCATGGCCGCGCGGATGCAGAATACCGGACGCATCGCTGCGGTGGAGCCTATTCGCGGACGATTTCATCGTATGCAGGCGAATCTTCGNCGCTGTGGTGTCACTAATGTGCAATTTTATCAGCGTGACGGTCGCGGCGTTGGCCGTGCGGTTCCCGACCGGTTTGACCGTGTTTTGTTGGACGCGCCGTGCTCGTCAGAGTCACGCATGCGCTGGCACGACGCACAAAGCTTTGCGCATTGGAGCTTGCGTAAAGTTCGCGAGGCGCAACGCAAGCAGAAAAGTTTGCTGCGCTCCGCCTACGCGGCATTAAAGCCCGGTGGTGTGCTGGTGTATTGCACCTGCAGCTTTGCGCCTGAAGAAAATGAGTTGGTGGTTAATGCGTTGCTCAAGAAAAGCGATGCGTTGCTGTTGCCGATCGATAACGCGCCTAAAAACGCGATGCCGGGGCTCACGTGCTGGATGGGTAAAGATCTGCATTCGCAGCTGAACCATACGGTGCGGATTATGCCCGATGGCCCCTGGGACGGATTTTATCTGGCGTACATCGCTAAGCCTCAGTAATCGGCTGGGGCTAACTTTAGGGTCAGCGCAGCGCTGCGGTGTGCGAGGTTTAACCATTCGGCAGAGGTTTGGAAGCTAGCCAATGCGGCGGTGGGCAGTTCAATGAGTTGNTGCTCGTTGTTCAGTAAGCTTGCGAGATAACTCAAACCGGGGTTATGTCCCACCATTAGAACGTGCGCGACGTCTGCAGGTGTTTGTCGCAANGTGNTCAGCAACTGATCTTCGTGCGCAAGGTATAGGTCTGCGTTCTCGACGCTTATGCAATTCCAAGCACTTTTAAAGGGTTGCGCGCTCGACCGAGTGCGTGCCGCTGGGCTGGCATAGATCCAGTCGGCGCGCAGGTTTATGTGCAAACATTTCTTCAACAAGCGCTGTATATCGTCGGTGCCGCGCTCGCTGAGCTGTCGATGGTAATCCCCTGCGCCGGGCGTTGCTGTTAAGGCATCGCCGTGGCGCAGAAGCGTAAGGGTGCGTGTGACCATTAATCCCAGAGTGCAAAGAATTCCTCAAGCGCTTGGATTTGACCGCCCGCAGCGGACGAAGGCACAACAATAGGGGTCTTTATGCCCGCATCAAACCATGCCTCGATGCCTTCGCGAACCTCGTTGGCGCTGCCGAATAAAGTGGTGTCGGCGAGCCAACGATCTGACAAGCACTCAGGCACACGGTCGTAATCCTTTTCAGCAATAGCGACTTCAACGGCGTTCATTTCTTCCTCGTAACCGGCTTGTTTCCAGTAGTTACGATAGTTGGGTAAGAACGCGTAGCTGGTCAGCGTTTTACGATTCACCGCGGCGGCTGCCGCTTTGTCATCGCTGATGCAGGTGGGCACCATGTTGCCGATAAAGAAGTCCTCGCTGGCTTTGGTTTCGGCACTTAAGTTTCCCAGAGAGTGTCCCATATAAGAGCGCGCGCCATTGGCAAATACCATGCCGCCACCTATTTCTTCAGCCAGTTGAATCATTTTGTCGCGCAGCGTCGCCAGCACGATCGGTGGGAGATCGCCCACTCGGGGTACCGCGTGCATATCTTCGACAAACTGGCGCATATCGCCGAGCGGCTTGCCTGCAGTGATGCCCATGCGGTTGAGCGCAGGCGCGTGACTGACGCCCACACCAAAACGAAATCTGCCATTGGACACTTCGTGGAGAAACGCTGCGGTTTGTGCAAAGTCTGTCACATTGCGGGTATAGATCGGGGTAATGCTGGTGCCGATCATGACGTCACTAGTGCTCAGTGCTATGGCATTGCACAGCGATAAACTGTCCCCGAGGCTGGGGCCGAAGATGCCCGGGAAACCCCGACGTTCTATTTCTTGGGCTATCTCTATAGTTTTGAGTCTGCGGCCCGGAACGGCGGCTAAACTCACTGCAGGTAATTGCGTCATATATCCCTCCAAAATTCGTAAAAAAACAGGGTACTCGACTTAGTACCTAAGGCCAAACTCTAGCGGCCTCGAGAAGTCACTTCGTGAATATCATCCCAGTCGCTGGGCCTGCGGCGACCACGCGACTTGGTCGATATCTGGGTAATGAACGACGCCTACCGCTGCGGATTCGCCACCCGTAAGATAAACCGGATCCTGTGCGGAATTATTGTGCAGGCTCTGGAGTCCCGCCACCTCGCTGAGAGATCGGGTCAGTCGGATCGCATGGTTATTAAATTACTGTTGCATGCGTTCGACCGGCATGGTCTCAATGTCGGTGGCGTGCGGTAGATGTTTGCTCATGGTTGAGTTGCCTCACGGTCAACTACTAAAGCGCCGGAGGTTCTTCAGCAGTATTTGGTTTTGTTTTTCTGTGCCAATGCTGATGCGCAATTTGTCATTCAGGCGCGGATGATCGAAATAACGCACCAATATATTTTCGGTTTTGAGCGTCTTATAGATGGCTTCGGCGCCGATGCTGTCGCTCGGCGGTGTTGTCAGCAAAAAGTTGGCTTCGCTGGCAAGGCACGACCAGCCGAGTGCGGCGAGCTGTTGCGCCAGCAGTTGGCGTTGTTCGCGCACCTTTTTCCAGGTGGAGCGCGCGTAGGTTTGATCCTTTAATGCGGCGATGCCGAGGCTCTGACTAATGGCGTCAACGTTATAACTGTCGCGGGTTTTTTCCAAAATGGGCGTGATCAGTTCCTGATCGCCAAGCAAATAGCCCAGTCGTAAGCCAGCAAGGCTGTAACCCTTACTGAAGGTGCGCAATATCAAAACGTTGTCGTGCTGCTCTACGAACTCGCGACTGCTGTAACCGATCTCTGGATCAATGAAGTCGGCGTAGGCTTCATCGATCAGCAATACACCGCTGATGGTTCTTGCGATCTGGTGCAAATCTTCGGCATGGGTGAACCGACCGCTAGGCGCGTGTGGATTAACGAGGCAGGTAAGTTGTGCGTTCTCCGCGCTGGCGCGCGCGGCGAAGTCGGTAGGGATAGACCAATTGGCCTCTAAATCTATGTTAAATGTTTGCGCGTCTTGTATTTGTGCAAGTACTGGATAGAGCGAATAACTGGGGTCGGTACCGGCGAAGGTTCCGCCTGGGCTGACGTAGGCGGTAACCGCAAGACGCAATGCTTCGTCGCCCGCGTGGGTGACCACAACTTGGTTTTTACTGAGTCCATGCAGTTCGGCGATCTGCTCGCGTAAGGCATCGGCGGTAGGCTGTGGGTAGGTACGTAAACTGTCCGCAGCGAATGCGCTTAGCGCATCGGTCACAGCCGGGCTGGGTGGGTAGGGGTTTTCGTTGGTGTTTAGCTTGATGGTCTGTACATCTAGAGGCTGTTCGCCCCAGCTATACCCTTGCATGCGTTGAATGTTGGGTCGTTGGAATTTGCTCATGGGGTTGCTGTGGGCGGTTCCGTGTCGTCAGACGGTTCTAGGTCGGATGTCAGGGCAGCCTCGGATCCTGCAGGCCCTAAAAGGTAGGCGATCCAAGTCGTGTTTGGGTTCGCTTCCAGAGCAATCTTGGCGCTCATCGTCAAAGGTACAGACAGCAGCATTCCCACCGGGCCCAGTAACCAGCCCCATAACACTAAGGAAAGGAATACCACCAGTGTGGAGAGTCCCAGGCCACGGCCCATAAAACGGGGTTCCACAACGTTGCCCATAACCAGATTTATCAGAAAAAAGCTGCCTGCAACGGCGCCGGCAGTGGCTGGTCCGGCTTGCACAACGGCCAGCAAAATCGGTGGCACTGCTGCGATAATAGAGCCGATGGTTGGGATGAAGTTCAAAAGCATGGCCAATAAACCCCACAGCACTGGAAAGTCCACGCCCAGCGCCCAAAGCACCACCGTGACGACTATGCCGGTAGCGATGCTGACACTGGTTTTAATGGCTATGTAACGGTTCATATTAGCGGTGAATTGAGAAAACAACGGTAAATCGCGTTGCGGGTTGACAAGAACATGCCTTAGTTTGCTCGGGAAACTTGTCGCTTCGGCAAGAATGAAGACGACGGTCAGGGTAATCAGCAGGCTGTCGCCGAGTACGGCGCCAATGCCGGCCAAAGTGGCACTGGCGAAATTCAATGCGGACCCTGGTGATAGATTTGTCACCATGTTGGCTAAGTCTAACGGGATATCAAAGTCCTGAAGAACGGCTATGAACTGCGCTTGCAGCAGCGCCAAGCGTTCCTGATAAAAGGGTAACTTTGCTGCGAACGCAGACGTTGATGACGCCAGTAGACCGCCGAGTACCGCAAGTATCGTAATGATGCCAACGATGACTGTGGGCAGGGCAATATTGCTATTCAGCCCTCGCTCGCGCAGCCAAAACAGTGGGGTCGCGGCGATGGTGGCGATAAATACGGACAGCAGAAACGGTACCACCAGCGCTTGGGCAGACTTTAGGCCCGCAGCAATAATGATCAGAGCAGCGAGCAACAATAAACTGTTGGTGGTGCGATTTTGTTTTTCGGCTGGCATGGTCGCGTCCTGTTGTTAGCTGAACGGCTGGCGATTCTTAAGACTGGGCAGTTGTTCGCGCACCTGTGTAACGGCTGCTGGGTCTATGGTCGCTATGGCGTAACCGTCGCCGTCATCGACTTCTGCGAGCACACGTCCCCAGGGGTCGATGATTACCGAATGTCCATAGGATGAGCGGTTGGCGCTGTGTTGGCCGTGTTGTGCGGGTGCGATAACGTAGCTCTGGTTTTCTATTGCACGGGCCCGCAACAACGCATGCCAGTGGGCATCGCCGGTTGTCGCAGTAAATGCTGATGGCACGCTATGAGCGATCGCGCCTTGATCTGTCAGCGCCTGATACAGCGCGGGAAAACGCAGGTCGTAGCAAATGGTAAGACCGAGTGTGCCGAATGCTGCTTCGGTAATGACGCTGCGGTCGCCGGCGGCAGTCTGGCGTGACTCCTGCAGTTGCGGGCCGTCCACGATGTTGACGTCAAATAGGTGAATTTTTCGATACAGCGCTTTTACGGCACCTGTTTCATCTAGGTAAACGCTGGTGTTATAGCAACGTTGTGTATCCTCAGGGATCGCTTCATGAAATCCACCGAGCAGCAAAGCGCAGTTGAGTTGTTGGGCCAATTCTTGGCAGCGGCGCAAAATGGGGCCGCCTTCGGGCAAGGCTTCGAGGATCTCTTGTTTGCCCTCGTGTCGACCAAGGTAGGCGAACGCCTCTGCCCATGTGATCAATTGTGCGCCCTCTGCAGCCGCTTGGCGGCTCAGTAGGGTCAGCGTGCTGAGATTGGCTTCGACGTCTACCCCGGCGTTGTGCTGAACAACTGCAACCTTTGTTGGAGTGTCGCTAGACATCGTTGCTTGAGGTCGACGATTGCACCGCGCTGACCTTATTCAGTCGCTGTGGCATCGCTTAGGTCTTCTGGTTGAACACATTTGATTTGGTTGCCTAAGTACTCCTCTAACGCGGGCAAGTTGAACGCGTCGTCTTCAGAGACAAAGCTAATTGCAACGCCCTCAGCACCGGCACGACCGGTTCGACCGATACGGTGAACGTAATCCTCTGGGTCCTCTGGAAGCTCAAAGTTGATCACATGGGTGACGCCATCAACATGGATGCCACGGCCAGCCACGTCGGTAGCGATAAGGTATTGCAGCTTGCCTTCCTTAAATCGATTGAGTGTCGACAGCCGCTTCTTTTGCGGGATATCCCCGGCCAAGCCCTCGCATTGAATGCCTTTTTGGCTTAGATAGCTGACTAGTCGGTGCGTTTGGTCGCGGCGATTGGCAAAGATGATGGCGCGTTTGGGCTGTTTTACTAATAGAAAGTCGCGCAGTAGTTGTTGGCGCTTGTTGCCGCTGATCAGCCAGAATTTTTGATCTACGGTGTCGGTGGCGACACTATCGGGCTCGACGACGATGTGTTCCGGGTCGATGGTCCAAGATTGTGCCAGTCGCATAACTGTCTCATTAAAGGTCGCTGAAAAGAACAAAGTTTGGCGATGGCGTTTGTGAGGCGTTTGGTAAACGATACGTCGAACATCGGGAATGAATCCCATGTCCAGCATGCGGTCCGCCTCGTCGATGACTAAGCTTTCGACTTTGCTCAAGTTCACGTGTCGTCGTTCTAAGAAATCGATTAGCCGCCCGGGTGTGGCTACTAATATGTCCACTGGTTTTGCCGCTAAGCGTTCCTGTTGTTTGGTGAAATCCATGCCGCCAACGACACTCACAGTAGTGGCGCCCATATATTTCGCTAGGCCTTCTGCGTCACCTTCAATTTGCAGTGCTAACTCTCTTGTTGGTGCAAGCACGAGGGCGCGTGGAGTGCCCCTTGGCAGTGGTTGTGGTAATGGGTTTTCCCAGAATCTGGTCAGCAGGGCGATGAGGAACGCGGCGGTTTTGCCCGTACCCGTCTGTGCCTGCCCCGTAACGTCGTAGTCTGCCAAACTGAACGGTAGCGCTCGGCCTTGGATCGGCGTACAAAACTCAAAGCCAAGGTCGTCGATGGCACGCATCAACGGTTCGGGTAGGGCATAGTCTTGAAATCGATCGCGCTCTATTGGGGCCGTCGTTGCTGAGTTTTCGATGTCAGTAGCCGGTGTGGAATCGGTCATAGTTTTCCTAAGATTGTGCGAGCAGTTGACGCGCACTAGCGAGTTTTACGCATAAAGTGAGTATCTCCATGGCACCGGCCAATTCTGGCAAACTGCCAAAAGTAGGCGCGATGCGCACGTTGCGGTCATCGGGGTCGAAGCCGTAAGGGAACGTTGCACCCGCGGGGGTTAGCGCCAGGCCGGATTCTTTGGCCATGGTCACAACTTGTTTGGCGAGACCGGGCAGTAGATCTAGGGACACGAAATATCCGCCCTTGGGTTGGGTCCACTCGGCGATCGCCAGATCGCCGAGTTGCTCCGTTAATATCTCTTCTACCAGTGCGAATTTAGGGCGCAGAATCTCTGCATGCGCCGCCATATGCTCAGCGACTCTGCCATTGAGAAAGCGTGCATGACGCAATTGGTTTACTTTGTCGGGTCCGACAGTTTGAACACTTAGGTGCGCCATAAGGTTTTGCAGCACTTTGGCGCCCGAGGCGACAAAACCGACGCCGGCTCCAGCGAAGGTGATTTTCGAGGTGGACGCGAACTGTACAACATGTTCGTCGGTTGCGGCGGTTGTGGCGGCGTCGCGAATACTTGCCAAGGTGTCGCCCGGTTGCTCCAAGTGGTGAACCGCGTAAGCGTTGTCCCAGAGCACAATAAAGTCGTTTGCAGCCGCTCGATTCGGCAATTCGGCCAAGGCCGTCACCACGTCATCCGAATAAGTGTTACCGGTAGGGTTAGCGTATTTCGGTACGCACCAGATGGCTTTTATGCTGGGGTCTGCGGCGGCCAGTTCCGCGGCGCGTTGCATGTCTGGACCGTTTTCAAGCATGGGGATATTGACCATTTCCATACCGAAGTGTTGGCACAGGACGAAGTGTCGATCGTAGCCGGGCACCGGCGTCAGTACTTTGACTGTTTCGCTGTTGCGCCATTTACGATCGTCGCCCCACAAGCCTAGAGTTAGGGCAGTGCTTAAAACGAGATGCATGAGATTCAGGCTCGAATTGCCTGCCGCCATGATCTCCGCTGCGGGCACGCCCATTATTTCTGCGCCCAGATCGCGGGCTTCGGTAATGCCCATTAAGCCGCCGTAGTTCCGTGTATCGGTGCCGTCGGCGCTGATGTAGTTGCCAGCGATTGTGGCTTCCAGAGCAACGCTAAGGCTTAACTGTTCGGCGCCTGGCTTGCCACGGCTCAAGTCCAGTTGTTGATTGGCACCGCTGACTTTCTCTAATGCGTCTGACCAAGCGCGCTCTAGTGCCTGTAAGTCCGAGTGTGGCAGATTTGCCAGGGGCTGCCCTGATTCACCAGCAGTCATAGTCCAAGTTCCTCTTGTAATCCAAGCATAATGTTCAGGTTTTGTATGGCGGCGCCAGCGGCGCCTTTGCCTAAGTTGTCATAGCGCGCATTGATCACGATGCGTTGTGCATCGCCAAATACCATCAATTCCAGATTGTTCGTACCATTGCACGCGGTGGGGTTCAAATACCCGTTCACCAGATGCTCGGGTGCGTTAACCGGAGCAACATGAATGAACCGTTCATCGGCGTAGCGCTGTGCCAGAGTGGCCTGAACCTCGGCCGGTGTCGCGTCATTTAGTTCACTGGCGAATAGCGCGATGCTGGTAACCATGCCTTTGTAGTAATTGGCGACCGTTGGCATAAAGATCGGTGCGACGTTGGTACCGCTGTAGCGCTGCATTTCTGGCAGATGCTTGTGGCTTTGGGTCAAACCGTAGGCTTGGGTGTTGAATGTGTCAGCCTGCTCCGGCGTAAAGTCGCGGAATGACTCGATCATCTGGCGACCGCCGCCTGAATAACCAGACACGGCGGAGCAACGCAGTGGTGTGGCCGCATCTAATAAGCCGGCTTCAATAAGCGGAAGAACGCTCAGTATAAAGCCCTGTGGGTAACACCCTGGATTGCTGACCTGTTCAGCATCAGCAATGGCCTCGCGATTGTTGGCAGTCAGTTCGGGTAGCCCATAGGCCCAGTCAGGGTCAACGCGATGCGCGCTACTGGCATCAAGTATCCGGCAGTGACCCTTTGCCAGAGCGTAGGCTGCGATGGCGGCGTCGTCCGGAAGGCACAGAATTGCGACATCGGCTTGCTGGAACATTTGCTCGCGGATGGCTGGATCTTTGCGCTGTTCGTCGGCGATATGCAAGAGCTTAAGATTGCTGTGCCCACGCAGACGGGTGGCAATCTCAATACCCGTGGTGCCGGCCTGTCCGTCGATAAAAATTGTTGCCATGGTTAAAATGCCGATGTGCTTTGTACGCGTAAGAAAGAGCACTGGGTTCACCGCTATAGCTTGAACCACATCTGTGCCCAACTATAAGCCGTTGAAAAAACGCGCTGAGTCTAAACTATTCCGGCCTAGAACGTAATTTCGTTGCGCAGCGGAGCAGGCAACTGTGCCAAGGTTTGGCGTAGGCTTGTGTCGGGAAAATAGCTGCGCGCAAGATGCACAAATCTCAGTGTCTTCAGCGCATCAAACCAATCGGTGACCAAACGCTGGCGTTGCGCGGCGTTTGGCTGCTGGTAAAGTTTGTCGTTCACGATTTTTTGCAGCCCCAATTGCTGCAAAATTTGCATTACCCGCGCGTGGTCAGGATCGTTGATTGGATTAATGGAATAGGGCTCTTTGCCGAGACTGCTCTGTCTCAGGTAGTTTAATGCTTTGCCCAATAGCTCAAAGCACCGATGGTCATAGCTCATATAATTGTGACCGCTGGGATCGTCCTCTAGAAGCGCGGCGATTTTCTCTAAAGCGGGCCCGGTGCCAAAAACTACCCGCGTTGATCTTCGAGCCTGAACTTCGATGGTCGGCTGTCTAAGCCAGGTAATGGCTGCAAGCTTGTTGAGCTTATTTAGCAGGTGAAAGTCTTCCCCGGCGTTGCGTTTCGGGAAACCTCGGGCTTTGGCGTACATGTCTGCGTGTACTGCGATGGTGCTGCCAAGTGTTGGATACGCATAAGCACTGCCCTGAGCAGCAAGGGCCTGAACGTAATACTGCATGTGCGCGTCATACAGTTCTGCCGCCTGAGCAAGTATTGGGTCTTCGCTTACGTGCTGATGGCTAAACACAACGGTGCCCTGTTGTTGGGGTGAAATAGCAGAAAAGTAGTCTTTGGGTAGGCGCGCATCGGCGTCGGTTTGATACAGCCAAGGCGAGGCAATTTGGCCGTCACGATGCAAGCGCAAGGCGATGTCTGTGCCTATTTTTCGCGCTAGGCCTACGCCTTGTTTAGACGGTATGCGTTGTCCTAGGCTGGCCCGATCAATCACCAGCAACGGGGTTTGTTCGCTGTGCTTTAAGCTGCTAAGTAATTTGAGAGTCGATTTTATTTGCTGCTCTGTAGCAGTGGGTTGCTCGGGGGCGTTGACGACGACAATGCTCAGCAGATCGGCATCCATGCAGTGGCTAAGCACGGCGGCTAAAAAGCGTTCTGATTCTGCAAATGCAGGAATGACCAGCACATTCTGATAGCGCTGTTTTTTTGCAAGAGCGGGTTGCGCGCCTAAGCTCGAGCAGAACGCCTCTGGTTCTGCATGGCGCTGGAGATATTGATCGATGACCCGACCCATAGCGCGCTAGTGCAGCGCAGCGCGCAGCGGCAAAGTCTTGATGACCTGCGCTTCTCTTTCGGTTAACTCGTTAAAGCGCTCGATTACGACTTGCTCATCAAAGTGTTTTATCGCCAGATCTAGAAATAATTCCCAGTGGCGTTTTTCGCTGATCGCAATGGCACGATAGAAGCGCGCTAAAGCGGGGTCGCGGTCTAAGTTATCTGCAATTAGGGCAAAGCGTTCAGCGCCGCGTCGTTCGACCACTGCTGCGACCACTAGGCGGTCGAGCAAAAAATGTTCGGCTGCTTTGCGCACTTGGCCGTTCAAGGCATGAATATAAGGGTCTTTGAGGTCGGCTGCTGGGGTCAATTGGCGGTCAAGGATCAGTCGCATCACCTCTCGATAGTGGTTCAACTCCTCGACCGCCAGTTCTACCATGGCGCGCACAATTGACGGCTGGTCTGGGTAGTGAGAAACCATACTCATAGCCATACCCGATGCTTTTTTCTCTGCGGACGCATGATCCATCAGAAAATCATCGAAATTGGCCAGCACCGTTTCGAGCCAGCCAGCGGGTGTTGCCGCGAGCGGGCTTAGTTGGGATAAATCGACGACAGCCATTGACTTATATGGGTTATTTCTTGCGGACAAACCTGATGGCCCATGGCGTATTCATGCCACTGCACTCGGTAGTTGAGTTGGATTAACGCTTCGCGTGATGTGATCGCACGAGTGATAGGAATGACAGGATCCGATATGCCATGGGCCATAAAAATCGGCGTGTCGACATTCGCTAGTGCGAGGCGTTCGGTGACTTGCTCATGATCGTGAAGATAAGTGGAGAGCGCCATGATGCCCGCCAAAGGCTGGCTAAAACTCAAGCCCAGTTCTAGGGCGACTACGCCACCCTGAGAAAAGCCCGCTAAGGCAATTCGTTCGCTGGGAATGCCTGCGGCCATTTCTTCTTCGACGATTGAGCGGATGGCGTTGACGGAATTTCTTATGTCATTGCCACCGGCAAGTGGCGCACCGGGATCGATGTCGTACCAAGCGCGCATTTCCATGCCGCCATTTATAGTGACGGGACGCACGGGTGCGTTTGGAAAAATAAACCGTACGCGGGCGCTGAGATCTAGCATCGGTACCAATGGTTCGAAGTCGGTGGCGTCTGCGCCTAGGCCATGCAGCCAAATTACGCTAGCCGTTGGGTTGTCTGCGGTTTCACGCCGCAAGCATTCCAGTGCGGAAGGGTTCAAATTATCTGCCATTAGGCCTGTCCAAGTTTGGTCGACGGCACCTTAGCTGCATTTACGCGGAGATTTCAACGGTGTTGGAGCGGAATCGAAAGACAATATGTTGACCTTACTGCCCAAGGCCAAGTACGGTGCGGACGCTGGGCGCGGGGTCAAGCCGCCTGCGCTCGAACACCTTAATGGCACAATCTAGATGACCGAATACCCAGAACATCGTGAAACCTCGCGCAATATGCGGCGTTTGACGCCTGCTTTAAGTTTTCTCAGGCCCTACCGGTTGCAGGTGACACTGGCCAGTGTCGCCCTGTGTATTACTGCCGCCACTATGCTGCTTTTGGGCCAGGGCATTCGCATGGTTATTGACAGTGGCTTTGCAAGTGGCGAAACCGCTTTGCTCACCGAGTCTCTGAGTCTGTTTGTGGTTTTTGTGGTCGTTTTGACCGTTGGTACCTTTGTGCGCTTCTACTTCGTGTCCTGGGTTGGCGAAAGAGTCAGCAATGACATTCGCCAAGCGGTGTTTAATCACCTTATTCATATGCATCCGGGTTTTTTCGAAACCAACATTCCAAGTGAAATTCAGTCTCGCATTACCACTGACACAACGTTGCTGCAAACCGTCATAGGCTCGTCAGTGTCGATTGCATTGCGTAATGCGCTGATGTTTGTCGGTGGCCTGATTTTGCTCGTCATTACTAACCCCAAACTGTCTTTGCTGGTGCTCGGCAGCGTGCCCTTCGTGGTCTTGCCGGTAGTGATATTTGGCCGACGGGTGCGTGTGCTGTCGCGTTCTAGCCAAGACCGGCTTGCGGATGTCGGCAGCCAAGTGAGTGAAAGCTTTCGACATATAAAGATCGTGCAGTCGTTCAACCATCAAGGCACTGACATCGCGCAGTTTGGTGAGCGTATTGACCGTGCTCTCAAAGTAGCCTTGCAGCGTATCTGGCACCGCGCAGTACTGGTCGCAGTCGTCATGTTAATGGTTTTTGGCGCTGTTGCGACGCTGTTGTGGGTGGGTGGCCAAGATGTGCTGGCAGGTCGCACGTCGCCGGGTGACTTGGCGGCGTTTATTTTTTACGCCTTTATCGTTGCAGGGGCCGTGGGCACAATCTCAGACGTCTGGGGCGATTTGCAGCGTGCTGCAGGCGCTACCGAACGATTGATTGAGTTGTTGCACGCGTCTAATGAACTCGATGACGGGCCCGATTCGACTTATGAGCAAGATTCGGTTAGCCAGCCCTCCGCGTCACTGCACATGCGCGACTTGTCTTTCAGTTATCCGTCGAGACCCCAACACAGAGCCTTGGACGGCCTCAACCTTGGTGTGGAACCAGGAGAAATGGTGGCCATCGTTGGGCCATCGGGTGCTGGAAAGAGCACTTTGTTTGATTTGCTGCAGCGGTTTTATGACCCTGACAGCGGGTCAATACTGCTCGACAGTATCGATGTGCGCGAGCGCTCGCTGGAGTCGGTGCGTGCGGCGTTTGGCTTCGTGCCGCAAGACCCCGTTTTGTTTTCTGGCACATTGCGCGACAACTTAACTTATGGACGGCCTTACGCCACGGTGGACGAAGTCACCGAAGCGCTGGACCTTGTGCACGCCAGTGAATTTATCGAAGCATTGCCTGAAGGGGTGGATACCCGGGTAGGCGAAAACGGTGTTGGATTGTCTGGTGGTCAACGTCAGCGATTGGCGATCGCGCGGGCGTTGCTGTCCCATCCCAGATGCTTGTTGCTCGATGAAGCAACAAGCGCCTTGGATGCTCAAAGCGAAGACTTTGTCGGCAAATCCCTGCATAGCCTTAAAGGCAAGATGACCATCTTGGTTATTGCTCATCGACTGTCGACGGTTCGCACGGCAGATCGCATTTGTGTGATGGACCAAGGTCGATTGGTTGCCCAGGGTAGTCATGAGCGCTTGCTCGCTGAAAACGCGCTTTATAAAGAATTCGCGCAGATTCAGTTTGCGGCTTAAGTCTCGTTAAATAGCCCGATTTGCAATCCTTGTTTGGCGGCTCGCGGCTCGGTTTTTAGCTGCACACCGAGGCCAAGTAGTCGGATGGGCAATCCTTTGCGCTCCCAAGCTTCGTCCAGAAGTTGGCGATAGCAAGTCAGATCGAGTTCAAGACCGGCCCTGCTCACCGTGGTGATTGAAAAGTCGTCGAAGCGCATTTTGAGGGTTCTAGACTTAATTTGATTTGCGCAATCGGCTCGCGCCACGCGCTTTTTTAGGTCATCAAAAAGATCTTCAATTTCGTCCTTGCAGGCTTTTGTGTTGGCTAGATCCACCGCATAGGTGCGTTCGGTGCTCACTGACTTGCGTTGCCTATGGGTGCTTACCGGACGGTCATCCTTACCTCGACAGAGGTCAAATAAGCGCGTGCCGAACTTTCCGAAGTGTTTGCTGAGGTCGAGAATTGACAGTTTCTGCAGGTCCGCGCAGGTGTTCAGCCCCATGCTATGCATTTTTTTTGCGGTCACTGAACCTACACCGAAAATTTTCTCGACCGGTAAAAGCGTGATGAATGCATCGACTTCAGAGGGTTTAATGGTCTTTTGGCCGTCTGGTTTGTTCCAGTCAGACGCTATTTTGGCGAGGAACTTGTTGTTTGCTATACCCGCCGAAATGGTGATGCCTATTTCTGTGCGTACTCGATCACGAATTTTTTTGGCGATGAGCGTAGCACTGCCATTTGCAATTGAACTGCCGCTGACATCTAGAAAGGCTTCATCCAGCGATAACGGTTCTACCAAGTCAGTGTATTCCCTAAAAATCCCCTGCACGCGCGCAGACTCTTCCTTGTACTTACTCATATTGGTACTGACAACGACCAAATTTGGGCAGTTGCGTAGGGCTGTGGACATGGGCATTGCGGAACGCACGCCATAGGCCCGAGCGGCGTAATTACAGGTTGCAACAACGCCGCGCTGGTCGGGTCGACCACCAACCGCTATGGGTTTGTCACGCAAATCTGGGTTGTCGCGCATTTCAATGGATGCGTAAAAGCTGTCGCAATCGCAGTGGATTATTTTGCGCATTGAAATTGGCTGATCCAAAAAAGTGCAGAAACGCCTGTTTGCCGATCATAAGCGCTACAAATTTATTCAACAAACCATATTTAACAGGGGACAGGGCTTTGCTTATTGGTTTAGTATTGCGCCGCCGGTTTTCAAATTGTCAACCAAAGGTTGACCATGAGAATGTGCGCAGTACAGATGACTAAGCGAGTTGGGGCTAATAGATAAACAAGTCCAGAGCCCTGTTGGTGCCGTAGTTCGGGCTAACTGAATGAGTAAGGGTCTTGTGTTTGCGTATACAATGTTGACAGTCCACTGAAAGAGGAGTTCTGATGAGCGTAGAGTTGTTAGACAACCCGAGGTTTTTTGGTTTCCGGGTACGCCGCCAAATTGATGGCAAAACCTATCAAGAGTATTTTTCCCTTAAAGCCAACAGTAAGCGTATGCGCGGCGCCGCTCGCGCCGAAGTGAAAGCCGTGGCTGATGCGCGCGATGCAACGTTAAAAGAGTTGCAACAAAAGAATCGTGACCGTAAAGATAAAGAGATCGACTTAGATCCTACAGGTCAGATTCGCGGGATACTGTGTCGTATGAAGCGCGAAAAGAGCGGTACCTTGACCCCAGTATTTCAGGTCGGAGTGATGTCTCGTGTGCGCGGTAAGATTGTTAATACGACAGTGTCTATTACTAAACATGGGCGTGTCGAAGCGTGGGCGCGCGCGGTCGATTTTTATTGTGAGCACAAGAAAATTGGCAAGCGATCAAACGTCTATAAAGACCTAATATCGCGTTGTCCTAAGCCGGCGCAAATTAAGAAATTTACAGCCTAATAGGCTCGACCTTCCAGTAAATGCGGTAAGCTTGCAGCGTCAGATATTGTCGCAGCAGGCGCGCCGCATTGACTTCTCTAGATGCGCTCCAGTTACGATTGAGTGAGCGGAGGCGCAGCATGCAATACTCGCAGGTGTATCGGCGGTCCATTACTGACCCAGAAGCGTTCTGGGCGGAATGCGCTAATGACATCCCCTGGTATACGTTACCGCGGAATATTCTCAGCAAGGATGCGAACAATGTCTCGCGCTGGTTTGCTGATGGCACCCTCAATACCTGTTTCTGCGCCATTGACTATCACGTCGAACAAGGTCTTGGCGATCAAACAGCCCTGATCTTTGATTCGCCGGTAACCAATACGGTCGCTCGCTACAGTTACGCGGAACTTATGGATTGGACGGCGCGGGTCGCCGGTGGTTTGGTGGAACTGGGTGTGGGCAAGGGCGACGTCGTCATTATCTATATGCCTATGGTGCCCGAAACGGTCGTTGCCATGTTGGCTTGTGCGCGCATTGGCGCGGTTCACTCTGTCGTGTTTGGTGGCTTCGCGGCCGATGAATTGGCCATGCGTATTGATGATTCTGCGCCCAAGGTTGTGCTCGCTGCGACGTGCGGTATCGAGGCTGATCGGGTGATCCCCTATCAGCCGTTACTCAATGGAGCTCTAGAACTTGCAGGTCATAAGCCGGCTCATGTGGTGATGCTGGAGCGACCGCAAGTGCCGGCGCAGTTAACCGCACCGCGCGATTTGGATTGGGCGAGTTGGGCTGCCGCCGCTAAACCCGCTGCCTGTGTGCCCGTTGCTGCAACGGATCCCTTGTACATTTTGTATACGTCGGGCACGACGGGCAAACCTAAGGGCATAGTCCGAGACAATGGCGGTCATGCGGTGGCGCTCAAGTACAGTATGTCGGCGGTTTACGATGTGGGCGTTGGCGACGTGTACTGGGCGGCCTCGGACGTGGGCTGGGTGGTCGGGCACTCTTATATTGTCTATGGACCGCTACTGGCCGGTTGCACGACGATCGTTTACGAAGGTAAGCCGGTAAGAACGCCCGACGCTGGCGCGTTTTGGCGGGTGCTTGCAGAGCATCGCGTTAACAGTTTTTTCGTTGCACCTACGGCCTTTCGAGCGATAAAAAAAGAAGACCCAGAGTGTAAGTTGTTAGCACAATACGACCTGTCTAATCTCAAATATCAATTTGTCGCCGGCGAACGGTTGGATCCACCTACCTATTACTGGCTTGAACAGCACTTGCAGGTGCCGGTCATAGATCATTGGTGGCAGACCGAGACGGGCTGGTCGATTTGCGCGAATCCAGCGGGTATTGAATTGTTGCCAAGTCGGGCCGGTGCTTGTGGCGTCCCCGCGCCCGGATGGGATCTGCGCGTATTGGATGAGGCGGGACAAGAAGTTGAGGCTGGCAGAGAGGGCGCCATTGTTGTTAAAGCACCGCTCCCGCCCAGCGCCTTTGCAACCGTGTGGCGCGATCATGAGCGTTTCCAACAGAGCTACTGGAGCCAGTATCCAGGGTTCTATTTGACGGGCGATGGCGGTTATCAAGATGCAGACGGCTATGTTTACGTTATGGGAAGAACAGATGATGTAATCAACGTGGCAGGCCACCGATTGTCGACAGGGCGGATTGAAGAGGTTCTTGCAGAACATAGTGCAGTGGCAGAATGCGCGGTTGTGGGCATTCACGATGCCGAGAAAGGACAGGTTCCCGTGGGGTTGTTGTTGTTGAAGGACGGTGTAGACGTTGATGCGCAATCTTTGGTCGCGGAACTGGTCCAAAGTGTGCGCGACAGTGTTGGGCCGATCGCCAATTTTAAGCGTGCGCTGGTGGTTGCTCGCTTACCCAAGACCCGATCAGGTAAGATACTGCGTCAAGTTATTCGCAAAATGATTGATGGCGATGCCTACACCGTGCCGTCAACGATTGACGACCCTGACATTATCCCCGAACTGGAAGCGTCGTTGCAGGAGCATGGGTTCATTGTCTCGTAGAGTCTCGCAACGCCGCCTTAAAAATTAGGAACTAAAAACAGATCGATGATTATCGTCCACGGCAGCATTCCGATTCGCCCCGAGCGGCGTGACCAAGCACTGGCATTAGCTAAGCAAATGGCGACGGCCAGTCGTAACGAAAAAGGGTGTATGTCTTATGAGTTTTATGTCGGGCTGGCCGACCCGGATACGCTCATGCTGTTCCAAGAGTGGGAAAGCATGGACGCACTAATGGGCCACTTTGACACCGACCATATGGACGCGTTTCTGCAGCAGTTACCCGAGTTGGTATCGGGTGAGATCGTTACCCGTCGTTATGCTGTGCAGGCCGTGGAGGAAGAAGAAGCCGTCGCAGTAGAGTCCCCAGAACCGATCATTCACTGAAGAATGGCCTAGCGTTTTTTCTCTTCAAGCGGCTCTGGAGAGGCGGCGTCGTGTTCACGACGCTTGCGCACAAAGACGGCCGAACTGATTCCCAGACCGAGCGCAAAGAGCAATTCGACCGTAGCGGCTAAAAATAGCCGATCATCGGAAATGACCAGCACGGCGTGAATAAAGTACAGAGAACTAATGAGACAAAGCATGAACATACTGCTTAGCTCGCTTTTTAGTGCGCCTGGCAGGGCTAACAACAGCGGTAATACTTGAATCAGAAACCATATTCCGTTGCTTGACGAGGTAGCCAAGGGTTCGATAAAAAACTGCCGCATACCGGTGACCGCGAACAGGGATCCGACGCAAACCAGACTTAAAAATAACCAACCGCGCAACCGTATTCTCCCTGTTTATTTTTCGGTGGTTGGCGCCAGACGGAGTGCTGTCTGTGCCAGTTGCGTTCCCGAAGCAATGGCGAGGGCGGCCTCGTCTTCGCTCAAAGTGGCTGGATCATCGCTGCCCTGCAGATGGGTGACGCCGTAAGGTGTGCCGCCGCTGCGTGTTTGATGCAGCGCAGGCAGGCTGTAGGGCAACCCTTGGATGAGCATGCCGTGGTGCAACAAAGGCACCATCATGGTGAGTAGTGTGCTTTCCTGGCCGCCGTGAATGGAGGCGCTCGAGGTGAATACGCTTGCGGGCTTTCCAACCAACGCGTTCTCGGCCCACAGGTCCGATGTGGTATCGAGAAAGTACTTCATAGGCGCCGCCATATTGCCAAATCGGGTAGCACTGCCCAGAGCGAGGCCATTGCAANAGCGTAAGTCTTCTTTGCTGCAAAATATGGCACCGGTATCTGGCACTGNAGAAGCTGTGCGTTCTATCACCGTGCTTACTGGAGGTACCGCCCTTATGCGAGCCTCAATGCCGATGACCTTGTCCACACCGCGCGCAATGTGCAGGGCTAGATTTTGCGTACCACCACTGCGCGAGTAGTACAAAATCAATACGTAGGGTTTGTTCATAGTAAGGTCAGTACATTCTCGGGCGGTCTGCCGATCACTGCGCCATGCTCGGTCAAAGCAATTGGGCGCTCAATAAGAATTGGGTGGTCAGCCATTGCGTTGATCAGTGCGGCTTCGGTCAAATCAGTATCATCTAGGTTGAGTTTTAGGTAAATACTTTCATTGGTGCGCATCAGTTGCCTTGCCCGCAGATTTAAGGCATTCAATATTTGTCTAAGTTCGGCGGCGTTTGGCGGTTCTTGCAAATACTCTACGAGGCGGAGATTTACATCCTTTTCCTTCAGCAGCGCTAACGCTTGTCGGGACTTTGAGCAGTTGGGATTGTGGTAAAGCGTTATGGCTGGCATGGGCTTCTCGTTAGCGGTGTTATCGGGCACAGTATANGGATGGTTGAGTCTGGGGCCAATTCGTCACCCTCAAGCCGGCGCGGTTGGCGCCACAGGACGCGGTCTTTACAANGAACAGTTGGAGTCTACGTCNTCNTGTTGNGTGCGCAGTTTGCCCAGCACGATTGTTTAACGGCAGCCGCAGCAAGGCACTGCGCTATCTACCGGGACTGATGACGTCAGCCGGATTCACTGCGCTGTACTTGGTCGTGCCTAATAGTCGGGTGCGTGTTCTGCACGGTCTGATAGGCGCATTGGTGACTACGACTTTGTTCCAGTTGGCCTTTAAAGGCTTCACGGTGGCGTTACAATATTTTATCTACGATGCGATATCCGGGGTCTTTGCTGCGCTGCTGGTGTTCTTGCTCTGGCTGTATTTGGTTTGGTTATTGATACTTAGTGGTGCGCTTTTTGTTNGCNCTTTGTCTCTGCATGGTGCAGCGCTGGCGGTTGAAGAGCCGTTGCTGATCAAGGCCATGCGAGTCTTGTAGGTGATTGTTCAGGGTCATCGTTCGGGTGAGGCGATATAATGAAGAGCTTTCAGTGTCATTAGAAGAGGTAGTGTAATGGGTCGAGTTGGTGTTGTTACCCTGTTGCTGGCGACTTTGAGCATAGGTGCATGCAGCAGTGAGCAGAGTTTTCGGGTGGCCGATGGTTCTTCGATTCGCTTTTCTGAATTGCGCGGTGATTGGGTGGTGCTCAATTATTGGGCCGAGTGGTGCGCGCCCTGCCGAAAAGAAATTCCAGAACTCAATGAACTTCAGGATCAGGCTGTTGAACAAGGCATTAAGTTTCGCGTATTCGGCGTCAACTACGACGGCTTGCAGGGTGCCGATCTCGATGCGGTGATGGAGCGCATGGTGATCGATTTTCCAGTGTTGCTAGACGATCCGCGTCAGCGTTTTGGCATTGCTCGTGCCGAGGTGTTACCGATGACCGTAATCATAGATCCTAATGGCAAGGTCAAAACTATTTTGTCAGGACCGCAGACGGCGCAAAGTCTTCTGGCCAGCGTTGAGTCCTGAATAGCGTCAAGGGCACGCCTNAGTCACCTTGGCTAAAGCGGCCTCAGCACTCAACTCTTCGTTAGTTTCGGCTCCTCGGTGTTTGTACTCGACCACCCCGTTTTGCAGCCCGCGGTCGCCAATGACGATGCGGTGGGGAATGCCGATTAGGTCTGCGTCGGCGAACTTAACGCCAGGGCGTTCATTGCGGTCATCGAGTAACACACTTATGCCAGCGTCTCTAGCCTTTGCGTAGATAGCCTCTGTGGCGTCACGCACGGCGTCAGACTTCTGTGCGTTTAGAGGGATAACGTGCAAGGTGAAGGGGGCCACTGGCTGGGGCCATACAATGCCATTGGCGTCGTGATTTTGCTCGATGACGGCAGCCACCAAGCGCGTAACACCCATGCCGTAACAGCCCATTATAGGCGCGCAGTCGCGGCCATCCTGATCTAACACAAAGGCGCTCATGGGTTCGCTGTAGGCGCGGTCAAGTTGGAAGATATGACCGACTTCAATGCCGCGAAGGAACCTCAGCTCGCCCTGACCGTTAGGCGCTGAGTCACCCTCGACCACGTTGCGAGCGTCGATTATTTGGGTGTCATTGAGTGCGCAGTCGCGCTGCCAGTTCACCCCCTGTAAATGCACGCCATCCTCGTTGGCGCCGCAAACAAAGCTGGCAAGCGCGGCGGCCTCANAGTCCACCAGCAGGGGTATCGGGCACGCGACCGGGCCCAGAGAGCCGGGATGAGCGCCGAATGCGGAAACGATTTCGGCTTCGTCGGCGAACTGCAAGGGCTGCGCCACCCCAGGCAGNTTCGCTGCTTTTATTTCATTAAGCTCATGATCGCCGCGTAAAATGATTGCAATGATCGTTGGAGTGGTTGGCCGGTCCGTTGCTTCTGCCTTAACCACAAGCGTTTTCACACACTGGGTTGTTCCTATCTGCAATAGCTGTGCGACGTCGGCAATGGTTTTTTGCGTTGGTGTGGCAACCCGTTCCATGGATACGAGTGGCGTTTTCTCGGNTATTGGCAATGCCGATANGGCCTTTTCAAGATTNGCNGCGTAAGGNCCGTCAGATGCGTAGACGATGGTGTCTTCGCCAGATTCGGCGAGCACATGGAACTCGTGAGAATTGTTGCCGCCGATGGCGCCGGTATCAGCCTCGACAGCGCGGAAGTTCAGCGCCATGCGATGCAGAATGCGTTCATAACAGTCATACATCTCTTGGTAAGTCGCGTCGAAACTTGGCTGGTCCAGATGAAATGAATAGCCGTCTTTCATTATAAATTCGCGAGCGCGCATGACTCCNAATCGCGGACGCCGTTCATCGCGAAATTTGGTTTGAATCTGATAGAAGTTAACCGGCAGTTGNTTGTAGGACTGCACTTCGCGACGAAATATATCGGTAATGACTTCCTCGTGGGTTGGACCAAGGCAGAAGTCGCGNTGATGACGATCTTGCATGCGCAGCATTTCATCGCCCATCTTTTGCCAACGCCCCGTTTCCTGCCATAACTCGGCGGGCTGTACCACAGGCATCAGCAACTCTTGTGCGCCGCTGGCATTGAGCTCTTCGCGGATAATGTTNTCAATGTTTCGTAGCACCCGCAGGCCCAATGGCAGCCACGAATAAAGCCCGCTGGCAAGTTGGCGGATTAACCCAGCGCGGAGCATGAGTTGATGGCTGATCACATCTGCGTCGGCAGGCGTTTCTTTCAATGTGGGCAGTAACAGGTTCGATTGGCGCATAATTTTCTGCGTATGGGCATGCGTGTTATTTTAAGGCATTAGACACAATGCCGCGTGGCAATGACAGCCTCAATAACTGCGATTTATGTGTGATCAATAGAGTAGCGCAACAGGTCGAATACAGGATTCGACCTGTTGCATGCAGCCGAAGTTGCTTAAAGGATCATATCCTTAAGCTTCTTCAGAGCGGTCACGCGAACGCGAGTAGTGGCGGGCTTGGCTGCAATAACGATCTCTTCGCCAGTGGCCGGATTGCGGCCCATGCGCTTCTTGGTCGCTGGGCGCTTTGCGGCTTTGATTTTTAGCAGTCCAGGTAACGTAAATTCGCCAACAGAACGCTTGCGAATATGGCGTTCAATAACAGATTCTAATTCATCCATNACTGCACCGACTTGCATGCGCGTCAGATTGGTGTTGGTCGCGATCTCGTTCAAGATCGAAGTTTTCGTCATTTTGGCCTTAACTGCGGGTTGGCGCTTAACAACGGGCGCCGCTGCTTTTTTTGCGGGCGCTTTCTTTTTAGCTGCGGCTTTCTTTGCAGGCGCTTTTTTAGCGGNTGCTTTTTTAGCGGGTGCTTTTTTCTTAGTAGCCATGATCTGGTCCTCTGGGTCAATTATAAACAGCACGATTCCACTCTGCGGGTTGATCACGGCTGTAAGCCAACGATCAAACCATGGGGTTTCAATGCGTCTCTTTAAGCAGCGGTCGCCCGAACCACTAGCGGCTNGGTACATCGGCGGTGTTTTGCCGTCGTCGCCCTTGATCTGTATGTTAACNGGTTTGTNCGATCCAACAAGTCACCTTTGGTGCAAANTGGGTCGACTCAAAACAAGTCGGAACCGATCGAGGCGTCGGCGGTATGAACACTTCGCGTCAGTGTCAGGCACGTTTTCAAATCGGGCGTCACTGAACCAGATCTTCTTGATCTGATGGCGTGCGTTATAGCCGATCAAATCCGGTGTCGCAACAAAAAGTCAGCAAAATTACTGTCTTTTTGCTGGTTTTTTTAACATCATGCGCCGCTTGTTGGTAACTGTCTAAAAATCAAAATGCCGATTTACGAATATCGTTGCGACAATTGCGGTCACGAACTGGAGGTTTTGCAGAAAATCAGTGAGGCGCCACTGGTAANTTGTCCGGAATGTGCGGCCGATGGATTGAAAAAGAAAATATCTGCGGCAGGCTTTCGTTTAAAAGGCGGCGGTTGGTACGAGACTGATTTTAAATCCGGTGGTAAAAAGAACGTTGCGCCTGCAGACAACTCATCCGGCTCATCGGCGACGTCATCTAGCGATTCCAAGTCGTCGACTAGCGATTCCAAGTCGTCGACCTCGTCGTCAGGAGACAGCGGCAGCAGCTGAAGGCTTCCGGGGATGCGTTGCTTGTCGTTAGGGCGCATTCACAGACCAACTTTAATTGTTAAACATTACGAGGACACTCATGCGCAGCCACTATTGCGGTGAACTAGGATCGGCTCAGGTCGGCGAACAAGTAGAAATATGCGGATGGGTGCACCGNCGTCGCGATCACGGTGGCGTGATCTTTTTGGACATTCGAGACCGCACCGGTATTTTGCAAGTGGTGTTTGACCCCGACACAGAAGAAAGTTTTGCGCTTGCAGATTCTGTGCGTAATGAGTTTGTGCTCGCCGCCCGNGGTCGAGTGCGGCCGCGTCCTGAGGGCACGGTGAACCCTGACATGGGTACCGGTGAGATCGAAGTTTTAGGACTGGAGTTATCCATCTTAAACGCAGCCAAAACACCACCATTTCAACTTGACGAGTATTCTGATGCGGGTGAGGACGTTCGTTTGCGCTATCGTTATCTTGATTTGCGACGGCCGGAAATGCAGGACCGGTTGCGCATCCGCGCGCAAATAACCAGTGAAGTGCGCCGTTATTTAGAAGACGACGGCTACCTAGATATCGAAACGCCGACATTGTCTCGTGCTACGCCGGAAGGTGCGCGTGACTACTTAGTGCCGAGTCGAACCCATCCCGGTGAGTTCTTTGCGCTACCGCAGTCGCCGCAGGTGTACAAGCAGCTGCTGATGATGTCGGGGCTGGATAAGTATTACCAAATAGCTCGATGTTATCGCGACGAGGATCTGCGGGCGGACAGGCAGCCTGAGTTTACTCAGATAGATATCGAAGCGTCTTTTGTGACGCAGCAGCAAGTTATGGATATGACCGAGGGCATGCTGAAGTCGGTATGGCGCAAAGTGCTGGATGTGGATCTTGGAGAGTTTCCGATACTCAGTTGGGATGAGGCGATGCGAGACTTTGGTATTGACCGCCCAGACCTGCGCAATCCGTTGCGTTTGATGGATATTGCGGACCTCATGAGCGCAGTAGATTTTAAGGTGTTCAATGGGCCTGCGAATGATCCCCAAGGCCGAGTCGCCGCTTTGCGCGCACCGGGTGCGGCGACGCTTTCACGTAAAGCCATTGATCAGTACACAGAGTTCGTCGGTCGTTACGGCGCGCGCGGACTTGCGTACATCAAAATCAATGACCTGGCGGCTGGCGCCGCGGGACTGCAATCGCCGATTCTGAAGTTTATTCCGGATGAGGTGACACAGGCCGTGTTGCAACGAGTCGGTGCTGAAGATGGTGACATTGTNTTTTTTGGTGCAGATAAACGCAAAGTTGTTAACGACGCTCTGGGTGCACTGCGGAATGAACTCGGTGCCGACTTAGGCCTAATAGAGCCGGGTTATCGACCCTGCTGGGTTGTCGATTGGCCGATGTTCGAGCGCACCCGCGAGGGCGGATTCAGTNCTGAGCACCATCCGTTTACTAGACCGACGTGCTCGCCTGCGGAGTTAAAAGCTGACCCGGACGGCGCCAAAGCTGCGGCCTATGATGTGGTCGTGAACGGCTACGAGTTGGGTGGCGGATCGTTGCGTATCCATGCCGAAGAAATGCAGAGCGCTGTGTTCGATGTGTTGGCTATGGACAGCGCGGCGCAAGCGAAATTTGGTTTCTTGTTGGACGCCTTGCAGTTCGGATGCCCGCCACATGGTGGCATTGCGCTCGGTCTCGATCGTTTAGCGATGTTGATTACCCAGAGCCAGTCGATTCGCGAAGTGATTGCCTTTCCGAAAACCCAAAGCGCGGCCTGCGTTATGATGGCAGCTCCTGGAGCCGTCGAAGAACAGCAACTGCGCGATCTGCACATTCGTCTTCGACAAGCCCCCAACAAATCAGAGCAAGCCTGATTAAATAAGCAGGCGCGCGACTGAGCTTGATTGCGACGGCGAGCGTCAGGATATTTGGAGCAGTGGTAGAAGGAGGTCTCGGCGATGGCCGGTCACAGTAAATGGGCAAACATCAAGCATCGCAAAGCGGCGCAAGATAAAAAACGTGGCAAGCTCTACACCAAGCTGATTCGTGAGATTACCGTTGCGGCGCGGCTTGGTGGCGGTGTCGTGGACGACAATCCGCGACTGCGCGCAGCAGTGGATAAAGCGCTGGCAGCGAATATGCCGAAAGACACCATTGATCGTGCCGTACAACGAGGTGCTGGCGGTGGCGAAGGTAATGACGTCGAGGAACTGGTGTACGAGGGTTATGCTTCTGGAGGTGTGGCAATTCTGGTGGAGGCCATTACGGATAATCGCAACCGCACTGTTGCCGAAGTCCGACACGCGTTTAGCAAGCACGGCGGAAATTTGGGTACGGATGGCTCGGTTGCCTACCTGTTCACCCGTCTTGGCGTGATCAATTATGCGCCCGGACAAGACGAAGAACAGGTCATGGAATTAGCGTTGGAGGCGGGTGCTGATGACATTGAAAGTGACGAAGAAGGCGGTATTACCGTCACCACAGCGTGGGAGACTTTAGGGCAGGTCGTCGAGACACTCNCCGCAGGGGGGTTGCNGCCAGACCATTCAGAAGTGACTATGATGGCGTCGAACTCCAGTGAATGTGATCTTGAGCAGGCTCAAAAAGTACTCAAGCTAATTGATGTGCTGGAAGATTTAGACGACATCCAAGAGGTCTACAGTAATGGCCAGTTCCCTGATGAAGCTTACGATTAGGCGTTTTAGGTGATGCGACCTCAACGCCGCTGTGCGGTACTTTGGTAGATGATCGAGGCGCGCTATGTGCTTGGAATTGATCCTGGCTCTAGGCGCACAGGGTACGGTCTGGTCGGGATCCGCGATCGCAGTGTCGAGTACGTAGCCAGCGGTTGCATAAAAGCCGAAATTGGCGATATGCCCCAGCGATTGGGCACCATTTATCGCGGTGTCAGCGAATTAATTGGCCAGTTTCATCCCAGCGAAGTTGCGATCGAGGAAGTATTTCTGGCGAAGAANCCGTCCTCTGCCCTGAAACTTGGGCAGGCACGGGGCGTTGCCATCGCGGCGGCGGTTGCCGCTGAGCTACCTGTCTCTGAATACGCCGCGAGGCGGGTCAAGCAATCGCTTGTCGGAACCGGGCGAGCGACCAAAGAACAGGTGGCCCATATGGTTAGAATTTTGCTGAAATTGCCGGGTGCGCCCCAAGCGGACGCGGCGGACGCCCTTGCGATTGCGTTGTGCCACGTCAATACTTGCCAACTCGCCAGCTAACGGGAACGACGCATTGATTGGCAGACTCACAGGCGCGCTCATCGAAATTGATGCTGAAAATGCAACCATGATGATGGATGTAGGCGGCGTTGGTTATGAACTAGAGGTCAGTGCCAACGTGCTGGCGGCGGCGCCTCCCATAGGCGAGTCCATTACATTAAGTACGCACTTTGTGGTTCGCGAAGACGCGCAGTTGTTGTTCGGTTTCTGCGATACCGCGGAACGCGAGTTGTTTCGTACCTTTGTCAAAATCAACGGAGTAGGGCCAAAGCTGGCGTTGGCAATTATTTCGTCGCTGGATCCGTCAACGCTTTCCNTAGCGGTACAAAACAACGAAGTTGGGGTGCTCACCAAGGTGCCGGGCGTAGGTAAGAAAACCGCTGAGCGACTGATGGTGGAGTTGAAGTCAAAACTGCACAGCCTATTGCCTAACGGCGCGGAGCCGTTGCGGAGCGCTGGCATAGGGGCAACTCAGCAAGCTATTGGCCAGGATGC
Source organism: Gammaproteobacteria bacterium (assembly GCA_002725095.1). Lineage (GTDB taxonomy): Bacteria > Pseudomonadota > Gammaproteobacteria > Pseudomonadales > Azotimanducaceae > UBA4421. Next base: position 30,853 of record PBQQ01000047.1, read on the forward strand.
TGAAGACGCTTTGGTGGTTCTCGGATATAAACCATCGCAGGCCCAGCAGATGATTACGCAGGTGCAGAACACACTGTCTGCGAGTGAGGAAGCAGAGCCGGCGACAACTGAACAACTGGTGTCTATGGCATTGCGGCACTTTGCACGCGGAGGAGTAAGCCCATGAGTATCGAGCCTGACCGGTTTTCTTCACCGGCCAAGGATAATAGCGATGCGCGTTTCGATCGCGCGTTAAGACCCCAGGAACTGAGCGATTACATCGGTCAGCAGGCGGTCAAGGAGCAGATGCAGATCTTTATAGAAGCCGCTCGGCAGCGTGACGAGTCGTTGGACCACACCCTTATTTTTGGTCCGCCGGGGTTGGGTAAAACAACGCTTGCCAACATCATGGCGCGCGAGATGGGCGCGGCCATAAAGTCGACCTCAGGCCCGGTTCTAGAAAAACCCGGAGACCTGGCGGCCATGCTCAGCAATTTGGATTCAGGGGATGTNCTGTTTATAGACGAGATACATCGTTTGAGCCCAGTGGTGGAAGAGATCTTGTATCCGGCGATGGAGGACTTTCAGCTCGATATATTGATTGGTGAGGGCCCCGCGGCGCGATCGTTGAAACTTGAGCTGCAGCCGTTCACCTTGGTCGGTGCGACCACGCGGGCGGGATTGTTGACAAGCCCGCTGCGTGATCGTTTTGGCATCGTGCAACGGCTTGAGTTTTACAGCATTGAAGAGCTCACGCGGATCGTTAGCAGATCTGCGGTTAAGCTTGATTTACCGATGGAATCCACCGGTGCTGAGGAAATCTCCCGCCGTTCGCGGGGTACGCCACGGATCAGTAACCGGTTGTTGCGAAGAGTTCGCGATTTTGCCCAAGTGAAAGGCGATGGNGTGGTTACCGCGCAAATTGCCGATGCCGCTTTGAATATGTTGAATGTCGACAAGGAAGGGTTCGACACTATGGATCGTCGTTTGATGGTTGCGATTGTGGAGCAGTTTTCTGGCGGGCCGGTCGGTTTGGATGCTCTAGCAGCNGCAATTAGCGAAGAAAAAGGTACGATTGAGGACGTTATTGAACCCTACCTTATTCAGCAGGGTTATCTTGTGCGCACACCGCGTGGGCGTGTGGCTACGCCGAAGTGTTATTTGCATCTGGGTCTTGACGTGCCCGAGACAGGCGGCAGTTCAACCAACGAAAAGCGTCAGCAACAGATCCCTGATTTGGCGGATTAGGGATCTAAAACAATCGTTGACGTCGTCGCTATTGGCGGCGTTTAGAGAAACAACAGAGGGGCTACCGTGAAAATACGATTGGAACGCAACTCAAAGACAACCATTAAGAAAAGATCAATAGAATCAAACGAGTTACAAGGATTGCTCAGTGCCTGAACAGATTTCGATATATGAATTAGTAGCTAATGCAACGGTCTTGGTGCAGGTTGTTATGGGCCTGCTGGCGCTGGCGTCATTGGTCAGCTGGATGATGATCTTTCAGCGTTGGATGTTGCTGCGCCGCACCCTTAANGAACTTGANGCGTTCGAAGACCACTTTTGGTCGGGGGTTGATCTGCGCGAACTCTATTCGGAGCTCGTGCAAGAAGACAACCTCAACAGCATTGAGAATTTGTTTGTCGTAGGGTTTCGTGAATACACGCGTTTGGCAGATCAAGCTGGTGCCGATGCGGAAGCGATTATGCAGGGCGTCCAACGGGCCATGCGTGTGGCGTTGATGCGCGAAGAGTCGCGTTTAGAAACGCATTTGCCCTTTCTTGCTACCGTTGGTTCAACGTCACCCTACGTGGGCNTGTTCGGTACCGTTTGGGGCATCATGAACTCGTTTCGCTCGCTGGCCAATATGAGTCAGGCCACTCTTGCCTCTGTAGCGCCCGGTATTTCAGAGGCGTTGGTGGCGACCGCGATGGGGTTGTTTGCGGCTATTCCTGCAGTTATTGCTTACAACCGATTTGCGGCACGGGTTGAGGGCCTGATGAAGCGGTTTGAGGCGTTCAGCGACGAAGTGACCAGTATTCTGCATCGGGCTGCGCATGCCCAAGCGACCCAGCAGTAGGGTCCAGCGCATATGGCTACTCGTCGTAAACCTATGTCCGAGATCAATGTGGTGCCCTATATTGATGTGATGTTGGTACTGCTGGTTATTTTTATGGCCACTGCGCCGTTGCTGACCCAAGGCGTTAGTGTAGATCTTCCGGAGGCGCCTTCAGACGCCATTACGGACACCGAAAGTGATCCGCTGGTGGTGTCGATGCGCCGAGATGGCGCGTTATTTATGAACACCGGTGTCGTGGCTAATCGTCGGGCCGGAGATAATGGGACGCGGGTCACAATATTTTCGTTACAGGAGCAAGCCGCGAAAATTCTTCGTGCGCGGCCCNAGGTGCCGGTCTACATAAAAGCGGATCAATCGCTTAATTATGGTCAAGTTGTCCGGGTTATGACGGTTTTACAGAAAGCCGGTGCGCAGAGTGTAGGGCTGATTACTGATCCTCCGGATCAAATAGGCGGCTGACCATCATGGTGTTGCTGCGGAGTTATTGGCTGCCATTCTTGTTGGCGCTGCTTGTGCATATAGCCGCTGGTGCGATGGTGCTGCGCGGATGGACACCCACCGCCAAAGTAGCGCAAGTGATAAAGCCTCAGGTCGTCAATGCCAGNCTTATCGTCGTGCAGCCATCGCGCAAGANCGTAGCGAAACCGCCGCCGCCCNAAACGGCACCTGCAGCCNNTACGGTTCAAAAGATTATTCCGCCGCCTAAACAGGAACAGCAGCCCAGTGCTGCGGAAAAAGCCAAAGCCGCACTCGATCGCCAAAGCGCTGCCGAAGCGCAAGCGGTCGAGCGCCGGCAGCGGCAGTTGGCGACGCTGGGAGATATGGCTGATGCAGCGTTGGAGCAATCTTTGGAGCGTGAGTCTGTGAGCTTGCTGCGCGATGAAGAAGCACAGGCCGCGCAGTCGTATCGCGCGGAAATCTACGAATTGGTGCGAAAAAATTGGAGTCGGCCACCCAGTGCGCGTAATGGTATGTCCGCTCGGTTGTTAGTGGAGTTGATCCCTACCGGAGAGGTGATCTCGGTCATGGTGGTTGAAGGGTCCGGCAACGCAGCTTTCGATCAAGCGGCGGAGCAGGCGGTGCGCCAAGCTAGGCGTTTCGCTGTACCCGACGATAATGCGCAATTCGAGCGGTATTTCAGACGGTTCTATTTTTTGTTCCAGCCAGAAGATTTATTGCGTTAGATGTTTGCTGTTGTAAGGCCGCCGGTGCGGTGATAGAACCGTGGTTGTGAGAAAGACGAATTACATTATATGAAAAAGGTTATGCGAACGATTTGGCTGCGGACAAGAACCACCGGCGGGGTATTGCTGGCAGCACTGCTGCTGAGTGTTAACGCTCATGGGGCTAATTCCTTAGACACGATCATTATAGATCGGGGCGTTGACGAGCCCATTCGAATTGCGGTGGCCCCTTTTGCGATCACTGCTGCCAGTGCCGCTGATGCTGCGGCGCTGCGCGACCTATCCAATCCTGCCGATATCATCGCTTTTGACTTGGCACGTAGTGGCCAGTTTGACCCTATGGCAAAAGAAAATATGTTGTCGTTTCCGTCGCAAAGCAGCGAGGTCTTTTTTCGAGACTGGCGTATCTTGAAAACGGCTTACTTGGTGATCGGGAGCATAGAAGCGCTAGGTGATCGTAGTATACGGGTGAGCTTTGAACTTTATGACGTGGCGGGTCGGCGTCAGTTACAGGTCCAAGAGTATCTGATTGCGGTTGACCAATGGCGCGACGCTGCGCATCAAATTGCCGATATCGTATACACCGAGATCACCGGCGTGCGCGGTGCGTTTGCCACCAAGATTATGTACGTACTGGCTCAGGATTCGGGTACACCGCAGGCGCGTTATCGGCTAGAAATCGCGGACACCGACGGTCAGCGCGCTCGAACTTTGTTCTCGTCGCCGCAGCCTATCCTGTCCGCGAGTTGGGCGCCGGATGGTCGGCGTGTGGCCTATGTGTCTTTTGAAACTGGCCGACCAAGTATTATTTTGCAGGACGTCGACGGCCCTTACCGTGAGCAGTTGACGTCGTTTCGCGGGATCAACGGCTCGCCGGTGTTCTCGCCAAATGGGCAAGAGTTGGCCATGGTGTTGTCTCGTGACGGTGACCCGGAAATTTTCATTATGAATCTGGCGACGCGAAAATTGCGTCGCATAACGCGACATCGATCGATCGATACTGAGCCTTCGTGGTCGCCCGACGGCGAGCGGCTTATTTTTACCTCGGATCGAGGCGGCCGGCCGCAGATCTATCAGGTTGAATTGGCGACTAATTTTATTGAGAGATTGACGTTCGTTGGCGACTACAATGCGCGTGCTCGGTTGTTGCCGGACGGTCAACATCTGGTGTTTGTGCATCGGCGTGAAGGGGTATTCCACATCGCTTGGCAGGACTTACAGCGAGATAATCTGCTGGTATTAACGCAGACAAACCTAGACGAATCGCCCTCTCTTTCTCCGAATGGGTCGATGCTGATTTATGCCACACAGTATCAAGGGCGAGGTATACTTAGTGTAGTTTCGATTGACGGCCGGGTGAAATACCGGCTGCCTTCGTCATTAGGAGACGTGCGCGAGCCGGCATGGTCGCCTTTTTTGGACAACGTCGTTGACTGACATCTGCCTCTTTTTTGAGGCACACTATGTAAATGAGGCTGCAAAATCGTTGTAGCCGTCTAGTCAGCGTATTACGCACAGTAGGAGGAGCCAGTAATGCTCAGTAGTAATCGACTCTCAGGTTTAATCGCTTTGTTGTTAGCAGCCGCTGTGATAGGTGGGTGTTCGAGTACGGCAACAGCGCCCGTCGAGCAACAAGAGCCTGTTTCAGAACCACCGGTGGCGGCAGCACCTTTAGAAGAGGCCGAGGAGCCAGCGGATTTTGCGGATGACGGTGTTACACCGATTGATGCGAATGGACGCCCTCTCTCAAGAAGTTTTTATTTTGAATACGACGCCTCAATTCTTAACCCAGCGGATCTAGCGGCGCTGGAAATGCACGCGCAAATTTTGCGCCGTAATGCCGACAAGCGGGTAGTTATTGAAGGGCACTGCGATGAGCGCGGCACCCGCGAATACAACCTCGCCCTAGGCGAGCGCAGAGCTAACGTGGTGATGTCGTTCCTCACGTCTGCAGGTGTTCGGTCGCGACAAATTGAGGCGGTTAGCTTTGGTGAGGAAAGACCGGCAGATCCGGGTCATTCCGAGTCCGCTTGGTCACTCAATCGTCGAGCGGTGTTGTCTTACCGATAATCTAAATTAAGCGGCCTGCCGTTTGGCAGGCCTTGGTAGGGCTGCTCGGCCTGGCGCCGGCCTTAATAGACCATTTGTAGAGAACCTCTTTTGTCCCTGTCATCCTCTAGAAGTTTTGTCAGCGTTCTGCTGTGTACTTTCGTTGTGGCTGGGTTGCTTGATCAACCGGCGTATGCGGCGGTGCCCGTTGAAGAGTCGCTGAATGCAGAAAAGCCGGACAGTGGCGTTACACCGAGTGTTATGCAGACGTCGCCACCTACCGCTGGGCCGAATCCGAGCGATTCCTCGCTGTCTGGTTTGTTCTATCAGTTGCAAGTTCTGCAACAAGAAGTTCAGGAACTCAGAGGCCAGCTTGAGGAGCAGCAATATTTGTTGCAACGCCTGCAAAAGGGGCAACAAGACCAATATCTAGATCTCGATAAACGGCTCATTGCACTGGCCGCAGGTCAGCCGCAACCGGCGCCACAAACGGCGAATACGCAGACCGCCCCTGTTGATACTCAGACGCCGATAGGCGGAGGTGCAACCGAGCGCGAGGCGTATGCGCAATCGATAGAGTACATGCGAGGTCGGCAGTTTGATCAGTCGATCGAGGGTTTTCGACAATTGATTGTTGATTATCCGAACGGACAGTTCACCCCAAATGCCTTTTATTGGCTGGGTGAGTTGTTTCTCGCGCAAAAACAACGTGAGCAAGCGCGTCAGAACTTTATGCAGGTGATTAACCTATATCCAGATCACCCCAAAGTGCCTGATGCCTTATACAAATTAGGTGTGGTCTACCAAGGGCTGCAAGACGACACCCAAGCCCTGGAATATCTGCGTCGGGTTCAAGAGCAACACCCGCAAAGCCCGGCGGCGGCGTTGGCGAAGAAGTACGCAGAGGTGATGGTCAAGGGTGTGGAGTGACCGACACGCTGGTCAATGATGTTGAGCGCACGACGTTGCGCATCACAGAAATTTTTCTATCGCTGCAAGGCGAATCGAACACTGTAGGGTATCCAACGGTATTTGTACGTCTGACGGGTTGTCCGCTGCGTTGTCAGTACTGCGACAGCGCCTATGCATTTAAAGGCGGCAAGAAGCAAACACTGGCTGATATTTTGGAGCAGGTGGTTGGTTACAAGGTGAATAGAGTGACCGTTACTGGTGGCGAACCATTGGCGCAGCCGAGCGTCTACCCATTGATGGCCGCGCTTTTGGATCATGGGTTTGAGGTGTCATTGGAAACCAGTGGAGCCGTGTCCGTGGAGCGTGTCGATTCGAGAGTAGTGAAAGTGTTGGATGTTAAGACGCCAGACTCGGCAGAGGTGCATCGCAATCTCTGGGATAACTTTTCGTACCTGCAACCCCACGATCAGATCAAATTCGTACTTTGCAGTCGTGGTGATTACGACTGGGCGCGCGTTCAGTGTGACCAGTACAACCTATATGAGCGTGCTAGCGATGTGTTGTTTTCGCCGAGTCACGGTGCGTTAGAACCGCGCGATCTCGCCGACTGGATTGTCGCGGATCGATTGCCGGTGCGTATGCAAATGCAATTGCATAAGTTGCTTTGGGGTAATGAACCCGGACGCTGATCATCAACGGATATCCTTATGGCTGAATCAAAAGCAGTGGTATTACTCTCCGGTGGGCTGGATTCGGCGACGGTATTGGCGTTAGCGCAGCAGCAAAATTACCAGTGTTATGCGTTGTCGTTTCATTATGGGCAGCGCAGTCAGGCGGAATTAGCGGCCGCTAAACGCGTTGCCGGGGCACTGAAGATTGTTGAGCACAGAGTGGTGAACATAGACCTTGGGCAATTTGGCGGCTCAGCATTAACCGACACAGATATTGCAGTGCCGGATGCGGAAGAATCGCATCCCAATGACATTCCGGTAACCTACGTACCTGCGCGCAACACCGTATTTTTATCCATGGCGTTGGCATGGGCGGAAGTGATCGAAGCGCGCAACATTTTCATTGGCGTCAACGCGGTCGACTACTCGGGTTATCCGGATTGTCGTCCAGAGTACATCGCAGCCTTCGAAACCATGGCGAATCTGGCAACCAAAGCAGGGGTAGAAGGTCACCCGCTGCGTATTCACACGCCACTTATAGACCTCACGAAAAGCGAAATCATCGCTGCCGGCACCGCTTTGGATGTGCCTTATCAAATGACGGTGTCGTGCTATCAGGCTACGGATCAGGGCCACGCGTGTGGACGCTGCGACAGCTGTCACATCCGTCGGGCGGGATTTAAAAATGCAGGAACAGTCGATCTTACGCGCTATGCCTAGATTTGTTTGGAGTGCAGAAGAAAACCCGCGGCTGCAACATAATTCTCCTGCTAATCCCTGCACGCTGGGCTTGTGTCGCCTTATAACGGTGACTACAATGCGCGCCTTCTCGCCGATATGCCGCAGCTTGGCAGTCAGCACATGGGTCGTTAGCTCAGCTGGTAGAGCACCGGACTTTTAATCCGTTGGTCCTGGGTTCGAACCCCAGACGACCCACCATTTATATGTTTCAGAGCATTCGATCACCGCGCCGTAACGATCAACCCGTTGTAATTTTGGCCCGCTTCTTCGACTGCGCGTATAGTCCCACAAGGCCGCACCATAACGTGATCCACGCCAGATAGATCGCGATATCACCTATTGGGTTGAAGACGAGCGTTAGAAAGGTTGTACGAGCAACGATCCAGCAGCCCCAAAACGTAATGAGTTTCGGCAAATGCCATAATTCCAAAAAACGCCAAGCCAAGGTCCCGGTAATTGCAAAGGTCATCAATTGCGCCAGCGGCACAGTAAAAACAAAAAATAGATTGCCGGTTAAGTCCCAATTCGGGGGCATGTACTGTACTAGAACCCCAATGAACATAAGATCTTCAAGGATGCCATGCGCCAGCCCGAGAAGCACAATGCCTACCCACCCAAGGATCACTTTGAACTTGCTCATACTTGGACTCTGTCAGGAATTAAGAATGTCGGCGTTCGATCTAATCGGCGCCGACAATGGCTGTGACCTCTTCTAACACTTCCGCCCAGTCTGCGCGTGACCGATAGCCTTCTTCTGCCCACTTGGCGAGGATTTCGCCTTCCGGAGACAGCAATACCACGCCGGGGTAAGGAATACCGTAACCAAATGTTCCTGGGCCATATTCTTGATTACGAACGCCCCACGCGTCGACATGCTCTCGATCTACGTCTTTCAGTACGGGAAAGTCGATGTCCCATTTTTCATCAAAGGCCTTAATGATTTCGGGTGTGTCGTAGGTCATGCCAACGACGCCAACGCCGATGGCTGCGTATTGGTCTTTTAGATCATTCAGTTTCACGAACTGACGAATGCAGAAGGGTCACCAATCCACAGATCGATTGAAAATAAATAGCAGTCCTTTAGAACCGCTGAGGCTCTGTAAATTTTGTTGGTTGCCGTCTTGATCAAGCGCCGACAACATGGGCACTTTTGAGCCGACACTCGGCCCCCATGCCTCCGCGTACTCCGAGTCCGCATAGGCGAGCTGGGTCATCGTGGCTATGGCGATCGCGAATATCGAGCGACGGATAATGCGTGCCCAGTTCACTCGTCTTAATTTCATGCTCTGCTCCTCTGCAAAAACGTCGTCAATCTCTGGGCGCACTCTATGCCACGCTCTCAGAAACTCAGCGATGCGCTATCTTTAATTCATCTTTGTAGTGAGGTCAATTGCGAGTGCACGCCGATAGTGTTCAAGCTCGTATAGAAGTGTTGCCACATAATTCATCAGCACCTTCAGCGATTGTTGCTTAAGAGCTGCAAGAGAGCATCGAGCACCCGGCTCGGTTGCGCGCCCATTCCGGCCGTTTTTGTGCGTATTCGTCGTTTTCTGGTTGTTCCTCGTAGGGGCGGCGTAATACCTCCAACAACGTGTCTACTTTTTTATAGTCGCCCCCTTCGGCGTCATCGATGGCCAATTGTGCGAGGTAGTTTCGCAGCACGTACTTTGGATTGGTTTTGTTCATCAGCTGCTGGCGGGCCTGATCGTCTTGCTGCTGGCGAGTTGCTTCGTCCAGATAGTCTCGCACCCAATGACTCATATCCTCTTTCGCCTGGCCACGGATGTCTGCGGGGTCGTAGTAGGCGCTGGCGAGATGGGTAAAGGCGTCGTTGTCCTTTATTGTGACTTTACTTAACCCTCGATAGAACAAGGTCATATCGATCTCGCAGTCGCTCAGTAACGCCAGCAGTCGATTGTTTAAGAGCTCGTTGTAGTGCTCCAAGCCCAGTTTTGCGGCCATCATGGTCTGCCAATGTCGTTGATAGCTTTCAGCGAATTCGGTGAGCGCGGCTTCCAATGGACTGGGATCTTCCATTAGCGGCAGCAGGGCGTTGGCCAATTGCATCAGATTCCATTGGGCGATGGCGGGCTGCTGGCTGTAGCGATAGCGTCGGTTACTGGCGTCGGTGGTGTTCGGTGTCCACTCGGGATCGAAATCGTCGAGCCAGCCATAGGGGCCGTAATCGATGGTCTCGCCCAGTATCGACAGGTTGTCGGTGTTCATCACGCCGTGTACAAAGCCGACGCGCATCCAATGCACCATGAGTTCTGCGGTCCGCTGACAAACTTCGTCGAAGAATGTCAGGTATTGGTCTTTACCGAGGCTCGAGTCAGAAGCAATGTGCGGGAACTCGCGCCGGATAACAAAGTCAGTAAAGCGTTGCAGCAGGTCTTTTTCTTGCCGCGCTGCAAGCATTTGGAAGTGCCCAAATCGCACGAACGATGAACTGACGCGACACACCACGGCGCCGGGTTCTGGAGCTGGGTGGCCGTCGTATAAGATATCGCGCATAACGTCCTCGCCTGTGACGATCAACGACAGGGCGCGAGTGGTAGGTATGCCTAGGTGGTGCATCGCTTCTGAGCATAGGTACTCGCGCAGCGACGACCGTAGCACCGCCAGCCCATCGGCGCCGCGAGAAAACGGCGTCGGGCCGGCACCTTTGAGCTGCAGCATAAGGTGACCGTCGGGTGTGTTGACTTCTCCCAAATTTATCGCGCGACCGTCGCCTAGTTGACCTGCCCAATTACCAAATTGATGTCCGCCGTAGCAGGTCGCGTGCGGATCCATACCCGACAATATGCGGGTGCCGGAAAACGCCTGCACGAATTCATCGCTGCGGCATTGCGCTGTGCTGAGCCCAAGCGACTCGGCGACTTCTTGAGAGTAGTGAACCATTTGCGGTTGCGCGGCGGGTTTGGGCATGACTCGGGCAAATAATGCATGGCTGATCTGTCGTTGACGCGGGCCGGATTCTGGATCGCCAGGGAGCGCTGCGGTGAACTGGTTGTCGAATGTCAGGTTGAACATTACAGAAAACTACCTTATCTGATGCTAAACGAGCCTCTTATCTTAAGATGGCACGGGCCTCGCCTGCTGTTTTTCTTAGGTGTATGGTTGAGCACAGGAGTTAGGGAGTGGAGGAATTGTGATGGCCGAAGCCATAGACCAAAAGGCGCAAATTGCCGACCCATACACTATGGATTTGCGTGATATTGACGTCAGTCGTCCTGAACTGATGCAGCACGGCGTTCATTGGGATTATTTTGCGCGCCTGCGCGAAGAAGCACCAGTGCATTACTGCGAAAATGGCATGTTCGGCCCATTTTGGTCGCTGACTAAATTCAACGACATTATGGCAATGGACAAAAATCATCATGATTTTTCATCGGATTTAGGCATCGTGCTGCCAGATCGTCAGGAAGATTTTAAAACACCCAATTTCATCGGTATGGATCCGCCAAAACACGATGTTCAGCGCCGCACGGTTCAAGGTGTGGTCGCGCCCGTGAATCTGGCTAAGTTAGAATCGACGATACGCAGCCGAGCGGCTGCGATCCTAGATTCGCTGCCGGTTGGTGAAACCTTTGACTGGGTGGATTCGGTGTCGATAGAGCTGACTACTCAGATGTTGGCCACTATTTTTGATTTTCCGTTTGCCGAGCGTCGTAAGCTGACGTACTGGTCAGATATGGCGACCTCGGGTGAACTGGCGGGGGGGCCAACGCCCGAAGCAGATCGTCGTGCTGCGTTACTGGAGTGCCTAGAATATTTTACGGATCTGCGTAAGCGTCGGGCTAATGAACCCTTGAAAAGTGATTTGCTGTCGATGCTGGCGCACGGCAAAGATACTCAGAACATGCCGCCCATGGAGTTTTTAGGGAATCTGGTACTGCTCATCGTTGGTGGCAACGACACCACCCGTAATTCGATCTCAGGCGGTGTGCTTGCGTTGAATCAAAATCCCGGTGAGTACGAAAAGTTGCGGGATAACCGTGAACTGATCACGAATATGGTGTCCGAGATCATTCGTTGGCAGACACCACTCGCGTACATGCGACGTACGGCTAATCGCGACATTGAGTTTGGCGGTCAACAGATGAAGGAGGGTGACAAGATTGCCATGTGGTATATCTCGGGCAACCGCGACAGTGAGGTCATTCCGGATCCGGATCGGTTTTGGATTGACCGTCCCCGCGCTCGCCATCATCTGTCATTTGGTTTTGGTGTTCATCGCTGCATGGGCAATCGGCTTGCTGAGATGCAGCTGCGCGTATTATGGGAAGAAATCATGCAACGTTTTCGCATGGTTGAAGTAGTGGGCGAAATTGAGCGCGTGCAATCCAGTTTCGTTCATGGCTACGCATCGATGCCGGTGCGGGTGCATCCTTGGTAAATTAAACCGCGTTGATCAGTATCTGAGGGGAATTATGGCGCTTTCGAATTTGAGTCGGTCGATCGATGGTCTGGTTGCGCTAGTCACCGGCGCCGGTAGCGGCATGGGTGCCGCCACCGCAAAGTTGTTCGCCGATCAGGGCGCACGGGTCGCGGCCATAGACATAAACGCGGAAGGCTTGCAGCACGTGGTCGATGACATTCAGGCTGCGGGGCGAACTGCACATCCTTGGGTGCTGGATCTGGCCGACCCACAGGCGACCGATGCGGTAATCGAAGAGGTTGCGGCACAGTTCGGTGGTATCGATCTGCTGATCAATAACGCCGGAATTTCGGTGCCTGCGCCCATAGATCACGAGGACTATGGTCATGCTTGGGAGCGCTCAATCGCGGTATTGCTGACCGCGCACACGTGTACGATTCGTGCGGCATTGCCATGGCTGCGACAGTCTGAGAATCCGCGCATTGTGAACATTGCGTCGACCGAAGGCCTCGGCGCGACCAAATTTGGCAGCCCGTATACCGCAGCAAAGCACGGTGTCATAGGGCTGACGCGGTCGTTGGCAGTGGAGTTGGGTGACGAGGGCATTACTGTCAATTGCATCTGCCCCGGCCCTATTAATACGGGCATGACTGCCGCAATACCTGACGATAAGAAACAGATTTATGCGCGGCGCCGAATCGCTTTAAAACGTTATGCGGACCCCGAAGAGGTGGCGCACGGTACGTTGAATTTTTGTTTGCCCTCAGCAAGCTTTATGACGGGAGTTGCTCTGCCCGTGGATGGCGGCTTGACGATTAAAAACGCCTGAAGCCTGCTAGTTTTGCGCACTGACCGTATCAGCCCTGCAACCCTTATCGCATTCGGCGCTCCGGCTGTCGGCGCTGGTTATATGTATTTGTTGCTGGCGCTCTACGTCATGAAGTTTTCCACTGATGTCTTGCTTATCGCGCCGGCCGTTATGGGCTTGATCTTCAGTGTTTCGCGCATTTGGGACGCGATTTCAGATCCGCTTGTGGGTTATTTGAGCGATCGCACTGGTCTGTCTTTGGGGCGGCGTCGGACCTGGATTTTAGTCAGCTTAGTACCGATTGCCATCGGCTTTTATGCGGTATTTGCGCCGCCTCAAGGCTTAAGTGTTGACGCATTGAGCTGGTGGATGGCGGCCGCAGTGATTGGGTTTTACTCCGCGATGACGCTGTTTTTTGTTCCCCATATGGCTCTGGGTGCGGAACTGTCCAATGATTATCACGAGCGCAGTCGGTTGTTTGGTTTACGTCATGCGTTTTATACCTTTGGCTCGATCCTTTCTCTGGCAACCATGCAGTTATTAATTAATGAGGAGTTTAGTGACGGCGGAGACGTGCGTGCGATGGCGGAGCAGTATGCGCTTTATGCTGTGGTTGCGATGAGCGTATTGGTACTTTATGCCGTGGTTAATTTGCGCGAGCGGCCGGAGTTTCAGGGACGTTTAGATTCCAGTCCGGTATCTGCTTTTCGCGACGTTTGGCAAAACCCTCACGCGCGATTGTTGGTCATTGTTACTTTTATTGAAAACATCGGGTCTTCTGCGATTGCGGTGTTAACGCTTTACGTCACGCAGTACGTCGTGGGCGCACCGCTATGGGCGCCATTAATTATTTTAGCGTATATGTTGCCGTCCACCGCGTCGGTGCCCTTGTGGCTGCCGATGTCCCGTCGATTTGGCAAAATCCGGGTCTGGATTTTTGGGATGGCATTATACGGGGTTGCCTTCGGCGGTATGTTTTTTCTGCCGTTCTTAGATACGGTTGATGCGCGCTTGGTGCTGATTATTGCAATGGCGGCTTTTGCTGGGTTCGCTGCCGGCTGTGGTGGCACGATCGGACCGTCGGTGCAGGGCGACGTGATTGACTATGACGAATATAAAACCGGTGAACGCAAGGAAGGTTCGTACTTTGCGGTGTGGAATTTCACCTATAAGAGTGCGCTTGGGGTCATGCTGTTGCTGACCGGTTTTGTGCTTGAGGCGTCAGGATTTATACCGAATCAACCGCAACCTATGAGCGTGCAGATTGCAATGGTCACACTCTACGGCGCGCTGCCTTTGGTTTGCTACGTCATAGGCGCTGTGTTGTTCAGCCGGTTTAAGCTAAACGAGCAGGAATACGTGGTGATTCGCGCCGAATTGGATCGGCGCGCAACAGCGGCGAGTTAGCGGCCCTTGAAGTTGCCGGCGCGGCGCTCGGCGACGGATTTCACACCTTCTTTGTGATCGTCGGTTTGCTGCAAGCGATATTGTTCTGCGGCCTCGTGGTCGGTTTGCGATTTTACGGCAGCAGCCAGTCCTTCGCGCATGGTTTTGCGCACCGATACCACCGCTAACGGCGCATTTTCGGCGATCTCTGCGGCCAACTTAATGGCTTCTGCACGGAGTGTATCTCTGTCGGTGAGCACGTCAGCTAAACCGATTGCATACGCTTCTTCACCGCCAATGCGGCGACCGGTTAAAAACAGCTTATGAGCCTGTTGTTGGCCAATCAATCGCGGCAAGGTGTGGGTTAGGCCAAAGCCTGGATGGAACCCCAGTTTTACAAAGTTGGCGGTAAAGCGGGCTTCTGGGCAAACCACTCGAAAGTCCGGCATGACGGCTAAGCCGAAGCCTCCGCCAACAGCGGCCCCCTGCACGGCCGCCACCACCGGCGTTTCGGTAGCGAACAAGCGCACTGCAGCGGCATAAAGCGGATTGCCAGCATTCGGATCGCGGTCGGCGCGTTCTTCATTTCGGCTCGCACTGCCAAAGTCGTTGCCCGCACAAAAGTGTTTGCCTTGCGAACACAGAACGATCGCGCGTACCTCGTCGGTCGCGTCCATCTGCTCAAAGGCGCTGGCTAGATCGTTGATCATCTGGGTGTCGAAAAAATTATTTGGGCCTTTTTGGATCTCTACCACCGCTACGTGGTTGTCGATGCTGATGCCAATGTCGGTGAAGTTCAGTGTTTCGGCTAGGCTTTTTACGCTCATATGGATCCCCTCTTTAGCTCGCGTTGCTTGTCAGTTATATGCTCGGATGTTTGACCATGCGGCGCCGATTTGCAACGCTGGAGGACTGTGCAATTTTGCGGGGACGGAGCAAGTGCTGAAATGGCAGATTGGTGATGTGCGAATAACCCAGGTTGTGGAGCTGACGACGGCTTCCCTTGGGCCGCATTTGTTGCCTCAGGCTACCCCGGCGGCTATGCAAACGATTCCATGGATGGCGCCGTTTATAGACGAGCGAGGCCGCATCGTTTTGAGCATGCACGCGCTGGTTGTGGAGTCCCTTGGCCAGACCATTGTCGTGGATACCTGTATTGGCAATGATAAATCCCGTACTTATCCAAAGTGGAACAATATGCAGGGCGACTTTCTGCAGCGCTTTGGTGCCGCAGGGTTTTCGCTTGAACAAGTCGATACGGTGCTGTGCACGCATATGCACGTCGATCACGTGGGCTGGAATACGCGCTGGCAAGACGGCGCATGGCAGCCCACGTTTCCACGTGCCGAGTATTTGTTTGCTGAGGACGAATGGCAGTATTGGCGCCAACAATCGCAGGAGTACGGACCGGTCATTGAAGATTCGGTACAACCTATTTTTGATGCGGGGCAAGCGGTCGTGGTGTCGCAACAGCATCGGCTAAACGACGAGATATTTTTGCAACCCACGCCGGGCCATACACCGGGGCATGTCAGTGTGTATATTCAATCAAAAGGTGAATCGGCGATTATCACCGGCGATATGCTTCATCATCCCTGTCAGATTGTGCACCCAGACTGGTCGACAACAGCAGATACTGATCAGTCGATGGCGGCCGCGACTCGAACTGAGTTCTTGCGGCAGTACAGTGACCAGCCGGTGCTGGTCATTGGTACGCACTTCGCGGCGCCAACGGCCGGGCATATCGTTAAAGACGGTTTAGCTTATCGGTTGAGTTACTAACTCATGCAAGTACGTTAGCGGGTGGCGTCCCGAGACATATTTTCCGCTTTGGCGGTGCCGAATTTTCGCTGGTTATGGATTGGCAGTTTAGGCTCATCGTTTGCCATGAATATGCAGATCATTGCGCGTGGCTGGCTGGTCTACGCGCTCACATCCTCGGCGTTGGATCTGGCCTGGGTAACGCTGTCGTTTATGTTGCCGTCCGTGCTGTTTTCGTTGTACGGCGGTGTGCTTGCAGACCGGCTGCCAAAGCGGCGAGTTATCGCATGGGCTCAGGCCCTCAACTGTGCAGCCACATTGGTGATGGCGGCCATCATATTCAGTGGCGATGTAGCGTTTTGGGATTTTATTTGGTTCGGTTTTTTCAACGGTACGGTGTTGGCCTTGTCGATGCCGGCGCGGCAAGCGTTTGTGCCTGAGATTATCCCAGAACGACTGATCTTCACGGCCATGGCATTGAATACAACGGGCTGGAATTTGTCGCGGATCATTGGCCCGGCTGTGGCGGGTCTTTTGATCGCGTGGCTCGCCGGGGGCAATAAAACGTCCGCTTATGGGGTTGGCATTGTCTATCTGGTCATTGCCAGTTTGTACCTGTTTTCTGCGCTTACCGTGCTGAAGGTTGATCGGCCGGGCAAGGCCGAGCGCAATCGCGATGGCGACTCATTGTCGGATATGCAAGAGGGGTTGCGTTACGTCATCGCTCATCCTCAAGTGTTTGCACTGATCGTGCTGTCGATTTTGCCGTTCTTGTTTGGCATGCCACTTAATACCTTGCTGCCCGCATTTAATCAGGATGTGTTGCAAGGCCATGCGGACGATTTAGGTTATTTGATTTCGGCTATGGGCGGCGGTGCAATAATCGGTTCTTTGCTTATGGCGGCTATGGGCGACTTGCGCAAAAAGGGGTTCTGGTTGATCGTTAGCTGTCTGGGTTGGGGAGCCGTTACCGCTGCCTTTGGCGCATTCGATATGCAGTTCATTGCGTTGGCGCTGATTGCGCTGATCGGCATGCTTAGCAGTTGGAACATGTCGCTGAATCGAGGCATGTTGCAGATGGCGGTCGAAGGACATATGCGTGGGCGGATTATGAGCATCGATATGATGTCGCACGGACTAATGCCCTTGGGAGTGTTTCCGATCAGCTTAGTAGCGGAATATCACGGAGTCGGTGCGGCGCTGGTGGTGTCGGGTTGTGCGCTAATGGTCATTACCCTGCTGGTTACATTTTTCTTGCCCTCTGTGCGCCGCACACTTTGGGCGGATTAGTAGCGGCGATGACCGTTACAATCAAATAGAGCGAATCTGGAGCAGTGGCATGCAGTGGGATCTAATTATTCGTAACGCCAAGGTATTTGATGGTACCGGCGCGCCCGGGTGTGTCGGCGATATAGCTGTGAGCCAAGGCAAGATAGCCGCGCGCGGTGGTCGTCTGCCCTGTCAATCTACCGCCCAAGAAATAGACGCTACAGACCAATGGCTGACGCCTGGTTTGCTTGATATCCACACCCATGAGGATCTAGAAGCAGAATTAGAGCCGGGCTTGCCTGAGGTGACGCGCCATGGCACCACCAGCGTGCTGGTGGGGAATTGCAGCATCGGCTTGGCATTTGGCAACCAGCGAACAGCTGATCAAGACCCGATTGTGGATTGCTTTGCGCGAGTCGAAAACATTCCTAAAACCGTACTCAGCAAAGCCGCAGATAAGGCGGTTTGGCGGCAGCCTAGGGAGTACTTAGAGCATTTAGATCAATTGCCGTTGGCCGCAAATGTCGCGCCGTTTCTGCCGCACTCTATGTTGCGCATCGAAGTGATGGGTCTGCAGGACAGCATCAGCCGACAACCCACCGATGCGGAGTTGCAGCGGATGGTGGGGATACTCGAAGAGGCTATGGATGAAGGCTATTTGGGGTTGTCGACCGACGGTTTACCGTTGCATTTTTTGGCCAATGCACCGAACACGAATAAACGTATTCCAACCCAATACGCCAACTACGAGGAATACAAGTTATTGACCGACGTGCTGCGCAAGCGTGATCGCGTTTGGCAGATGACGCCTGCAACGGATAACGGCGCGCTTACCGCGCGGCTGTTTATGCTCAGCAGTGGGCGCATACATGGCAAACCGCTGAAGATCACAGCGTTAGCGGCCATCGACAGCGTCAACAACCGGATGAATAAATCGCGAGCTCTGTTGTTCGCGAATCTGCTCAACTCCAAAGCGCTGGATGGCCGTTTTCGCATGCAGGCATTGGCGGCGCCGTTCCGGATTTATTCTGAAGGTGCGGTGAGCCCTTTGGCTGAAGCCAATCCGTTAATGCGCCGCTTGATCGAAACGGAATTAGAAGACGTTGCTGCGCGCCGGCGAATTTTGTCTGACCCTGAATTCATCGAAGCGTTTCGTGAGATGTGGAGTCGTGGTAAAAGTGGATTCTCGGTGGGGCACTTACGCCGTCTGCTGCGTATAGAAAACGAATTTTTAACCCGTGACTTAAACGATATGGTGATCTATCGATCAACCATTGATGCTTGGTCGGGTCAATCTATGGCACAGCTGTATCAACGCTATCAAGTTTGGCAGTCTCAACGCGAATCCATCGATGATGCAGAGGAAGCACGCGCTTTTGCGGCTATGGGTGATGCCATCCGCGATGATGGCGAGTTTTTCTTGGCACTCTTGCAACATTTTGATCGTGACCTGCACTGGCACTATGTGGCCGCGAATAAAGACCCGGAGGTGATCAAGAAATTGTTACTGCACCCGCGATTGCTGCCAGGTTTCAATGACAGCGGTGCTCATGTCACTAACATGGCGTTTTTCGATGGCAACCTACGTGCCCTGAAGATCGGTTTGGAAGACTCCGAACATGGCTTTAGTCATATGCTGAAAAGGTTGACCCAAGAACCTGCGGAGTTTTTTGGTTTGGATGTCGGTGGCTTAGAGGTCGGTGACCGCGCCGATCTGGTGTTGTTGGATCCCCAACGCTTATCGACATACGACGGCGAAGCCAGTGTTCAGTACACCTACAGAGATTCTTTTGACTGCCATCAGCTGGTGAATCGCGCCAACGGTGAAGTGCAGGGCGTGTTTGTTAGTGGCGAACAAATTTGGACCGCACAAGGCCCCACAGCTTCGCTTGGTACGCAGCGCTTAGGGCGAGCGTTGAAGGCGTGCTGAATAGATCACGTTGCTGGGCGGTAGACCATTGGCTCTAAAAGATTGCACTGTGTCGGCACATTTTCCTTTCAGCCAGCTCTGAACAGTGGGTTGTTCGATCAACCACGCTTCAAGTGTTTCCCGCGAATAAAAATGAGGATCGAGGCCGAGCGCTTTCGTTGCGCATGCTTGATTTGAAATTGAGTCCTGAATGTATCTTTGATAGTCCACTGCGCTTGAGTTGTTCAAGGTTTGTCGGGTGGATGCGAGGATATACGCGGCGCCACGTTCAGCGTTGAACGCATCGAGGTATTCGCTTTGGACAATGTGCTGCTTTATGTGATTCAGCGGAATGTAGCTGGCTCGAACGCAAATGAGGGTTTGCTGATTAGGGATATAGCGGCTCACGTTGGCATAGGTTGGTAGGCAAATTCTGATATGTAAGCCGCCCTTTAGGGTCGAACGCTCAAACGTCGTCACGGCGTCTTGTCTGAAGCCAAGACGAGCACATTCTGCAAGGCATAAGCGATAGACGAGTTCCCCAGCAAGTGCTTCAGAGAGACCCAATATGGGCTCGTTGCAAGTTGCCTTTTGCATTGCGTAAATCCTGAACAGCGGAACCTAGACTATCGTTGAAATTTTGCTCAACGTCTTGGCTTTGCCGCTCAGCGGTAGAATTTACCCGATAAAGGTACCGATTTCCTTTAGCGGCGGTGACGCTTGAGCCGACATGGCCGGCGCGAAGGCCGGCCTCGTCGACACCGTTGGCTCAGTCTTTAGGCATGCCCAACAGGCGTTCGGCAATGATGTTGCGCTGGATATTCGGCGTGCCGCCACCAATGACGACGTTCGGCCAATTCAATGCAGACTTTGACCAGGTCCCGCCGTCCACAGCTGCTTCGCCACCGCGAAGTTGCAATCCGGCTTGCCCTGTCAATTCCACCGCGAAGTCGTCCATTTCAATCTCGAGGCTGGCGCGGTGCAGCTTGTTGACCGAAGTCTCCGATGTCAGCGGTTCGCCTTTGATCTGTTTCGTCAAATAGCGCAGACCGTTGTATTTCATTGCGGCAATTTTCATTTCGAATTGGGCAACTTTGCGTCGCACACCTGGGTCTTCATGCGCGGGTTTGCCCTGTTTGTTGGTCGATTTCACCAGCTCTTTTAAGTTTTCAAGCTTGCCGAACATTTGTGTCACTTCACCGATGCTCGAGCGCTCGTTTGCCAGTGCGGAGACGGTGACCTTCCAGCCGTCGCCCTCGGCACCCAAGCGGTTCTCTACCGGCACTTCTACGTCGGTGAAAAATATTTCCGCAAAGTGTTTATCACCCGCCATATTTTCAATCGGCCGCACCTCCACGCCCGGGGCGTCCATGGGCACCAACAAACAGGTGATGCCATCGTGCTTGGACGCCACATCGAATTGGGTCCGAGTAAGCAAAATTATCCACTGCGACCATGGCGCTCCGGTGGTCCAGATTTTTTGACCGTTCACGACATAGTTATCGCCATGCAGCTCTGCTTTGCACTGAATCGCAGCAAGATCGGATCCATGATTGGGTTCGGAATAACCCGTGCACCAAGTTACTTTACTGTCCAGGATGTCCGGAATGAACTTGCGTTTTTGCTCTTCGGTGCCGTATTCCATGATGCCGGGGCCAACCCAAGCGAGCCCCATCATAGAGGTACCCAGGGGGGGTGCTTTGGCCAGTGCCATTTCTTCGCGCAAGATCGTTTGTTCTATAAGGCCGCCTGCGCTACCGCCGAATTCTTTCGGCCAGGAAAAACCGACCCAGCCTTTGGCGCGTACTTTTTCGAGCCAAGTCGCTAGAAAATTTTTGTCGCGTTCTTTTTTCGGCGGCAAATTGTCACTGATAAAATGTCGAACTTCTTCGCGAAAAGCGTTTTCCTCTGCGGTGTAATCAAAATCCATTACAGGCCTCCTAAACTAGCAACGCGGTCAAGATGAAAATCAGAGTCGCCGAACATGGGCCGCGCCCATTTCGAACGTTTGAGAAACAGTTGTGCATCGTACTCGGCGGTAAAACCAATTGCGCCGTGTAAACCAACGCCATCGATGCCGATTTGATTAAAGGCATCCGATGCGTAGCCTTTGGCTAAAGAAACTGCACGGGCCAATTCTTTGGGGTCGTCATCTGCGCACCAGCCGGCGAAATAACACAAAGAACGATAGCTCTCCAAGTCGACGTACATATCGGCTAGGCGATGCTTAACGCCCTGATATTGGCCGATGGGCTTGCCGAACTGAATGCGTTGTTTGGCGTATTCGCTTGTTAAGTTAAGCATCGCGCTGCCGGCACCAACCATTTCTGCCGTTACGGCAAGCGCGCCGCAGTCGGTCAAAAAGTCCAATTGTCCGGCCGTCATTGTTAACAGACGGTCGGCACCGATTCGCACACCCTCAAGATCGACGCTCGCCATGGGCTTGGTGGTGTCCATGGTAGGTTGTGCAGTAATGCGCACCTCATCCTTGGTCACAGCGGTCAGCGCTAGGCCATTGGGTCCTTGCACCGCGAGCAGTAAATGGCTGGCGCTGCCNGCGTCGTTAACAAAAGGCTTCTTGCCGCCGAGAATGTAGCCGTCGCCATCGACCTTGGCGGTGGCGGTAACCGCCGCNGGGTCAATCCAGTTGGGATCGTCATAAAGACCTAGGCTATAGACGGCCTCGCCGCTTGCCATNGCCGGCAACCAGCGACTTTTTTGTTCGTCGCTGGCGCAGGCTAGGATCGCGGTACTGGCCAACGCGTGGGAGGTTATAGGCAATGGACATAAACCGGTGNCCGCCGCCTCCAAGACCACGACTTGGTCGATCCATTTCAAGCCTAAACCGCCGTAGGCTTCTGGTATCAATAGACCCAGCCAGCCCAGCTCGCCGATTTGTTTCCACAGGTCCTCGGCAAATCCGCCGGCGTCGCTGATTTCNCGTACCCGTGTTATTGGGCATGTGTCCTGCATAAAGCGCTCAACTTGGTCGCGCAGCAGGTTTTGCTCCTCAGTAAAACCAAAGTTCATGTGTCGTCACTCCCGTCTGGTGCTTTTTTCATGCTGTCCTATGCGCTGACTTAACTGCCTCGCAATGGGTTAACCGGAGGCCAGGTGTCTTTGCTGGCGAGTATTTTTTCGCCAATGTCGGCAACATCCCAGGTGCCNTCGTCTAGAGACCTTTGGGCGATCGGGGTCACCTGCCAGCTCAAAATAGAGACATTGTTGCCTGCGACCAACCACTGCCGGCCGCTGACGTCTTTAGCGTCGTCGGTACACAACCATACAACCGGTGGCGAGACCGCCTCAGGTGGAAAATCGTCCTGAACTTCTTCTGGCAGTATGTCGGTCGTCAATCGCGAGGTGGCGGTGGGTGCCAGCACGTTGACCGTGATGCCGTATTTCAAACCCTCTAACCATAGGCAACGCATGAAACCGGCAATGCCCGCTTTGGCTGCGCCGTAGTTTGTTTGGCCGAAATTACCGAGCAGTCCTGATGTTGAACTGGTCATAATGATTCGCCCGCCCGTACCTTGTTCCAACATGGTGTCGTACGCCACCTTAGTCACTAAGTAGGTGCCACGTAAGTGCACGTCAAGAACGATGTCCCACATGTCATCGTCCATATTTTTAAAAGACTTGTCGCGCAGAATGCCTGCGTTGGCGATCAAAATGTCTATTTTGCCGTAGGCGTCTACTGCGCACTTAACCATACCTTCAGCGTCGTCGCGGCTGGTCACAGAACCATAGTGTGCGGTTGCTTCGCCGCCTGCGGCTTTGATTTCGTCGACAACGCTGTCAGCCATAGAACTGCTGGCGCCGGTACCGTCGCGCGAGCCGCCCAAGTCGTTCACGATAACTTTTGCGCCTTCGTGTGCCAGCAACATAGCGTGTGCCCGGCCAAGTCCGCCACCCGCGCCCGTTACCAGAGCGACTTTTCCATCTAACATCCCCATACGATCCTCCTCTGCTTGATACTGGATTTTGCTTGACCGCGAAAATACGGCAAAGNNNTAAGTTTAGCATCTTGCTTGGGTGCTCGACATATGCGCGCGTGCGGGTAGCGCTGATGGCCAAGCTTGTGTCACATTGGTGGCAGCGTTTGAGCTTATGCAGGGAGGTTAAATTGGACCAGCTATTAGATTTTTCAGGCAAGGTCGCCTTAGTTACGGGCGGCAGCCGCGGCTTAGGTCGAGAGATGGCNTTGGCGCTGGCGGCGCGCGGGGCTGATGTTGTTGTAACCAGTCGTAAGGCAGAGGCCTGCGAGGAAGTCGCAAGCAAAATATCTGCAATGGGTCGCCAAGCCCTAGCCTATGGTTGTCACGTTGGACACTGGGACGCGCTTGACGGTCTAGTGGGCGCAGCCTATGAACGGTTTGGCAAGGTGGATATTTTAATTAATAACGCGGGGATGTCGCCGCTATACGACAAGCTTGTAAACGTCAGTGAAGCGCTTTTTGATAAGGTCATTGGGGTCAATCTTAAGGGACCGTTTCGGCTTATGGCNCTGGTTGGGGAGCGCATGGCTGCTGGCGCTGGCGGGTCGATCATTAATATCAGCAGTACAGCTTCCTTAAATCCGTCGCCAAATTCCGAGCCGTATGGGGCGGCCAAGGCTGGACTGAACGCCTTGACGCGTTCTTATGCGTTCGCTTTNGGCCCGTCAGTGCGGGTGAATTGCATCGCCGCCGGACCGTTCCTCACCGACATCTCTAAAGCATGGGATATGGAGGCGTTTGAAAAGGGCGCGAAAAAGAACTTGGCATTGGGGCGCGGTGGGCAACCTGAAGAAATTGTTGGCGCGGCATTATACCTTGCCAGCGATGCGGCAAGTTTTACCAGCGGCACTGTCATTCGGGTCGACGGTGGGACACCTTAGGCCCATTGGTTAAAGGTTATGTTGGGCAGCGATCGCGCGGACGACGTTTTCGCCAAGATCGCGCTGATANATTGTGCTCAGTGTTCCAAGCCCCCCGGGGTTAGCGAGATTAACCTCCAGCAAATAACCATCTACCGTATCTATTGCCGCGTAGCCNATACCACGACGCTGCAGATCGCTAAGCACCTTGTTTATTAGGTGGGTGTCGATGTCCTGATCTTGAACCGGCGTTGCTTGACCTTCGGCAGACAAATTCGCACGGATACCTTTGACTGGNCGTCGTCGGTAGCTGCCGATGATTTTGCCGCCTGCGACGAGCGTTCTTACTTCACCGTTCGTTATGCCAGGGATGAAACGTTGCAGCGCAAAATAAGCCTCCGGATGTGTTCCCATGGTGTCGCGAATGATCTTTCTTTGGTTTTGTGGCACGAAGTGCACATCGCGCCCGTAGCTGCCCGCTAGAGGCTTAAGTACCCAATCCCCGGTTTGTTCTTTGGCAATGGTCTGCAGGTATGCAATGTCATTGCTGATATAGGTGGGCGGGCAAAATTCCAGCCATTGTGCTTTGCCATGTGCAAGAATTTGCTCGGCGACCGGGGTGATCAGTTTTTCTTGCGGTAACTGACTGAGCAGATGTGCCCGATCTAGAAAACCTGTCCTTGGCCCAAATCCCAATGGCCATATAAGATTGGCTTGGTGCATTAGGTGACCATCAACAACGAGGCCTTCTGGATGCAGTACCATGCGTTCGGGCGCACCGATGTGTACGTTCCATTTGCAGTCCGCAAACGCCGCGGGCAGTCGAACATGATTGTCGTTCGACGCGGTCTCTGAGGCGTGATCGGATATCAGAAAAATTACCGAGGGGGTCATACGCTATCCATTTGCAACTGCATAAGACGTGGGTTCGAGATGTTAGCAATTGCTCGCCGATGACCCTAGTATTTGCCTATTGTCGGCCCAANTATNTGCAATATGACTCAGTCCTCACTGCCAGACTACACGCTTACCTCTGACGAAGTGCCGTTGGTGCCGAGTTTGGTGTTGCCGGAAACCCGGCGACAAGAGCTGAAGGCGGATATAAAGGCGCAACTTAAGGCGTTGGATGCGGTTTTGGTTGCCCATTATTACGTCGCCGGTGATATTCAAGAGTTGGCCGAAGAGACAGGCGGCTGTGTTTCCGACTCTTTGGAAATGGCGAGGTTCGGACGCGACCACTCAGCGCAGACGCTTATTGTATCGGGTGTGCGTTTTATGGGCGAGACGGCGAAGATCCTATCGCCGGAAAAACAGGTGTTCATGCCAACCTTGAAGGCGGAATGTTCGCTTGACCTTGGGTGCCCCCCGGATGCTTTTGCGGAGTTCATTGATCAGCATAAAGACCGCACGGTGGTGGTTTANGCCAATACATCGGCGCGAGTGAAAGCGTTGGCCGATTGGGTGGTCACGAGCAGCTGTGCGTTAGAGATCGTCACTGCATTGGATCGGGCTGGAGAAAAAATTCTGTGGGCGCCGGATCAGCATCTTGGTGGCTATATTCAGAATCAAACCAAGGCAGACATGTTGTTGTGGAGCGGCGCCTGCGTGGTGCACGAGGAATTTAAAACACAGGCTCTAGAGGATATGCGACGCGTCTATCCAGACGCTGGAGTACTGGTGCATCCTGAGTCGCCTGCGGGGGTCATAGAATTGGCCGACGCCGTAGGGTCGACGAGCGCAATCATCAATGCGGCCAGAGATCTGCCGAATAAGGAATTTATCGTTGCAACGGATCGCGGCATCTTTCATAAATTGCGACAGCTTAATCCAGACAAAGTGTTCATCGAAGCACCCACTGCCGGTGACGGAGCAACGTGTCGCTCATGCGCACACTGCCCTTGGATGGCTATGAACGAGTTGCAGTGCTTGAATCGGGTGCTTGGCGATGCCATCTACCGTGCGCAGAACGAAATTCACATTGATGGCGCTATTGCTGAACGGGCTAGGCTACCCTTGGATCGGATGCTGGGATTCAGCGCTTAGCTGTTCTGCATGCGAATACTGGTGCGCAGATCTTGAATGCGTTGCGCCAGTTTGGTCTCCATTAGTGGGTTNGACTCGCGCACCAGACGTTGCGCGTATTCCAAGTGTTGAATGGCCCGATGCAGGGCACCATGCAGGTAAAAGTATTCCGCTCGTGCCAGATGCACGCCGGTGATGTTGCTGGCGAGGCCGGCGGTTTCCGCGAGCAAAAACCAGATATGCGTGTCCAGTGGGCGGAGCTTCGATTGGGTCTGCAAAATCGATTCGGCGGCGGTGTATTGCTTGTCTGCCACTAAGGCTTTGGCATACATCATTGCCAACGGGAAGTTGTCTGGATAAAGCGCCAATTGTTGTTTTAATAATGTTTGGGCATCGTCGAGCTTTGCTGCTGCGATCATTAGCTCAGCCAGCGACGCGTGGAAAAAAATGTTGCTGGAGATTTTCCCTGCTAAACCGCTCATCAACGCCAGCGCTTGGTCGTGTTCGTGTGTTTTGCTCAAAGCAATCGCCAGAGCGTATTGCAGAGCCGGACTTTTAGGCGTTTGTTCTAGCTTTTCGCGATAGTTAACTACTTCGGCTTGGGGGTTTTTCGAAAAGTGTTGTTGGGTGCGCATCCTCACCAGCTGGTATTCCAACTGGTCCGGCCATTTGCGCGAATTGTTTTCGGGCTGCTCCGAAAAGAACTCGCGGGCTTGGTTACGGACGTCGCTTATGCGGGTCTCTGACAGGGGGTGGGTAAGCAGAAATTCCGGCGGTCGCGTGGTGAATCGATAGGCGTTCTGCATNCGTTCGAACATGCTTGCCATTGCTTGAGGGTTAAGATCCGCACGGCGCATTGTGTTGAGGCCGACTCTATCTGCCTCGATCTCTCGCTCTCGACTGAATCTCAGCTGATTGGATTGGCCGGCTGCCTGAGCGGCTGACAGCGCTGCCATTCCAGCTTCGGACCCGCCAGCTGCGCCGACTAACAGCGCTGCAATCATCGAGGCCAGCATGGGTATTGAAGCGGCCTGTTGTTCCTCGATGCCACGGGCGAAATGGCGCTGACTGATGTGGGCAAATTCGTGCGCCACCACAGAGGAGTACTCGTGAATATTCTGAGCGTACANCAGGAGTCCTAGATTGATGCCTATGATTCCGCCTGGTGCNGCAAAAGCATTAATTTCTGGATTATCGACGACGATAACGCTCTGCAGGGCTTCACGCATTTGCGAGTGTTGGGCCAAATTCTGCATGTGATTTTCAACGTAGTATTGAATGATCACATCTTCGGATATCGGTAAATTTGCATGNAGTTGCCGTAAAAAGGCCTCGCCGATTCGCCGCTCCATCTGTGGTGACACGATTCTCGATGAACCATCGCCTAAGCTTGGAAGGTTCTGCGCTGCAGTNGGTGCCGCGGCNTGTAGCACGACCAGACAAATGACTATCAGTGCCGTGTTCAACCACACGCGCAACTTAGGACGACTGTTCCAGATGGTTGGCATGAACCCATAGTACGCTATGGCAATAGAACTGGGTAATAGGTTCATTTACGTCAAGACAANCCTAGCGCTGTGGTACATTGCGCAGCATCGAATGAGGTTACCGCAGACCATGTCAACAGAGCCTACGGCTGCTGCAAGCGCCGGCAATATGGAAGTAATAGAAGTGGACGCAACGGGACTTAATTGCCCAATGCCCTTATTGAAAGCGAAAAAAGCGCTCAATGAGATGCAGGCNCNGCAGCAGTTGCGTGTTCTCGCCACAGACCCGGGTTCGGTTAAGGATTTCGAAGTGTTCGCTCGACAAAGTGGGCATCTATTGCTGGAATCGGCGGAAGCCAATGGCCGTTACAGTTATCTGCTACAAAAGAAACGCTGAGTCGCTAGGTCATGAAACTTTTCGAGATCATTAATCAGTGGGCGAATCGCTACTTTTCTCAACCCGACGCGATTTACTTAGTCGCGATGGTGTTTATAGGCGTGGTGCTGCTTATGGCTTTTGGCGGTGCGCTGGCGCCGGTGCTTATGGGCTTAGTCATCGCTTTTTTGCTGCAGGGCGTTGTCGGTGCTTTAGAGCATCGGCGGGTACCTAGANCGGTTGCCGTATATGGGGCCTTCTTGCTGTTTTTGGGCTCGGTATTGGCCTTAGTTTTGTTAGTTGTGCCGCTGTTATGGCAGCAGCTACAAAGTTTTTTGCAGGTGCTGCCAAGCCTCGCGCAGCGTCTACAGGAGGGTGTTAACAATCTGGCCCAGCGTTTCCCTGAATACGTAACTCAAGAGCAGATCGCAGCGCTGTTGGAGCAGGGCAGCCGCGAGATGGCTAATGTCGGTGGTGTGGTCATAGAAACAGCGTTCAGTCAGGTGTTCTCTTTGCTCGGATTGGTGTTGTATCTGATATTTGTGCCGATCACTGTTTTCTTCTTTTTGAAAGACAAAGACCAGTTAGTAAACGCTGTCCGCGATTTGCTGCCGGCAGAACGACCAATGCTTAGCGCCGTGGGGGCAGAAATGAACACTCAGCTTGGCAATTACGTTCGCGGTAAGGCGCTGGAAATTTTGATTGTTGGCTTTGTGACCTTCGCAGCTTTTTTAGTTTTGGGCCTGAATTACGCGGCATTGCTNAGTGTTGTGGTTGGCTTTTCGGTGCTTATACCCTTCGTTGGTGCAGCGGTTGTCACTTTGCCAGTGTTTGCCGTTGCAGTATTACAGTTCGGCTGGTCAACGGATTTTGCGATCGTGATAGCGGTTTACGGCATTTTGCAGTTCATAGATGGAAATGTATTGGTTCCATTGTTGTTTTCTGAAGCCAATGATCTGCACCCGGTTGCCATTATCGTTGCGATACTTGCTTTTGGATCGCTGTGGGGAATATGGGGGGTTTTCTTTGCTATACCCTTGGCGACGCTTATAAAAGCGATTTTTAATGCCTGGCCGCGTTCGTTGGTCGCGGCGACAAATCAGAAGTTAAACGAGAATCAGGAATGATAAGACGAAAAATATCTGTGTTTTTTGCAGTGTGCGCGACGCTGTTCATAGCAGCGTGCGGTGACGAAAAAGGCGCCCCACCTGGACAAAAAAGTATTGCCGAGATCGTTGCCGCTAGCGAGCGCTTTGATGGGTTTTTTACCGTTCTGCGCAAACGGTCAGATGGCGTCCTGCATATGCTGATTCGCGAAGATCAGTTGAATAAGGAATTCATCCACACCGTTGTTGCTCAGGACGGTGTGGTGCAGGGCGGGCATTTTCGTGGGCAGTATCGCGACAATAAGGTTTTGGTATTGCGTCGACATTTTGACCGGGTCGAGTTCGTGCAAAACAACACCAGTTTCTATTTTGATCCTGCTAGTCCTTTAAGTCGCTCGGGGCAAGCGAATATCCCACCGGCGGTGCTCGCGGTTGAAAAAATAGTGGCCGAGGATAAGGAAAAAGGCGAACTGCTGATCGCGCTGGGGCCGGTGTTGTTGAAAGAAAAACTCGCGCAGATCAAACCTTCTGCAAATCCAAAGGTTAAGCCGGGAGAAAAATTTTCCCTGGGCAAGCTCAGTGAGGCGCGATCAAAAATAGTTGCGGTTAACAATTACCCCGAAAATACCTCGCTGCTTACCGAGATGGTGTATGAAAATCCGGCTCCGGTAGTGCTTGGCGATGAAGACGTTACGGACAGTCGTGCCATCAGTGTGCGGGTGCAACATACCCTGGTGGCGATGCCCGATAACGACTTCGAGGCCCGCGCAGCGGATTATCGAGTCGGTTATTTCACTGATCGAGTCACTGAACTCACAAGTCGCGATGTTGCCCCTTATCGCGACATGATTAATCGTTGGCATTTGGTTAAGAAAAACCCAGAAGCGGCGATTTCCGATCCGCTAGAGCCGATAACCTGGTGGATTGAAAATACTACGCCTTACGAATACCGCGACATGATTGAGGCGGCTGCATTGTCTTGGAATTTGGCATTTGAGGCGGCTGGGTTCTCGAATGCGTTGGTGGTGAAGCAGCAGCCGGATGACGCGGACTGGGATGCCGGTGATATCCGCTACAACGTGTTGCGATGGACAGCCTCGCCGAATCCACCGTTTGGCGGTTATGGCCCGTCTTTTACCAACCCGCGTACCGGACAGATCATCGGCGCTGACATCATGTTGGAGTTCAGTTTTTTGACCAACCGGTTGCGCATTAAAGACGTTTTGCAACCGAGCGCTTCGCAGCTCGATGGATTGGGTCGGCGGTGTGATCTAGGTGCACACATGCAGATGGATCAGATGTTTGCGGCCCAGGCGCTGGCGATGAACGGCGTTGCTGAGGCGCGGCGCGAGCAACTGATTAAGGACAGTATGTATATGCTGATCCTGCATGAAATCGGTCATACGCTTGGTTTGACGCATAACATGCGCGCGAGTCAGTTGCAGCCTGATGTATTTGATGAGGTAGCGGTTGCAGCGACCGGGTTGTCTGGTTCGGTAATGGATTACGAGGCGGTGAATGTCGCCCCTCCCGGCCAGGCGCAAACGCCGTTTTATCAAAATCGCCCAGGGCTGTATGACCATTGGGCGATAGAATACGGGTATGCGCCAAGTCTTGCGGAAAAGGCAGCAGAGCAAGAGCGTTTGCAGACATTATTGGCGCGATCCACAGAGCCAGAATTGGTCTATGGCAATGATGCCGATGACATGCGCAGGCCAGGCCGTGGTATTGATCCGCACATTAATATTTACGATCACAGTGGTGACGCGGTGGGATACGCGGAGCAGCGCCTGCAGCTTGTGCGCGCGATGCGCGCCGACCTGTTGGAAAACTATCAGGGCGAAACGTATCAAGCGTTGTACAACAGCCATGTATTGCTGATGAATCAGCTGTCTCGGTCTGGGGGTGTGGTGTCACGTTATGTGGGTGGCGTGCACGTCAATCGCACCCCTCCAGGGGCCTCTGTCGTGCCGCCCTATCGACCGGTGAGTGCGCGGCAACAGCGGCGCGCGATGGAGGTATTGGCCACCTATATCTTTGCTCCAGATGCCCTAGGCGGCTCCAAATCGGTGTTTCAGCACCTCCAGCAGCAGCGACGAGGCTTCGATTTTTACGATGAACCCGAAGATCCAAAGCTGCATGCAATGATGTTGTCGGTGCAGAAGCGTATTTTGGACCATCTGCTGCACCCACGAACGCTGCAACGGATCAGCGACTCGCAGCTATACGGTAACGATTATGAGTTAACGCAGATGCTCGACGAACTGACCGGTGCCATTTTTGATGCAGATATGCGCGGCAGTGTTAACAGCGTCAGGCAGAACCTGCAGGTCGAGTATGTCGAGCGTCTGGTGTCGATTTGGCGCGGCAAGAAGTCGAAGAATGTTTCCCATTTGGCGCGTTCGGCGGTGTTCGCTC
>PBQQ01000006.1 GCA_002725095.1 Gammaproteobacteria bacterium
TTTTCTGCCAAGGCGCTGCATTATTGATCTTTGGTACCGCCGCGAGTGTTGAGCTTTCAATCCTCGCCGCATGTCTGTACGGATTTGGCTATGCCGGCATGTCGCCATTACGCACGTTCGCCATATCCACGGCGCTCGGTAGCCAGACCTTCGGTATGGCTACCGGCGCATTGCGCTTTGTGGAACTGCCGTTCTTGCTGTCCGCCTCGCCGCTGGCGGCCTACATCTACGACACCACAGGTAATTATCAAATCGCTTTTTTGATTCTAGTGGGTCTAATCGGCGTTGCCAGTATCGCCCCTTTCTTTATTGTTTCGGGTGGGGCCAGAGCAAGACGCGCACGCATTCAGCCCGCAAACGCCAAAGAATTCTGAGCTAGCCCTTTTCAATCACGCCTGCATCGATCAATTGCTGTCGTCGTTGCTCGTTGTAGCCCAACTCTTCTAACACTTCCGCATTGTGCTCCCCCAAGCCCGGGGCATGGCGCCGAATCGCCGCCGGCGTTTGATCAAATAGCGCGGCGGGGCGAGGCTGACGGATACGTCCCGCAATGGGATGCTCGTACTCGCCGAGCAAACCGTTGGCTTCAATCTGCGGGTGCGTAAGCACGTCTTCGCGACTTAGCACCGGCGCACAAGGCACGCCTTGGGCATCTAACTGCGCCAACCAAAACTCGGAGCTGTTGGTGGCCAGAACCTCTGCGGTCATCTCTATCCGCAAGGTGGCGTTTACCGCTCGATCATTCACGGTCAAAAAACGCTCATCTTCTATCCATTGCTGACGATCTAACGCCTTACACAGGCCTTCCCATTCAACGTTACTCACAGCACCTGCAGTGATGTATCCATCCTCGGTCGCAAAAATTAGGTCGGGCGACAGTTGCGCGCGCTGAGCCTTGACCTCGCGCCCAACGAGGGTCATACCGGACATGCCCTCCGGCCAAAGATAAGACACCATAGTGTCGAGCATGGCTAACTTTACATGTTGGCCCTTGCGCGTCCGTTCACGGGCAAACAGCGCTGCGGTAATGGCCTGAGCTGCCGTGACCGCGGTAGTTTTGTCGGGAATGATCGTGCGAATCATTTTTGGCCGCCCGGTCTGGCCATCAGCTTGTATCGCGGCTAACCCTGACAACGCTTGAATCACCGGGTCATAGACCCGTTGATGCGCAAAAGGCCCAGCATCACCAAAACCACTGATGGAAACGTAGATGATGTCATCGCGCAGCGCTCGAACCGCCTCCTCGCCAAAGCCCATACGCTCGATTGTGCCCGGACGAAAGTTCTGCACCAGCACATCGGCGGTACGGAGCAAATCTCGGAGGATCTCAGCACCCTCAGGGGTCTTGAGATTCAGCGCCATGCCGCGCTTGGATCGATTGGATGAAATAAAGGTGGACGTAATACCCGAGCGATTCGGCCCGGCACCCCGCACTAAATCGCCTGCTAACGATTCAACTTTAATGACGTCCGCACCCTGATCAGCGAGCATCATAGTGGCCACTGGCCCAGATATCATTGACGTTAAATCAATGACCCTAATACCCGACAACGGGCCTTCGGACGAGTCGTCTACTTCACGTATTTCAGTCATGCGAACGCCTTCATCGCTTCAGCCTTAGCCCACTTGTAGTCGGCCTTACCATTTGGTGCTCGACGCACCTGTTCTACTAATAACACCTGTTTGGGTACTTTGTATCCCGCCAACTGCTCGCGACAGAAGTCGATGATGTCTTCCTGAGACGACGCGTTGCCCTCCATACAAGAGGCCACCGCGATAATCCGTTCACCAAAACGCTCATCGGGCACGCTCACCACCAGACAATCATGCACCGGCGTAAACCGCTTAACCGCTTCTTCAACTTCTTCGGGAAAAACTTTCTCACCCGCGGTATTAATGCACGCACTGCCGCGACCGAGCAATGTAATGGAGCCGTCTGCTTCGACCGTGGCGTAGTCGCCAGGAAAACTGTAACGGACGCCGTCGATTTCACGAAATGTTGCAGCGGATTTCTCCGCATCTTTGTAATAACCGAGTGGCACAAGCCCCGAGGTCGCAATCTTGCCCATCTCCCCTGAACCCGGCTCAACAGCGCGATCGTCATCAGTAATCACCCGCACCCCTTCGCTGAGCTCAAACTTTGCAGTTGCACTGATGCCTTCGCGGGTCGTAATGGAACTGCCCATACCGCCTTCGGTTGATCCCATGATGTCGGCTAAAACCATGTCATGGTGTGCAAGCAGGCCCTGTTTGGTCTCCATACTCCACATGACCCCACTGGACCCAATTTGCTTAAGGCTGCTGATGTCATAGGGCGTGCCGCGACGTTTAGCGCCATCCAGGGCATTAAGTATTGGCCGTGCAAACGCGTCGCCAACAATAATGAGATCGGTAACTCGGTATTCCTCGACCATGCCCAATAATCGATCGGGATCCATACCCAGTTTCGATGTGGTGACTACTGTACCGCCGAGTAACATCGGCAAAAAACTGCCAAGCCACATACCAGTACCGTGCATCAGCGGACAACCCGGCAGACTCACGGGCGGCTGTTCAATACGCTGCAGGTAATCTGCGAATTCACTCATGGACGCAGGCGGCTCCATCTCACGGCCAGCAGCACCCGAGGCAATAAAGTACTGGGTAAAACTGCCTATCGGATACATAACACCTTTTGGCATACCGGTAGTGCCGCCGGTATACAGCATGTATACGCCGTCCGGATTTTGTGACTGCCGAGCCATCGGCGGGTTATCTCGCACCGCTCGTTCGTAATCGACCGCCCCCTTCAACAGCGCTTCGGTACCATCATCTATCTGCACCAACAACTTAACTTTTGGTAAGCGCTCACGTATTTCCCAAATACGCATGGCGTAGCACGACTGAAAAAAAACTACCTCGGCATCTGCGTTGTCCAGCAGATAAACCAGTTCGTCGGCTTTGTAGCGGTAATTGACGTTTATCGGACAGCCACCGACCTTGAAAACACCAAATTGCGCTTCCTGATATTCGTTCGAATTATGCAGATACAATCCAACTTTCGAGTCGGCACCAATACCATGCGCGTGCAACAACCCCGCAATCGACGACGCTCGACGCTCAAAACTCTCCCAACTCAGCGAACGACCATCGGCGATGGTGGCTGTTCGATTAGGGAAACAGTCCGCTACAGTTTCCATCGCAGTCGCAAAGTGAAAATCCATTAGAGCCTCCTACCCTGTCAGTCCAACTAATTTAGTGCACTGAACGAAGATTTCAAACACAAGAGCGATAATTCTTAGCGACACGATGAACCGCGCTCGCCAAACTTTGGTTAATTCAACCACAGCTGATCCGTATAGAGCCCATTCAAAGTCCATAAACGCTTGTCCCGTGCGCTATTTTCCACGATGTGAGTTGGCACGGCTTTTGTATCGAATGCCTTCTAAACGCTGCGCTTATGTCACAGGTCGACTGAGCGCTCACCATGGAAACAAGGCACAATGAAAGACAACTTGGGGCTCTCTCGGCTGGCTTACCCTAGGGCCACCCTTATTACTTTCGTCGGCTTATCGCTGTTGGTCCTGTCGGTGGGCATCTGCGCTAACACGCAAATGCAATCGTTCACTGCGTCCGAGCTCCTCAACAGCGCCAGTCTGCTGGCGCAACTTGAGTCGACATTCAGCTAATATTTACCGCCTAGGAGAAGATCGTGGCAAAACCATTCAAACAATTGCGCAAGCACCTGCACTTGGACCGCAACCACGCTTGGTTATTTGGGGTCTGCGCCGGCTTGGCAAATTACTGTCGCACCGATCCCGCAATCGTACGCGTAGCGGCTGTGGTGAGTGGCTTATTTATGACCAAGCTGACCATCGCAATTTACCTCGTTGCGTGGCTGATGCTCAACAATCGCTCCAGCGATCACGCGGATATCGACCCTATGAAATAGATTAAGAAAGCGTCTAAAAACCAGTCATCATGACACATGATTAAAAGAACACATTAACCGGCAAGCATTTTAAGCGAGAGATCATGTCGATATATCAAGGCAAAAAAGCATTAATTACTGGAGCTTCTGCGGGCATAGGCTATGCCTTATCTGAAGAGTTAGCAAAAAGAGGATCCGAGGTCATAATTACGGCAAGAAGGCGAGACAGACTCGATGAGCTGGCTGAAAAAATTGCGCATGCCGGAGGCAAGGCTCACATTTTTGTTGAAGATTTATCTCTGCCTGAATCCGGAAAAAAATTATACGACCAAATCAAGTCCGCCGGCTTACAGGTGGATATTCTCATCAATAATGCGGGTTACGGCCGTTGGGGAGATCTGACCAGCCACGAACGAGATGACTATGCAAAAATGTTGCAGCTCAATGTCACGACCCTTACCGATCTATGCCATTTATACCTTCCGGATATGGTGGCTCAAGGTGGTGGAGGGATTATTAACGTCGGATCAATGGCCTCGCTTTCACCGATTCCATACGCCAGCGTTTATTCCTCTTCTAAGGCCTATGTTTTGATGTTTTCAGAGGCCATTCGCTACGAGTATCAAGATCAGGGCGTAAATATAACGGCTCTTTTGCCCGGAGGCACCGAGTCAGAATTTGCACGCGTTGCCACAGAAAAGTCAGAAAAACTGACGAAAAGACATCAAAAACGCGATGACGCCGCAGCGGGTGGCGCTCTACAGACCTCTTTAGAAGTTGCTATCGAATGTCTGGAAGGCTTTGAAAAAAACCAGCAGTACATTCTTTGCGGCAGCAGAAACCGCTTTTTATACAAGCTAACAAAACTCCTGTCGCGCAAACGCGTACTTGAGATGACAGGCGGTATGTTTAAAAAAATAGCGGGGTAGTTTTAGGGCTGTTGTTTACGCCGGCAACCCATGCATTGGAGGCTAGTCCGACTGATCCTGCCATTGTTTAAATGCGTCGAGTTCCTTGCGCACTTGGCCACTGACATAGCCGATTACCGCAGCATCATCCAGCAGACCCCAACCGAATAGAAAATCCGGCAGAGCATCCAGCGGGGCTACGAAATACAACAGAGCGGCCACCACCGAGACTAATGTGGCCGTCGAGACCTCTCGGTAATCACCTTGGGCGTATGCGGTTACCAGGTCGATCAGCGTGCGCAATTGTTCTTGCACAGCTGCGAGGCTTGCACCACCACGCTTAATCATCTTTTGCGTGGCCTGTTTAGCTAACCTCTGCAAACCCGCGGGCGACCTAACCACCTTGCCGGCGAGAGCCAAAAATCGCGCAAAACCGCCTGGCTGCTTGCTCATCGCCGCGTCGCCGAAACACCGGTTACAAAGTCCAGTAGCCAGCGCGCAACCAGCAGTTCGTCTGTTCTCTTATTCATGCTCGCCATACCTTGCTGATATAAATTTTCTCCGAGCAGCTCGCGACGATGATCGAGTAAACCCTGAGCATAAGATTTGGTGAACTCTGGATGACCTTGCACGGTGACCACTTGATCGCTCATGGTAAAACCTGCGATTGGACAAAATGCATTGGTGGCGAATATCTCCGCGGCTTGGGGCAACTCTGCCACCTGATCTTTATGACTGGACAACAGGCTGAACTGCGATGCTGCGGATTCGCCCATCCAGCTGTGGCTGCGCACGATCGTGCTGGTATGCACACCAACAGCCCAACCCTCCGCGGCCGGCG
Organism: Gammaproteobacteria bacterium; assembly: GCA_002725095.1. Classification (GTDB taxonomy): domain Bacteria; phylum Pseudomonadota; class Gammaproteobacteria; order Pseudomonadales; family Azotimanducaceae; genus UBA4421. The sequence goes on from PBQQ01000006.1 coordinate 5,660, forward strand.
CCACTCGACCACCAAAGTAGTGGGCCATGAGCTGATGACCAAAGCAAATACCTAAAATCTTCTTATCCGCCGCCAACGCTCGCTCAACAAAGCGCACTAACTCATTAATCCAGGGCGCGTCGTCGTAGACGCTGTCACGGCTGCCGGTGATAAAATAAGCATCGCAATCCACAATCGAGGGGAGCGCTTGTTGCACCGGGTAGTTGACGCATTCAAGACTCAAACTCGCGCGCTCTGGCAACTGAGCACCGGCCTGCAACACCCGTTCAAACATCTGCGGATAATCGCCAAATTGCGGCTGGAACTTTTCTAAAACCGAGTCCGTCTGCAGAATACCAATGCGCAAGGTGCTCATTAAATGATCTCGAAGTAGCGCCGCAACTGCCAATTGTTGAGGCTACGCTGGTATTCCTGAACCTCCCAACGCCGGGACATAACAAAGTGCTCGACAAACTCATCTCCAAAAGTCGCTCGCGCCAGCTTTGATCCATCCATTTTTTCGGCCGCATCACCAAGATTGGTGGCAAATCGCAAATGTCCAGCTAAGGAATCCTCTACTTCATAGGCATTTCCCTGCACAGCGCTTTCTGGCTCCAGTTTCTCGCGAATCCCAGCCAANCCAGCGCNCAGAACAGCNGCNGCGACTAAATAAGGNTTAGCNTCCGCACCNCCTACTCGACACTCAATTCGCTGACTNGACCCTCCAGGAATAACNCGGATAGCAGAGGTNCGATTNTCCACNCCCCAAGTCGCTGCCGTGGGCGCCCAAGCGCCTTTTACTAATCGGGTATAACTGTTGATGGTGGGCGCCAGCATAGGTAGCAGTTCCGATAGATAGCGCTGCAGCCCGCCCACCGCAAAGCGCTGAACATCGGACATACCGTGCGGTGCGGCCCCATCAGAAAAAATGTTGGTGTCCGTTTCGTCGCTGACGCTGAAATGAAAATGACCGCTTTGACCCGGATAATCCATAGACCACTTCGCCATAAACGTCGCCATCAAATCGCGTTTTTGGAAAAAGACCTTCGCAAACGTTTTGAATAAATTCGCTCGATCTGCGGCCTCAACACCTACGTGCGACTGCAAAGCGGCCTCCCAAACCCCCGGCCCCGTTTCACAATGCAAACCCTCAATGTCGCAATCCATCCGTCGACACCAATCCATNANNTCCAGAAAANGCGTNGACTGCGNAGACGCCCGCANTACCGAATAACCAAAATTACCCGGCGTCAGCGGTATCAGATNACGGTAGTCCTTNTCTTGCGCNCTGCGCGACGTTTCATCAAAAACAAAAAACTCATATTCGAAGCCGGACCGCACCCGCAGGCCCAATTCAGCATACTCACCTAAAACGCCACTCAAAACAGAACGCGGACACAACGGGTGNGGACCCTCAGCCGCAACAAACTCGCCAATAAAAAACGGGCAATTCTCCTCCGGTAGCCAGCGNTCGGAATCCACAATNAAACGATAGGNCACATCTGGNAANCCGCTATGCCATCCGGTGTACTGGCCAGCNTCGTATAACTGGTCATCCACATCCCAGCCGAATACACAATCGCAAAANCCGCCTTGCTTNGTGAGCAGACTGGCAAATTTTTCTAAACCAACGTACTTACCGCGGATCACACCATCGATGTCTGTCAGACCCAGCTTAACTTGAAACACATCACGTTCTTTGTACTGCGCCAGCTTGTTTTGCAGTACTTTATTATCTTTATCCATGGCAACACTCTCCTCTGACCTGCGCTTACTGGCCTACCAATCCTACACTTTCCGGTCTCCATCACGAGCACTCGGTGGCTAAAAGGTCGAGAAAAAGCAAATCTGCAAGACCGATGCGACGCATTGTGTTACCGAACAACCCACCACGCATATCCACCGAAAATCGACACCTGCGTAGCCTGATACGTTGTGGATAACTTTGAGGATAACTTATGCGGAGATTGTGCAAGCTTAGGATCAAACCCAATTCAGACGTTTCCTTATAGCCGAATTTTTATCTTTTTATTGATAATAATCAGTTGGTTACATAACTTTGGTTAAACTAAATTATAGAAAACTACGCCATGTATTCGCGCATCTNAGATTTGTTGGCCAATGTGTATAAACCATTCGGCAAGCGTGTTAGTGCTTACTAACCCCGCAGGCTCACAATCGCTTAATTTTGAGCGATAAACCGCCACAAAGACATAACATTAAAAGCGTTAGCGACCTATATCGCGGCGATTTAAATACCCGTTCGCCGCGACCAAAAAGTTCTCTACCGAAGCGGACTCGATATCGAGTTAACACATCCGCCCGCATAGGACTACGTTACATTTTTGCTTGTCGAACCCAAGGCAAAGCGCCGTCAATGCATCAAATTAAACATTTTCCGCCGGTACTGGCCCGCTAACTCATTGCCCTTTCCAAGCACATCGAACACTCTGATCATAGTCAGTCGGCCCAGATCATCACGAAAGCTTCGATCCACTTTAAGGATTTCTAAACCCGTCAACAAAGCCTCTTCATAGGCTTCTGAGACAACACAACGAACCGCCAACTGATACTTCAACTCCAGATCTNCGGACTGCTTNTCACTGGCTANTCGCAATTCTTCAAGCTCAGGCATNGCCGCTGCTTCTTCCATAAACTCCAATCGCGTTTGCGGGCGCNNCCTATCCGCCGTGTCTTCTTTAACGCTGGCAAGCACCGTCCGCGCGTCATCAAGGTCNCCCTTACGCACTAACACGTCAGCCAAATCNACCCGCAGNGCTTGGTTATTNGGTTCTTCTTCAATGGCCGTCTGCAGCATCGCAGCAGCCGTAGCAAAGTCTTTTTGCTCAAGCGCCTGTTGCAAATCTCCCGCAATAGCGCCGTCCAAAGATTGGGTATGTTGATCCAACATGCTACGCAACTGCTCTTCGTCTGCGGGCCCATCCAATTGGTCGACGATTTGCCCTTTATGCACAACTCGGATGCTGGGCAACCCTGGCACTTGCAATCTTTGCGCAAGGTTTTGATCCAACGCCACATCTGACAGCGCCAAAGCAAACTTGCCCTGATATTGGCCCAGCATAAGTTCAAGCTGGCTTTTGACCTGAACCGACGGCGGCACCTGCTCGGCCCAAAACAACACGACCACCGGCAGCGCCTGAGAGCGGTCTACAACTTCGGATTGAAATGACTCAACGGATACGTCTATAGGAGAGGAGTTTTGCATCGTTTTGTTCTGGGTCCTGTTTGATTCGCTATGCGCGACGAATTTTACATCACCTTGTCGAAAGAAATTTGTCGCGTAATCGGACGCGGGCCAATCCAGTCAAAACCATCCGATTGATTCGCAACCCCCAGACTGGCCACCTTGCCGCGTAAACCGTCGAAAGCGGCAGAGACATTGTCCAGCGCATTATTTTGTTGGCTAATGTGTCCGATCATGACGTGCAATTGGGGATGCGCTAAATGCTCTAGCAGTCGTGCGGCTTGCTCATTCGACAAATGGCCATAATTTGCGGCGACACGGCGTTTCAACATAGGTGGGTATCTACCTTGCATCAGCATAGCGTGGTCATGATTGGCTTCCAACAGTAAGCAAGAGCAATCGCTAAATTGAGTTACAACATGCTGGGTAGCCAAGCCTAAATCCGACAGCACTCCGATCTTCTCGTCGCCACAACTCAGAGTGAACTGTGTAGGTTCACGAGCGTCATGCGGCACACAAACTGGATTGATCGTAACCCCAGCCAATTCGAACGGCACATCCCCGTCAAAGGGCTGGCAACTAAATCCTTCGGGGGCTCGACTTAACGTTCCATGAGAGGCATAAACGGGCAACCCATAACGGTGAGCGAGAGCGGCAACGCCGGCTATGTGATCGCTGTGTTCGTGACTGACGAGAATTGCCGTAATATCCCCCGCACTGACCTGCCGGTTCGCGAGACGTCGTTCGGCTTGTTTTAGATTGAAGCCACAATCCACTAGAAACAGCGCATCGCCCATAGCGACAAGGGTACCATTGCCGCGACTGCCACTACCTAAAGAAGCAAACCCCATCAGGCCGCATATTCTCGTATCAGAACCAAAATTTGCTGCGCCAAGTCATTGTCTGCAAGCGGCTGCTCGCCATCAAAAACCGACACATCAAAAACATTCGATTCAACACTCGCGGACATTCTAAGCGTGACATTAACCTCGCTGACCTGACCACAAGAGAAGGTCAACCGACACAGCAAACCCTTTGATTTGTTATCACCAAACAAGCTTTGCGGCAGTAGAACTTCGATTGAACCCGCGTCTGAACTTTGCTCTAAAACGTCGACCTCAACGACCTCGGCGTTACGCAGCGATTGGCCCAGCGTCGCCCATGCCCGCCCTCTATCTAAGAACAGACGCAACACGGGCTGACCCTCTGCGTTGCGGATAAGCTCTGCCTTTGCACCGCTGCCAATTTTCTGGGCCACACGAGATACCGTACTCTCAGCCACTCGGGCTGCGATATACGCCCCAATCTCTGACAACAGTTTGTTTTCGGCACTGTCCGAGTCTGAAGTGATCGCTGCCAAACTGGTCACATCCGCTGCCGTCTGAATACCCTGCAAATCGTTGTCGTGACGTAAATGCACTTCCGTGGCGGTGGGCTGCAAACCCTGTTCCACTCGAATCAAAAGCCGGTCCCTGCCCTGGGTTGGCGCTTCTGCTTGCTTCGCCCCCGCTAGCGTCGTGCGCACGATGTCTCGATAACCCGAGGCCTCCAGTGCCAACCAAATCGTATTCAGCCTGCCTTCCTCAGGATCCTCGTAATCAAACGCTACGCCGTTGTCAGCGAAGAATTGTTTGATTTTCGGCCATGCGGTGCTAGGCGGTTCAGGAATCGCCAACCAGGCTCGCCCACCTAAACGCTGAATACGCACTTCATTGCGATTGTCGTTGGCATACATGGCATCGGGTAACGGCGGCTTCTTTGGATAGAAAGATGGATTCGTTTGCTGCGCAATCTGCGGCACCGGAAACGGATCGAGACCCGGCTTTGACGGTAAATCTGCGGGCACCTGCAGATCAGCCTCCGGCTGCGCCTGCAAATAGTCATTTGGATTCCGTTCCTTCGGCCCCTTGTCGCCAAACCACCCACAGCCCGCTATCAGTGTCGACAGCAGTAAAATTCTAATCGCCATGCGGACGATCGAAAAACAGTTACAAATCATGCGTGTGCTCCTGCAGCCGCAATGCGTTCTCGTACAAGTTCATGATATTGACCGCTCAACGGTATCAGCGGCAGACGAATACCGGCTTTTATGCGGCCAAGATTGCTCAACGCCCACTTGGTCGGCGTCGG
>PBQQ01000048.1 GCA_002725095.1 Gammaproteobacteria bacterium
AGCCAAACGAAGATCTCTATGGAGTACGGTTTCTTGGCAGCCGCGCTTATCTGGTCACATTTGAACGTACAGATCCGCTCTACACCATAGATCTGAGTGATCCCACAGACCCCTATATCGTTGGTGCTTTGGAAGTCACGGGGTTTAGTAATTTTTTGCATCCGGTCAGTGACGATTTGCTATTGGGTCTAGGCCAGTCAGAGGACAACGAGGTCAAATTAGAACTCTTCGACATCAGCGACTTCGACACGCCGCGCAGTCAGGGTGTGCTGACTTTGGGCAGTGATCTGGCCTGGGGCTTCAGCGCTGCAGAATACGATCGACATGCGTTCAGTTATTTGGTGGGTGACTCGACAGATCGTTTCACGATCCCGATCTCTGGCTACGCCGCCGCCGCGGGCGTAGGCGGCGGACTGACTGAGCGCTTGCAGTTACTTGAAATTCACGACAAAGGTCGGGCGAACGCTGCATCGCTGGTTGATGTCGGGTATCTGTCTGTCAACGGGTTGGAAGACGGCGAATACCCCGACAGTTTTAGTCGCGGTGTGATTTCTGGTGATGCGGTCTACTTCATTAACGGCACCGACGTTTTCTCGGCGCTCTGGAACGATCCCTTCAACCAAGTTGGGCCACGTTAACGACGCGTGGGAAGATGCTAATATCCGCAGGTTAATTTGCCTCGCCGTTACATGTCGTGCCGAGGTTAAGCAGATCAGTAGTAAGGGAGGTTCCTATGGCGGTTCAGGCATCAACCAATGAGCGGCTTGATTTTGATCCGGATGCATTACGCGAGAAGTATCGAGCAGAGCGCGATAAGCGCTTACGCGTTGATGGTAACGAGCAGTATCAAGAAGTCACCGGAGATTTCTCACGCTATATAGATGACCCCTATGTGGAGCAAGGCTACAGCCGCGAACCGTTGGAAGACGAAGTAGATTGCATCGTCGTTGGTGGCGGTTTCGGTGGTCTGCTGACGGGTGCGCGACTGACCGAAGCGGGTGTAAAGCGCGTACGCATTATTGAAAAAGGCGGCGATTTNGGTGGTACTTGGTATTGGAACCGCTATCCGGGTGCTGCGTGCGATGTTGAATCGTATGTTTATCTGCCGCTCTGCGAAGAACTCGGNTTTGTGCCTAAAGAAAAATACACCCATGCGCCAGAAATCCTTGCGCACAGTCGTGCCATAGGAGAGAAATTTAATCTCTATGAACACGTGTGTTTTCAAACCGAAGTTGAAGGCATGCAGTGGGACGAGGACNGCCAGCTTTGGACCGTGTTTACCAATCGTGGCGATAAAATGCGCGCTCAATACGTATGCATGGCTAATGGGCCACTGAACCGCCCGAAATTACCGGGTATTCCAGGTATCAGTGAATATAGAGGCCATACCTTCCACACCAGTCGCTGGGACTATGCGTATACGGGGGGTGGCCCCGAAGGCCAGCTGACCGGTTTGCGTGGTAAGCGTGTAGGGATCATTGGTACCGGGGCTACGGCAATACAGTGTGTGCCGCATTTGGCCAAAGGCGCTGACGAATTATTTGTGTTCCAACGTACACCAAGCTCTGTGGANGTGCGGGCTAATCGGCCGACNGATNNAGAGTGGGCGGCGAGTTTAGAGCCGGGCTGGCAGCAAGCGCGAATGGACAATTTCATGACTCTGGTGTCTGGGGGTTTTGCTGAAGAAGATCTGGTGAATGATGGTTGGACTGAGATTATTCGTAACCTCGGTTCCATGGTGAACTTTAAAGGTATGGGTCGATTGTCGCCTGCCGAAATCGCGGAGAAAATGGAGCTCGCGGACTTTCAAAAAATGGAGCAAATCCGCGCGCGTGCGGAAGCGCTAGTGGCTGACCAAGGCACAGCGGAATCGCTCAAACCTTATTATCGTCAGTTTTGTAAGCGTCCCTGTTTCAATGATGAGTATCTGACCAGTTTCAATTTGCCCGGGGTGCACTTAATTGATACGGATGGTCGTGGTGTCGAACGCTTTACCGAAACCGGGTTGGTTGCCAATGGCCAAGAGTTTGAGCTGGATTGCGTAATTTTTGCGACCGGCTTTGAAGTGGGTACTGACTACACTCGTCGTTCCGGCTACGACTTGATTGGGCGCAATGGTCAGAGTCTTAAAGATAAATGGGCGGATGGCGTTGCGACGTTGCACGGGATGCAGACGTCGGGCTTTCCTAACTGTTTTATAATTTCGCAGGCCCAGTCTGGATTCACCGTGAGCTTCCCTCACGCCATGAATGAGCAGGCTAAACACATTGCTTACATTATTCAGCAGGTCACTGAATCCAATGCGCGTGTGGTTGAGGCCACTGAGGATGCTGAGCGGGAATGGGTTCAAGAGATCATCAAAATGTCGCGGTTGAGCGAGAGTTTTCAGGCGGAATGTACGCCGGGCTACTACAATAATGAGGGCAAACCGAACCCGAAGAGTGTGCAAAACGGTTCGTACGGTGCGGGTCCAGTGAAGTTTTTTAAAGTGATCGAGGCATGGCGAGACGAGGGCACCTTGGCAGGATTAGAGCTGCGTTGAACGCTAGGGCATGCGTGTTATCGGACCAAAGACAGACGTTTAATACAATCTATTTGGTCGCTGCTATTTGAATTGGCGCGGGTATTTAGGCCGATCGAATTTGGCTAAGATGCTGTCGCCGAAACGACCCAAACAGCGGCGTCGAGTTGCACGCCGTTATCGCTCTGATACGGCGCTAGCGCGTTGCGCGCTGCGTCCAATGCCTGCCTGCGTTGATCGTCTTTAAGTTCGGCCATCACCCGAGCCGCGGGGCCGACGCGCGTTTGTAGCTTGAGCGCGTCTTCCGCATTACTCCCCACGCGCAATGCGGCAGTAAACGACTCGAATTGAATATTTTTAAAACCACTGTCGCTAAGAATCGTTTGTACATAGTTGGTGTCTGCGAATGCAAAGGGCCCTGGGTCGCGAGGGTCGGGAGCGGGCTCTATTACCGGTAAGAATGGCGCCACAGCTCGACCGGTTACCGACATCCATGGATTCTCTGTCGGCGGTTGCCAGCAGACAAATACCAGCCGCCCATCGATGTTCAACATGCTGTGTAAATTGCTGAATGCGTCGGTTGGGTCGTTGAAGAACATCACGCCAAAGCGAGAGAAAATAAGGTCGTAGGGTTGCTCGGGTGCGAAGTTGGCCGCATCGGCTAAAATGAATTCGACTTGGCTCGAGCGCGCGCGCGCGCGTTCGAGCATGGGCCCTGAAATATCAATGCCTTGCACGCTGCCGCCCTTGACGTTGAGCGCGATACTGGTATCGCCGCAGCCGCAGCCCACATCAAGTACGCGTTCGCCGTTTTCCAAATTGGCGGCGTCGAGTCCGGCGTCGGATAAAGGTTTTAGTAACGTATCCAGTCGATCCTGCAATTCTGCCCAGGTGCTGCCTGCCCGATCATTCCAGTAGTTAACTTGATCCGTGTTGTCTTGCGTCATAGATCGCCGTGATGGTTGCGAGGGGTAAAAAAAAGCCCCTATGCGGGGCTTTAATTTTTGGCTTAGCCGCGAATGAATTCGCGAATAACTTGGCCTGGCCGGTTGCCGGTATGTTTTCCGTTTTGGATAATTACTTGGCCGGCAACTATCGTAGCGTCATAGCCCTTTCCTTTAACGATAAATCGACCTCCGCCGTGGGGAAAATCGTTCACGTACTCCGGGTGGCAGCTCGACAGATTTTCGTAGTCGATAATGTTGATGTCTGCATGCCAACCCTTCCGCAGTTGGCCGCGTTCTTTAAGACCGATAATCTCTGCGGATTTCCCTGTGATCCGGTGCACTGCTTCGGGCAAGGTGTAAACGCCTTGTTCTCTGGTTAGTTCGCTGAGCAATACTGTTGGGGAATCGGTGTCTGTAAAGAAACCAACATGAGCTCCGGCATCGCCAAGCATCGGCACAACGTGGGGCAACTGCATGTACTTCCACTGATTCTCTAAGTTGCCACCGAACATCCAGAAGTTGAAGAACTCCTTGCCCTCTGACGCGAGCAAGCGCTCAACGTAGACCTCTACTGGATCCTTCCCTTCCGCTTCGGCAATCTGCAGCAGGCTCTGCTGTCGGGTGAAGTCCATATTGGGTTTTGTGTCGGTGCCGAAAGGATGAAGCATCCATGCAAGATTCTTCATGTCGCCGGCCTCAATGCCTTCCGCAATGAGTTTCGCGCGGGTGACGTCGTTACGCAGCGCGCTCACGCGATCTTCGATCGTAGGAAGGGTCATCAGATCTTTCCATGCTTTCGACTTGCGTGTGAAGGGGGACAATTGAGCCAGACCAAAAAACGACCCAGAGGGACGGGTATGGCAGATACTTGCTAGCCTTTTTCCACCTTCGTTTTGCTCTTCAAAGAACTCCGTCCAGCGTGCTACTCCGCCGTCGCCCTCGGCGCCTGTGCCGCCTGAAAAAAGAACCTGACATCCAAGTTCCGTTGCGTCCCGAAACATTTGAAGCTCGGTCTTATATCTTGTTTGCATGTCATTTGCGGACTGGAAAACTGAGCCAATACCGCCCCCCGCAATAACAGCCTCTTGAATTGCTTTTGTCTCTCGCAAGTCCGCCCAGGTCCCTGGCGTGCATCGGCCGTCAGGCACGGTATGTTGCAAGAATCGTGACGTTGAGAATCCCACCGCACCTTCCTCAACAGACTGCTTAACCATTTGCGCGATATGCGATAGTTCTTTATCCGATGCTTGCGCGCCTTCGTCCATACTCCTATCGCCCATGGCTTCATATCGCACAGCGGAATGACCTGCCAGACCTACAACGTTAAGCGCAGGTTTCAGCGCCTGCACGGAATCTAGGTATTCGCCGTAGGTGGTCCAATCCCAGGGCAAGCCGTCCATGATTGCGTCTGCTGCGATGTCCTCCACCGACTCCATAAGTTGGGCTAAATACTGGCGGTTTTCTGGACTGCAGGGCGCGAAGGTTACGCCGCAGTTGCCGATCATCGCTGTAGTGACTCCATGATAGGAACTGGAGCTCATCAGAGGATCCCAGCCTACCTGAGCGTCGAGGTGGGTATGTAGATCGATAAAGCCTGGGGTGACCACTTTTCCGCTGGCATCAATGGTCTCCGCGGCGCTAGCGCCACCGAGATCACCAATGCGGGCAATGCGCCCATTGGCTATGGCAATGTCAGCTCTGATGGCGTCAGCGCCTGTGCCATCAATGACTTGACCACCTGAAATAATTAGATCGTATTCCATTTTGCTCCCCTAATACTCTTACGTGAGGTTTCTAGTTTTTTACCAGCACTAATTTGTCGTGTTCGGCCCAGTTCGTCAAGTTTTGGTGTACACATTTGACCGTCGCGGTGTTAACGCCAACCCTGGATTTTGCGCTAATCTGGAGGCGTGAGTAGGGTTAAATAAAGTAATGCGAGTATTGGGGGACTTGACCCCAGAACGATTTTTGGCCGACTACTGGCAGCGTCGGCCTTTGCTTGTGCGCGGCTCGCTGTTGGATTACGTCCCTCCCTTAAGCGCCGATGAATTGGCNGGATTAGCGCTGGNCGAAGATGTGGAATCNCGNTTGGTCACAACTGGTGATGCTGNCCAACCTTGGCAAGTGCGGTTTGGGCCNTTCGTNTCCGAGGATTTNGCCCAGCTGCCCGATCGTGATTGGACGNTGCTGGTNCAGGCGGTTGATCTGTGGTGCCCAGAGGTCGCAGAGCTATACGCTCAATTTGATTTTTTACCCCGTTGGCGCACTGACGACATTATGGTCAGNTACGCNGCGCCAGGCGGAGGAGTCGGGCCACATTTTGATCAATACGACGTGTTTTTGCTGCAAGTCGAGGGCCATAGGCGCTGGCAGATCGGTGATGTTTGCGACGCTTCGACGCCATTGTTGTCCGGTACGGAGTTACAAATTATTGACAACTTTAAGCCGACTGAAGATTGGCTGCTGGGCCCCGGCGATATGCTTTATTTGCCGCCTGGGATCGGTCATTGGGGTGTCGCCGAAGATGCCTGTATGACCTTTTCTATTGGTTTCCGTTCGCCCTTGTTGTCAGATATGTTGGCGGACTTGGCGGTAGAACTTTCAGCTCAAGGACTGGATCGACATTATCGGGATCCAACTCTTCGGCCCGCAATGGCCCAAACTCAGATCGATCCGGTGTTTGTCGCGCATGCGAAGAGTCAATTATTGAAGCTACTCGACCACGACGAATTAGTCGCTGACTGGTTTGCACGATATATGACTGCACCGAAATACGCGGATCTGCTAGAGGTATCCGGAGAACGCCGTCGCGCAAATGTCATGGGTCGCGGCTACTTAAATGGGGAGCCATTGGCTCGAGGTCAGGGGAAACCGTAATGCTGGAAATTACGCGAACCAACATCGCTTGGGTTGGTGTGGTCTTAGCGTTGGCGGTAGGGGTTTATTTTCGCAATCCAGCCTATTCACTGCTGTTAGGATTGGCGACGCGTCTGCTCACCGGTATGAATCCGCTGTACCGTGTTGCTAAATGGGGCAAGTTAAGCCTGCAGGCCGCCATCATTCTTTTAGGTTTTACCTTGGGCTTTGACCGTTTGGTTCAGGTCTCAGCAGATTATGGGTTGGTGGTGGCGCTGTTTGTATTGGGAACTCTGGCGGTGGGTTCCATTTTGGCAAAAGTACTGGCCAGCGAAACTAATGAGGCGACGCTGTTGAGCGGAGGTACTGCTATTTGCGGCGGTACCGCTATTGCGACCTTGGCACCGATTATTCAGGCCAAACCACAGCATGTAGGCGTGGCTATGGCGTTGGTGTTTTTGCTCAACGCGATCGCGTTACTGNCCTTTCCCTATATCGGCCATGTTTTGGAATTAAGCCAACAAGATTTCGGAGCTTGGGTGGCGCTGGCGATCCATGACACCAGTTCGGTAGTAGCGACAGCGGCGCTCTATGGTNATGAAGCCGCCATCGTCGCCACTACTGTGAAATTAGGTCGAACTTTGTGGTTGATCCCGTTGGCCTTTGTCGTGGGTCTGATTTATCGCTCGGACGAAGCTAAATTGCGAGTACCGGGTTTTGTGCTTTTGTTCATAGCGGCAGCGATCGTTGGATCATTGCTGCCATTGGGCGAAGCGGTTGTTGGCGGGATCAGCGTCTTCAGCAAAGTATTGCTGGTAGTGGCATTGGGCATGATCGGACTGGAAATTGATCGCGCCACTCTTAGCCAAATTTCTTGGCGAAGTATCGGCTTNGGTGTGGGTTTGTGGCTNCTNGCGGCGCCGNCAGCGTTNGCGCTGGTGCTCTGGGTTTAAAGCGATTTGNCGNAGTCGCTNGAGGTCTGTGCAGNNCTGNTGGCANNACTCNCATGGCCNNAACAGGACNNTGGCANTTGATGCTTTGAGCCGCTGCTCTCAACCGGCAAAAATTTCNTTCANTGTGTCAATCGGTAGCTTGGGCGTGCGGTCAAAGTATAGGAGCCCGTTGATTTCCTGCTGTACGTCCGTGAATTGGGTCCAGACGAAGCCTTGTAACGTTTCGCTCGCCTTGATGCTGGCCATGATTTGACGGATTTCTTGTTCCAGTGCTGCGCTGTTGGTAGGTAGATTGCCATAGGCAAAGGCGTCTGCGGTTTGATTTCCGGTCTCGAAACCGATGCCACCGCATTCGGTAAGCAGCACCGGCAAGTGGCTCGGGTCGCTGCCGGACAAGGCGCCATTTCTGGGTCTGTCGCCTTGAGTGACGGGTTGTGTGGGGTCGGCCAGCAGTGCGGCTAATCGCTCATCTAAGGTGCGCTGTGCGTCGTAATACAGGTGCAGAGTCCATAGGTCGCCACTGCTGTATTCCCAGCCGTCGTTACCAATGACCGGGCGCGATGTGTCCAGCGCTTTTGTCAGTTGAACAAGTGCGTCCACCAACGCTCGCTGTTCGGGGCGCTGCTGTATGTGCCATACCCCCCATGATTCGTTGAACGGCACCCAGCCGATAACGCAGGGGTGGCCTCGATCCCGGCGCACTAGGTCTAACCACTGTGTGCTCAGCGCAGTGACTAAGTCTGCAGAGAATATTCTGCCCGAGGGCATTTCTGCCCACACCAGCAACCCGAGTTTGTCGGCCCAATACAGATAGCGAGGGTCCTCTGCTTTTTGGTGTTTGCGCACAAAGTTGAAGCCCATAGCCTTGGTCAGTTCAATGTCCTGTCGCAGGGCGTGATCGTCCGCTGGGCTATACCAACCCTCCGGGAAATAGCCTTGGTCCAAAATGCCGCGCAGATAGAGAGGCTCGCCGTTTAAGCAGTGCTTGCCGCCGGTTACGGTGAGCTGGCGCAGCCCGGCGTGGCTCTCGGCCCGATCTATAACGTTGCCGTTTTCGTCTACAAGTTCGAGTTCTAGGTCGTAGAGATGTGGGGATTCCGGTGACCAGAGGATCGGTTCATCAATGAATAGAGTCAGGCGAACCTCGCTGCGNCTCTGGGCCNCAGTTTGGGTTNTACAGTGCGTGGTNCCNTTGNTTTTNAGCGTTGCNCGTACCTGNCCGGTGNGCGCCTCACTGANTTCACAGGTCAGATGNAGNATNCGCTCATNCATNGCGTAGTGNCTGCCTATGTTCAGCAGATGCCGTTTATTGATGGGTTCCAGCCAAACACTTTGCCAAATGCCGATCACTGGATCGTAGTCAATGGGCCAGCGTGTGGTGCCTTCCTGCTTGCCTCGGGGTTGCTGCCAAGAATTGGAATCTGCCGCGCACACGGTAATTTGGTTAATTCCGGGTTGGAGGTAGTCGCCGATGTTGATGTGCATGGGCGTATAGCCACCTCGATGTTGGCTGACTAGCTGGTCGTTAATATAGATCCAAGTGTCGTAATCACAGGCTCCGATGTTCAGCGCGACGTCTGTGGTGCCCCAATCGGGTAGTTCAAACTTACGCTGGTACCATACTGTGCTGATGTTAGGGTCAATGGTTACCCCTGAAGCGGCACTGTTAGGACAAAACGGTACAGTGATTGTGTTTGGCCAATCGTCGCGCTGCCACCACCGGTCGCGAATGCCGACGTTGGCTGGGTCAGGGGCGAATGCCCACGCTCCGTTGAGGTTGAGCCAGTGGTCGCGTCTTAAGATGGGGCGGGGATATTCCGGTCTCGGTTTTATGATTCCCCCCTTAAAATCGATATCAGCATTGATCCTACATGAAAACAGTCATTAATTAAGTCATCGCAAGGCCACGATGTTGAAGGCTCTTAATGCAGGATTCGAGGTCATAGTGCGCTGGTGACATGACTGCGAATGGCATAAATTCCAGCGAGCAATTTAGGAGTCAGATCATGCAGGTACTAAATAGTCTCTTGCCGAATAAGCAACAAATGGAAGGGTTTTTAGCGCAGGGTTCCGAGGGGCCTATTTATATGGTGAATTTGCTCAAGTTTAAGGCCCAGGCGGAATACGCGGATGGTCGTGCCACCGATCTTACGGGTGCCGAGGCCTATGAGTTATATGCCGAGGGTGTTAGTAAGCTGCTGGAGGAGCTCGGTGGCGCGTTGGTTTTCGCTGCAGACGTAGAACGTTTAGTCCTGGGTGAGGTGGAGGAACTTTGGGACAAAGTAGCCATCGCCATGTACCCATCAAGGAAAGCCATGTTGGAAATGATGGGTTCGCCAGTTATGCAAGAAATCGGTCAGCACCGCGCGGCGGGTCTTGCTGGTCAATTAAATATTGAAACTGTTGGGGCNNTNGGNGACGAGTCTAAAGGGCTGTCCTAAGGGTTTTTAGTCTAGCGCGACAGCGCATTGAGCAGAGTGGCTACAATGGTTTCGGTGCTTTGCTCGGCGTCAACCGTAAGATCGCTAAAGCGTTCGTACATTGGTGTGCGCTCGGCGACCAGAGAATCCAAAGTCGCATTTTCGGCAGCGGCAATGCCACGCGCTTGAAAATCTCCGATACGCTGTTGCAAGGTATGGGTCTGAGCGCGCAGGTAGACGACTCGGCCGAGCGTGCGCAAATGGGCCATGCTCTGTTGGGCATAGACAGCGCTACCCCCCGTGGCGATTACCGTATGATCTCTTTGCAGTGATGTTATTACCCCGGCCTCGATTTTTCGCAGCGCCAAAAAGCCGTCCTGTGCAATGATTTGCGGCAATGTGCGTGTGCTGTTGACCNGTATGAGCAAGTCGGTGTCCACAAAGTCGTATCCCAGAGCTTTAGCCAACAGCACGCCAATGGTGCTCTTGCCGACTGCAGGCATGCCGATGAGCGCGATGCAGTTCATGGCGTTGGTCGCTGAGTTTTGGTTTTGCCGGGGTTCGGTATCAAGCGCAGAGTCCTTCAAGCTATAGTCAGCTGCTTTGAAACCTAGAGCTTAATGAATGACCAGCAAAATGAAACTTTACGATTTTCCCGGTGCGCCGAATCCACGGCGCGTGAGAGTCTTGGCTGCGGAGAAAAGTATCGAACTGGACTATGTCACGATAGATATGGGTAAGCGCGAGCATAAGACGGTGGAATTTATGCAAAANAACCCGAGCGGTAAGATTCCNGTTTTGGAACTTGAAGACGGCACGTGCATTGGCGAATCTATTGCAATCTGCCGTTATCTTGAATCTCTGTACCCGATACCGAATTTATTTGGCGAAAGCGCTTTGGAAACGGCGCAGATTGAAATGGCCCATCGCCAGATTGAATTGGAATTGATGTCGCAGATCGGGACGTCTTGGGTGAATGGCCCTATTGTTGCCAAGATGGGTTTGGTCGAACCGATCGATGCGGCTAAACATCGCAGTGATGGTTTAACCCATTCTTATTATCGACGCATGGATGCTGAGTTGGCACAGCGTGATTATCTTGCCGGGGATCGTTACACCATGGTCGACATCACGGCAGCGATCGCGGTCGATTTCGCTGTTGCCTTGGTAGGGTTGAAGCCTGATTCCGCGCTTGCCCATCTGTGGGCGTGGCACGAGCGGGTAACATCTAGGGCGGAGTTTGTCGCATAGTTGGGCAGNNNAGGCTGTGAGGAGCGAACGTCNCCAGCAATCGTCAAAANACGATGTAGATAACCAGTTGCAGGGNGATAAGAGCTGTGGCCCACCAACGAATNTCATGCCATTTTCGTGGTGCTTGGAGGTCTGCGGTTATCGTCTTTAAGGGGATCAACCAGACCATCACGCCCAAGCTGCAAAACAGCAGCATAGAGACATAGTTACCCCATTCGGCGGGTAAGCTCTGCAGCCATGCGATCATGAGNNNCTCCTNCGNNNAAAGGGCCGATACGTCAGAGTTGTCAGTTCTTNTTCAGTGAGGCCTGGGGTGATATAGCTCAGCAGCCACAANGCCGCCATGGAATAGCANAAGCTNAAGAANGCGATGTAATAGAAATTGATGTNGGTAAATTGTAGNACTGCGGCCAGCGCAACCCCGCTGATGAGTGTCCAAAGTCCGGCATTCGGCGTGGCTCGTTGCGACAACGCGCCCATCAACAGCAGCGCCAACATGGGCCCTTGGAACAGCGACAAGCCGGTTTGTAAAAATATAAAGATGCCGCCGAGATCGCTGATAAACGGCGCGATNACCATGGCGGATAAGAGCAAGACTAAGGAGATCCAGCGCCCGACTGCTAGATCGCGATCGGGGTTATGGTCTTTGATCAGCACATGGCGAATGTCTCGAGTCACCATTAACGACGTCGCATTTATGCTCGAATCCAAAGACGACTGGAGCGCAGCGATAACCGCCACAAACATTAGCCCAGACAACCCTGGGGGCAGCACATTTTTGATGATCCATGGCAGCGCNTTATCGCCNTCATCAATGGGNGCATTTAAAACCAGCGCTAACANGCCTGGAAAAATAATGAGCAAGGGCACAAAGGTTTTGGCGAAGGCTGCAAACATCATGGAGGCACTGGCATCCCACTGACTCTTCGCGCCGAGACTGCGTTGCAGGATGGCTTGGCTGGCAATCCAATAAGCGGGCGAGAGCACGATGCCAAGGCCGAGGATGACACCCGGCCATGGCGACTGTGGATGATCGGCGGGCAAGTACACCGACAGATGATCGGGGTTGTCGCGGGTCAGCGCGGCAGCGAAGTCAGTGAAGCCGCCCAATTCTGAGATGCCCAAGCCAACAATTGTAAGGCCGCAGATAAACATGATGCTGACCTGTAAGGCGTCTGTGAATGCGACCGCCGCAAGCCCGCCGGTGATTGAGTACAACCCGACAACGGCACCTGAAATAAGGATGCTCAGCCATATCGGCCAGCCCAAGTAGGTTTCCAGCACCAAAGCTAANGCCCACATGGCAATGCCCATGGCAAATACAGCGAATAAACTGGTGATCAATGCGGTTACCACTCGCACAGCTTGGTTATAGCGCAAGCCCAAGTATTCGGGGATCGAATACACCCCGGCACGCCAGTACAACGGAATGAAAATCAATGACGCTATGATCATCGCGGGTATGGCGCCGATCCATTCGAAATTCGCTTGCGCGATACCTATGGTGTAGGCGTTGCCCGAGGCACCCACATAGCTGTTGGTGTCGATGTTGGAGCCAATGATAGAAAGGCCAATGACCCACCAAGTCAGTGAGCGTCCGGCGAGGAAAAAGTCGCGCGCGTCCTTAACCCGCCGCGCGACCCTGAGGCCCACAAATACGGTGACTAAAACGTAGCCGACGATGACTACGAGGTCTAATGGGTGCAAGACGCCACTCCTGCAGATTTGGCCGGCAGCATACCTACTTGTTGCGTCGCATCTGTCACCGAATCGGTAGCTCTAGCCGTAGGCCATTTCTAACGTTTCGATGACCCAGCCGACTTGTACGGACCAGAACCAAGCGAGACTGACTAGAGTAACCACGGCAAATCCAAGAGCTACTTTTTCTAAGGTGTTCTTGTTCATATGCGCAAGCCTTTATTAAGAGAATCCGATCCAACGGCCAGAGGCGGCAACNGTGAACCAGATTAGGATAGACGTAATGGCNAGCATACGTAGAGTCATCGGTTTAATGGTNGCGTGATCGAATTTGAGCAGGGGCCGCCGAATGGCATAAACGAATATCACACCGGCGGCGAGGCTCGCCATCTTGGCCCAGAACATAGTGTTGTAATAGAGCTTCAAAGCCACGGCGGAACTCATGAAAATTCCGCTGATTACAATAACTACGAGCGCGATATTNAACCACCTGTGGGTATTCTCGATGACGACTTCAGACGGGATGTCCTTCATCACAATATTCAGCAAACGTAGATCCCCGACTAAAACCATGCCGCCGAGCATAGAAATGCCCAGTAAATGAAACATTTGCACGACTGCGAAAACGCCGCCATAAGCTTTGGAAATGTCGGCAAGTAACGAAGTGTCTAACCAGTCAAAAAAGGGGTACAGATCCATGGTTTGTTCCTTGAGCCGTGTGCGCTACTGCAGGGCCGCCATTTCGTCGACGCAGCCAGCAGCCCAGTACATGAAATAGGGCAATTGTTTGTGGCAGTCGAACCAATCATAAGCNATCGTGCGGCCNGTAATGACNACCCCAGCCCATAACGTCAAGGATAGTGCTGCGCCTATGCGAATGCGTTTTGGTGGCACGGGATCTAAATCCCAGGAGTCGCTGGAGGCCTGCATTTTCGCGCGGAAGAGGAACGCATTAATGCCTGCTGCTATCAACAAAACAACTTTTATGCGGAACCAAAGACTCTGCGTGGTGCGCACTGGAATGGCGTAATACAGCAGAAACCCAGTAATCAGCATGACGACAAATCCGATCATCATAGGTTTGTCTAAACGTCGGGCGATGGTGGAGGCGGGTACATTGGAAAATGCCGCACCGAGCATGCGCAGATCGATCACAAAGAGCATCCCCAAAAAAACCATCAGCGTGAGCACATGCGTAGTCTCGATCCACGAATACAGATAAATAGATTCGTGGATACTGGTGCTCCAGCTTTGGCTGTCGAGCCAGCGCGCCAAGTTTAAAAACAGTTCATTGAGCATGGGTTCCTCTAAGCCCTAACTGAGCGAAATATCATACAAATTTGCTTGACCCCCAGCCACTCCAGCCATTACGTATTTTGCGCGATGTTGCGGAGCATGGATTCTTGGGCGCAGGTCATCAGCAGCTGGCCATCGCGAGTATAAATTTGCCCTTCATTCATGCCGCGTCCAGCAGTCGCGGCAGTGCTGCGTTGATCGAAAATCATCCATTCAAAAGGATCTGCGTCTCGATGAAACCAAGCGCTTTGNTCGAGGCTGGTGAGACGATGACTCTCGAATGGAATGCCGTGAGGAAGCACTGAATTGAACATCAACGGTCCATCAGAAAGATACGCCATTACAATTTGGCGTTCGCGTGGCNACAGCGGGACGTCAGAAGGCGCTACGCGCATCCACAACCGTAAAGCTGGCGAGTCATTGCGATCGAATTCAAAAAACGACGGCGAAGCCCATTCCATCTGCACTCGGCCGGCTTGGACAACCGGGAAGGGGAATTGCATTTCGCCTCTAGCTTCGCGCGCTGCGATCACAGCCTCCGGTGCCTCGACAGCTGGTGCCGGGGGTTGGTGTTCGTCACCGGTTTCGGCGGTTTTGAACGATGCGATCATATGAAAGACCTTATGGTCGCCTTGCAATGCAGTGATGGCGCGCGTATCGCCGTGGCGAGTTTCACGCAACCTCAGTACTTCATAGCGTAACGGCAGGGTTGGATCACCCGCACGCAAAAAGTAGGCGTGGTAGGAGTGCGCCATTTTACTTTCTTCAACGGTGGCCAGACCGGCGGCCATGGCTTGACCAAGGAAGTGGCCTCCATAGATACCTACAGGACCATAAGTTTCGGTTTTGGCCNCGAACACATCGGGTTCATCCGTTGCGCTTACGCGCATCAGCTCGCTCAGCGGCAGGTCGGTGTGGCTGCTCTCGGCTTGTTGCATGCGTACATTAGTAGGTTCGGAATTGGTGTTCATAGTTAGCGCATGGCTCCTGGCATACCACCGTCAATGACCATAGTCTGACCTGAGACTGATCGACTGGTGACGTAGGCTAGAGTTTGTTCTGCGATGTCATCGGCCTGTCCGACGACGCCTAGCACCGCCTGACGACGAGCGCCAGCTGCTACGTTGTCTGGTAGACGTTNGGCCATACGGGTGTTTTCAACGAGCCCGGGCGCGATGCAGTTGACGGCCACTTTAGGTGCCATAGCCACGGCGAGGCAGCGCGTTAAATGGTTCAGGCCTGCTTTGCTGGACGAATAAGCAATGCTGCTGCTGCCTGGGCTGATGCCGCCAGCGGACGATATGTTCACGATATGGCCGCCGGTGCCCGCTTGCAGCAACGTCGCGCCCGCCCGCGCCAACAAAAATGGCCCGCGCAGGTTAGTTTCGAGCACGCGATCCCATATGTCAGCGGTTAGATCTTCGAGATTCGGGAACGGGATGCCAATATTCCAGGCGGCGTTGTTAACCAGTATGTCCAGTTGCTGCCAATGCTCTGCTATTTCTTGCATAAGCGATTCAATCGCTGCGGGGTCACGTTGGTCCAGTTGTCGACAATCGCCTCGCCCACCCGCTTGCTCAATATCACGGACAACGGCCTCTGCGCTGTCTTTTGCCCCGACATAGGTAACGATAACCTCAGCGCCCGCTTGCGCGAGACGTCGCGCGATGGCGCCGCCTATGTCGCCTGAACCGCCAGTGACGAGGGCCAGTTTGTTTTTCAACGGTANGNTCGACATTAGCTTTTCTCGAAATTAAAACCGCGCATTCAACCACGAAAGCGCAACGGTCTGCCATGGCCTGTCGATTCAGGACTCGGCTATGATCCAGCGCGTTATAAAATGTCTTAGCCAAGGATTGTTCATGAGTCGCCCAGCACCCCTAGCGGGAATCACCGTTGTTGATTTGACCCAAGTTTTTGCCGGCCCCTACTGTACGTATCAATTGGCTTTGCTGGGCGCCAAGGTGNTAAAAGTTGANCCNCCGGGTGGCGAATTAACNCGTTACGGTGGCGCGGTCGCAGACCTATCGGCCGAGGGTTTAGGACTTCCTTACTGCACGCAGAACGCCGATAAAGACTGCATTGAGATTGACCTCAAGCGACCGCAGGGTGTCGCCAAGGTGCTCGAACTGGTTGCGGCTGCGGACATATTTGTGCAGAACTATCGACCGGGCGTGGCCGAGCGTTTGGGGATAGGTGAGGCGATGGTGCGTAGCGCAAAGCCAGATATTATCTATTGTTCGATCTCTGCTTATGGTGGTGAAGGGCCAGTGGGGCATAGACCCGCCTATGACCATGTGGTGCAGGCCATGAGTGGAATTATGCAAACCACCGGTACCGAGGAAATGGGGCCGGTTAAGGTGGGTGCGCCGTATGTGGACTATGCCACCGGCTTGAACGCGGCTTTTGCAATTATGGCGGCACTGCGTGAGCGCGATCGTACCGCCGAACCCCAGACTGTAGATGTGGCCATGCTCGATACGGCGCTCAATCTAATGGCCAATAATATGGTGGCTACGGCCACCACGGGTAACGAGATTCCAAAGTTGGGTAATGAGGCGGCGAGTCGTGCTCCGTCCTCTGGCTGCTTTGCGAGTAGCGATGGTGTATTGATCATGTTGGCCGCCAATAACGAACGGCAGTTCATGGATCTGTGCGCGGTGCTGGGTCATGCTGAATGGACAGAAGACGAGCGCTGGCGACATCCGCGTCAGCGCGTTGATCATCAAGACGCGTTGCGGGTCGAGATAGAAAAGGCATTTCAACGGCGCGGTGCAGCAGAATGGGAGGCGTTGCTTGATCAGGCCGGTGTTCCTGCAAGCCGCGTACGTTCGCTTGGTGAAGTACTGGCAGAGGGTCAGCCCAATGCACGTGATTTGTTGCGGCAACTACCCGTAGGAACCCAGAATACAACGGTTAGCCTTCCGGCAATCGGTTTTCGTTTAAATGGCGACAGCTTGCAGCCCAAGCGCGCGCCACGTAAAAATGGCCATGACAACGATAAGTATCTGACTTGAAGGGTTAGGCTAGGTCTGGGTGCGCTGGCCGCGACCAGTCGCCGCGTTGTTGTCGGCGTCCCTTTAGTCTGGTCAAAGACTAAGCCGAGTGTCGTCTAAGGCGTTGGTCTACGCTTAAGGGTGAGTCACCCGGATGAGTGCCCAGCACCAACAGACCGGCCATGATGGCCAGGTTTTTCACAAAGTTTTGGGTTTCGTGAGCCTGATTTAGGCCTTCGTATACGTTCCAGAAGTCGTGCATAACGATATTTATCGCCACTGTCATTAGCGCAAACATCAGCGCTGTGATGCGAACCTTATAACCCGCAATTAAAAACAAGCCGCCGCCAATTTGCAGAATTAAGGTTACGATTAAGAAAAATGGCACGAACACCATGCCATGTTTTTCCATATAGGCGGCGTTAGCGCCAAACCCCGTAACCTTAGTGATGCCAGGAATTAAAAAATATAGACCCAGCAAGCAGCGACCGGTCACGCTCACTGCTTGTTTGAGTCTGTTCATGAATCTGTCTAATACCGTTTAATTTACAGCCAGCCTGCTCGGTCGAAGATCTTCACGGCCTCAGCCTGACGTTGGCCCAAAATCGATGCCGAAACGCTATCTTCAGTAAAGGTGCCGAGCTCCGAGATCGGACCCTCAGCCTCGCCGACGATGGGGTACTCGTTGTTGCCTTCAGCGAACACGCTTTGCGCAAAGTCGCTTGTCAGGTACTCGAGAAACCGCACAGCATTAGCTTTGTTAGGCGCGTATTTGGTGATGCCTGCGCCACTGATGTTGATGTGAGCACCGCGTCCGTCTTGGTTTGGGAACAACACGCCGAGTTGAGCAGCGACGTCGCGGTCAGCCTCTTTTTTGGAGCCAAGTAGTCGGCCAAGGTAATACGTATTGGCCACTGTGACGCTGCATTCTCCGGCGGCCACGGCGCGCAGTTGACCGGTGTCATTGCTTTGGGGCTGTCGTGCAAAATTTGCCACTACGCCGTTGGCCCAGTCTTGCGCCGTTTCTGCGCCATTGGCCTCAATGATTGACCCCATTAAGGACAGATTGTAGATGTTGCCGGAACTGCGCATACATATCTGGCCTTTGAGGTCGGCGTGCGCAAGGTCCTCATAGCTTTTTAGCCCTTCAGGCAAACCTTTGGCTTTGTTATAGACGATAACTCGAGCGCGTTTGGACAGGCCGAACCATAGACCTGAGGAATGGCGCAGATGTGCAGGCACGCGCCCGTTAACTGCAGGTGATTCTATTGCTTGGAAAATATCCTTCTCGGCCGCCCGCCATAGTCGTCCGGCGTCCACCGTGATCAGTAGGTCTGCTGGACTGAATTTGCCCTCGTTGACAATGCGCTCGATAAGCGCATCGCTGCCACCTTCGATTAAATTGACCTTGATGCCCGTGTTTTCAGTGAATCGTTCGTAAAGTGCGATATCGGTGTCGTAGTGACGCGCGGAGTAAAGGTTTACCGCGTCCTCCGCAACGCTGCTGTGCGCCCAGGTAAATAAAGCCATTAAACAAATGAGTCGAGATAAGTTCATGGGAACCGCCTTAGTTGGTGATTGAAGAAGTTTAATCTAAATGAGAATTATTACTATTAGAGATTCGGCAGCAAACGCTCACGACAGGATCACCGCTTCGGCTGACGCGAAATTAACGCTGACGGCGTCGCCGACTTTCGCGGTAGGTTTTAGAGTATTCGACAATTCCAGATTTTGATTTTCGGCGCTGACCAATATCGTATAGCGATCACCGAGGAAGCGAATGTCTTGCACAATGCAAGGGCCGCCGTTGCTGAACGTTAGACTGCTCGCGCGCACCCCAATCTGCACCGCGGTGTTGTCTTCGACGGCATGCGCTAATGCAAGCAGTCGCAACGGTAGTTTGCCAAAAGTGGTTACGCAGTGGTGGCCTTCGATGCGGCCTTTGAGCGGTTGTAAATCGGCGACGGTGGCAGCCACAAAGGGATGCTGTGGGCGGTGCCAAAGCTCTTCTGGGCTGCCGAATTGAACCAATTCTCCATCGACTAAAACCGCTATACGATCGGCCATGGTCATGGCTTCTGCGGGATCGTGAGTCACCATGAGCGTCGTGGTGTTGGCTGTTTTCAAGCGTCGGCGCGCATCGTCTCGGAGGCTTTTGCGTAACGGTGCATCAGCGCTCGCGAACGGCTCGTCGAGCAGCAGGACGTTGGGTTCGGTAGCCAATGCCCGTGCTAATGCGACCCTTTGTTGCTGCCCGCCAGACAATGTATGAGGATAGCGGTCAGCGAGAGAACTGATGCCTACATTGGCCAACTGTAACGCGATTGCGTGTTCTCGCTCCTTGCTCTGCATGTCGCTAAGACCAAAGGCCACATTCTCTGCGACGGTTTGATGCGGGAATAACACATGATCTTGAAATACTAGACCGATTGAGCGTTGCTCAGGGGGCGGGTTTACTTCTGGATCAGCCAAAAGCGCATCGTTGACTGTAAGACGCCCGTGCTGAATGGGCTCCAAGCCGGCGATGATGCGTAATAACGTACTTTTGCCGCTGCCCGACGGTCCGAGTACGCAAACAATCTCGCCCGTAGCGATTTCTAGATTGATATTGCGCAGTGCGGCATGCCCATCGAAGTGATGACTCAAGTCGGTAAATCGAATACTCATGGGGTGCGCAGTGTAACTGGGCTGTGGAAAAGTTACGATAAGCGAACTCGTGGAAGGCCAGCGCGGTGATCGTAGCCGCGATGAGCCGCAGACAACTCAGCAACAAGGACCGCTCACAGTGACGGCAGTGGATTCTCGGCCTACTCTAAGAACGCCCGCGACTCGCTCTGGCTCGTTCGCCTGGACTGTAATGGCCGTGCTTGTGGCCATCCCGGTGGCGCTGCCGCTGTTGGTGGTGGTCGGCGCACTATTTTTTCCGACCACTGACGTCTGGTCGCATTTAGCAAAAACAGTGTTGCTCACCTATACGGTAAACACGCTAGGCTTGGTGGCAATTGTGGCAGGTCTGGCGGTCAGTATAGGCGTGGGCGCCGCCTGGTTAACCGCGCATTATCGATTTCTGGGCAGCCGCTGGTTGAGCGTTGCGCTGATTCTACCGTTAGCCGCGCCTGCGTATGTGGTGGGTTATGTCTACGCAGATTTATTGGATGTGACCGGGCCTGTGCAGGTCATGCTGCGTGCTGCAGCAGGTGTGCAGTTGGGCGGCTACTACTTCCCCGCCATTCGCTCCTTAGGCGGTGCCGGTGTCGTCATGGCGTTGGTCTTATACCCTTATGTTTATTTGTTGGCTAAAACGAATTTTCAAAATCAAGCTGGGGCTCTTTATGAAAGTGCCCGTGTGCTGGGAGCGGGGCGCTTGCAGGTATTCTTGCGTGTGGCCCTGCCTGTTGCGCGTCCAGCAATTATTGGTGGTATGGCCTTGGTCATGATGGAGACCATTGCTGACTATGGGGTGGCAGAGCACTTTGGGGTTCCCACGTTTACCACTGGCATTTTTCGAACGTGGTATGCCATGGGCGAACACGATGCTGCGCTGAAGCTGGCAGGTTGCCTTTTTTTACTGGTTGCGCTGTTGGTGATGCTTGAACAGTCCGCTCGTCGTGGTGAGCGTTTTAACCCCTTGTCGCGCAATGTGGCCGAGGAAAAAATAGCCCTCAACGGAGTCTCAGGACTGCTGGCGGCGGGGTTATGTTTGTTGCCGGTTTTGGGCGGGTTTGTTATTCCGGTCGGCAGTTTGCTCGTACATGCTGTTGAACAGGGCGATCCGTTGCTTGGGCGTGGTTTTTATAGTTATGGCCTTAACAGCGTGTCCGTCGCTGTGCTTGCGGCGAGCGCGTGTGCGGTGGTCGCTGTTTTTTTGAATTACGCTGAAAGGTTAAGGCGTGACCGATGGCTCAACTGGGGAGTGCGCTTGGCGACCTTGGGGTATGCCCTGCCAGGTATGGTGCTGGCCGTGGGTATGTTGCTGCCATTGACGCTTTTAGATCGTAGCCTTGCGCAATATCTGACGGATTCTTTAGACCGGCCGGTAGGGTTGTTGCTGACGGGATCGGTTTTCGCCTTGGTGTTGGTGTACGTCGCGCGGTTTCTTACCGTGGCGTATAACAGCACGCAAACTGCCATGATCCAAATGCATCCGCAGTTGGACGCGGTCGCCCGAACCCTTGGAGCTGGGCCTACAGGTGTGCTGCTACGGGTACATATTCCGCTGCTTCGGCCCGCNGTTCTCAGCGGTATATTGCTGGTGTTTATAGACGTCATGAAGGAACTCCCGGCCACCTTGATTTTNCGACCCTTCAATTTCGAAACGCTTGCTACGCGTGTGTATCGTCTTGCNTCTGACGAACGTTTGAGCGAGGCGTCCACGGCGGCGTTGATTATTGTTGCGTTGGGTNTAGTGCCAACGATATGGCTGCTTATTCTGGATCAAAGGCGCGGAAATATTTCCTAATCGTTGGCTGCTGCCGATGGCAGGTTAGGGCGGTAATCTGCGCAGCCAGGACCTGTCGTTGATTTGTGGTTGCATTAGAGCAAGCGGTTCACAGCTATTCGACAGGGGCTATAAGTATCATTCAACAGTTTCATATTATTTGTTCGTGCGGTGATGCTAGTGCTGCACGCGCAAGCCAAAACTCGGACTGTAAAATTTGCGTAAATCGAATTTGCCCNACAAGGAATGCGCGACTTGTGGACTCCTTTTTAGTTGGCGCAAGAAATGGAAGCGAGATTGGACGGAAGTTAAATTTTGCTCAGAGCGCTGCCGCCGCAAGAGGAAGACTTTGAAAAATGCCTGAAGGTCCGGAGATTCGCCGCGCAGCCATGCGCATAGATAAAGTACTCCATGGTAGAGCAGCAGAGGTCGTCTGCTTTGGTCAGCCGCATTTNCAGCACTTNGNGCAGGTTCTCAGTGGCGAGCGGGTTGAGTGGGTAAGCAGCCGCGGCAAAGCCCTGCTTACACGATTTTCCAATGACTTAACGCTCTATAGCCACAATCAACTTTATGGACGCTGGTACATNGTGCGTCGCGATCAGCTACCGCNNACTNATCGAACATTGAGGGTGGCAATTCANACAGNNACTCACAGTGCNCTNCTCTATAGCGCGTCNGATATTGAAGTGCTGACTCCCGAGGCACTACCATTGCAAAAATACCTTGCTCGATTAGGCCCCGATGCGCTCGATGATAGCGTGCACTGGCGTGACATCCTGGCATTACTATTAGCTCCTCGATTTCAGCGGCGTTCACTCGCGGCCCTTTACCTTGATCAGAGTTTCGTTGCGGGAATAGGTAATTACTTGCGTTCCGAAATTCTTTTTGAAGCCAGAGTTGACCCGTTTGATCGGCCTTGTGATTTGTCGCGCGGCCGATTAGGACGATTAGCACGAGCCACGCTGGACCTCACTCGTCAGTCGTTGGCTACCTCTGGGATTACCAACAAACCGTCTTATGTGGCGCGCGCTCGCCGTGCTGGATTGTCCAGACGCCATTATCGGTTTGCTATTTTTGATCGTCAGAACGAGGCGTGTTTTGCTTGCGATAGCCCCGTAGCAAGGGTGGACGTTAGTGGGCGCAGGATTTACTTGTGTAAAGTTTGTCAGCCGTCAGTGCGGGCCGATGCTAAATCTAGGGAATTTTCGTGAACCAGCCGGTGAAGTGTTTATTAATATTGGGCAACCAACTTGTGCCAATACATCGCCTGCAAGAACTTTTGCCTGATAGCGGCACGAGCTTTTCAGTGTTCATGGCTGAAGATCTAGAATTTTGTCGCCATTATCAATACCACCAACAAAAGCTGGTCTTGATATTGTCGGCTATGCGTCATTACGCTGATGAATTGCGGGCGGCTGGGTTCACTTTGCACTATCAAAAGCTGAACCAAACGAGCGAGTCGTTCGAAGTGTGGTTGCGACGGCAGGTGCATGATGAGAATTGTTCCGAGTTATGGCATCTCGAGATTGAGAGTAAACCTCTGCAGGCGCGAGTCGCGTCCCTCTGCGACGGTGCAGGCGTGCGGCGCCGTGAACTTGAATCGCCAATGTTTTTAACCAGCCGTGCGGCCTTCGCGGACTTTGTGGGCCAAACCAAAACATTGCTGATGGCCCGTTTCTATAAACAGCAGAGGCAAAGGCTGTCGATTTTGGTCGACGATCAGGGTCAGCCGGAGGGCGGGCAATGGAGCTTCGATGCAGAAAACCGCAAAAAGCTGCCTCGCGATTTGGTGCCGCCTGAATTGCCTTTGGCAGGCTCGAACGCTCATCTGACAGAGGTGGTGCCTCTAGTGGCTGAGCTGTTCGCCGATCATCCGGGCAGTGCTCATGAATTCTGGTGGCCCAGTACGCGTTCGGGTGCGCTGGCGTGGCTGCACGACTTTTTAGATCGGCGCTTGGCGCACTTTGGGCCGTACGAAGACGCTATAAGCCTGCGCACAGATACACTCTTTCACAGCGCCCTTAGCCCGCTTATGAATATTGGTTTGCTTACGCCCGATGAGGTGGTCGCCGAAGCATTGCAGAAAGCTCATAAAGTGGATACTCCTTTGCCAAGTTTGGAGGGATTCGTGCGCCAAATAGTGGGTTGGCGAGAATTTATTCGTGGGGTCTATCAAAACTACAGCGAACATCAGCAGTCCGCGAATTTTTGGGGCCATGAGCGGCAGTTGACTAAAAGTTGGTATACGGGCGAAACGGGTATTGTGCCACTGGATCATGCGATTCAGACGGCCACGCGGCTGGGCTGGACGCATCACATTCCGAGGCTCATGGTGGTTTCGAACCTAATGCTCTTGTGCGAGATTCGGCCAACGGCAGCGCACCGCTGGTTTATGGAAATGTATGTTGATGCCAGTCCTTGGGTTATGGGCCCGAACGTTTATGGCATGGGGTTATTCAGTGATGGTGGTATTTTTGCCACAAAGCCCTATATCTGCGGTTCTAATTACTTATTAAAAATGAGCGACTACAAACGAGGCGATTGGTGCGATGTTGTGGACGGTCTGTATTGGCGGTTTATCGACAAGCATCGTGATTTTTTTCAGAGTAATCCTCGCTTGGCGCTCATGCCGAGAGCTTTGGACAAGCTCAAGCCCGAGCGCCGGCAACTCATTTTTGCGGCCGCAGAAGCTTTTCTTAAATCGCATACGACCTGATCCTAGCGGTGCAACGGCATGTTTCGATGGCCGTTTGTTGGCGGATCTGTTGCATACTACGCAACCAAATTTAAGCCGTTGCCATGACCGAAAAGACGTTCTCCGAACTGGCGTTAAAACCGCAATTGCTTGCCCGCTTAGAAGCGATGGGTTTCGCCGCCATGACCCCAGTACAGGCCGCGAGTTTGCCGGCACTAATGGCCGGCAAAGATGTTGTTGCCCAGGGCAGTACCGGCAGCGGTAAGACCGCGGCATTTGCTCTGGCGTGCCTGCAACGACTCGACTCAGCTGCATTTCATGTACAAAGCTTGGTGTTGTGCCCGACGCGAGAACTGGCCGAACAAGTCGCCCAAAGCGTGCGTGATCTGGCGAAAAATCTATCGAATACCAAAGTTTTAACGCTGTGCGGAGGTGTACCCCTAGGACCGCAAATAGGTTCACTTCAGCATAGCGCCCATTTTATTGTGGGCACGCCGGGTCGCGTCCTTAAGCATCTCCAAAAGGGCACGCTGCATCTGCATGGATTAGATATTGTGGTGTTCGATGAGGCCGATCGCATGTTGGATATGGGATTCGCGGAGGAGATCGACGCGATTTGCAGTTATCTGCCGCAACCGCGACAAACCTTACTCTTCTCTGCGACATTCCCCGATGGCGTTCAAAATCTTGCCAAGGATTTGCATGCAGATGCCGTGCATGTAGACGTAACGGCTCATGAAGCAGCGCCGAAGATCAGCCAGCAGTGGTGTGGAATCGATGCAAAAGAACGAGACCATGTGTTGGTTAGTTTACTTGCGCACTTTGGCGGTGAACGCAATATGGTGTTTTGCAACACCAAGATTGAATGCGCCGAGGTCAGTGCTCGACTCTGTCGCGAGGGGTTGATGGCTGTAACGCTGCACGGCGACCTTGAACAGCAGCAGCGTACTCAGACCTTGGTGCGCTTTGCCAATGGCAGTGCGAATGTGCTGGTCGCTTCGGATGTTGCAGCGCGAGGCTTGGATATTGACGCGGTTGACGTGGTGTTTAACCACTCATTGCCGGCTCAACCAGAAGTGTATGTGCACCGTATTGGGCGCACCGGACGCGGGGGCGAAGCCGGTAGAGCCATTAGCTTGGTCGCAGATCGTGACATGAATCGGTTACACGGCATCGAAGCGTTCATTGATCAGGGCCCCATGTCAGTCCTGCAACGACCAGATAGATCGCCCGATGGACCGCTGCCGGACCCAAAATATACAACGTTGGAAATTAATGGTGGTCGACGTCACAAGTTGCGTCCAGGGGACATTCTTGGCGCCTTGACCGCCCATTCCGCCATTACTGGCGCTGTAGTTGGTAAAATTGATTTGTTGGATCAATCAACGTTCGTGGCAGTTCACACATCGGTGGCAGCAGAGGCGCTACGGCAACTCAATCAGCATAAAGTCAAAGGCCGCGCTCTGCGTGCCCGGCGTTCAATTTAGGCCGTTGTTCGCGAGCGGTTAAGCCACGGTGCGTCGCCGCCGCCGTGGCGGTTGTTGTCCGCCTTGATTGTCGATGTTGTCAGAGTCTCGACGGGAGTTACCGCCTTTGGCGTTGTGTTCCTGCTTAGTATGGTTCGGGTTCTCGCGGCGTTTGTTAGGCCGACTTCGGCGCTTTTTCGGCGTCGGTTGCTGAGCAGAGTCTTGTGCTTCCGCACGGATCGACGTTGACGGGCCAGAGTTGTCATTGTGCTCGTTGCCATGCTCGGACGGTTTGTGCTTG
>PBQQ01000049.1 GCA_002725095.1 Gammaproteobacteria bacterium
TGGTATCGGCCATTGAAAGACAGCGGTGCTGTGCAACGTGCGGTAGACTTTGTGCTGGCGCGTCCGGGCTTGTTTTTAAACACCAGCAGTGACGCGACGTTGCTGGAAATGATGCTGCAAGTGGCCGCCGCGCCGCGGCAAGAGGTGGACATCGAGGCATTGCAAAACGATGTGATCGAACACGGCATTGAGCCGCTGTTTGTGCGCGATGTCAGCGACGATGTGATGATCGCGAACGGTTGAGCGCGGGGGCGCAAAACGGGGCAACGACCGCTCAAAGGGCGGAGCAGGAGGACAAAGCATGGCAAACCAATGGAAGGTAAAACGACTGGCGGGCGCGTTGGGCGCAGAGATCACTGGGGTTGATCTAACCGCCGCTACCGACGCCGACATCGAACACGTCAAAGAGTTGCTGTTAGAACACAAAGTTGTTTTTTTTCCGGGCCAGAGCATGAGCCCGGAGCAGCATGTTGAGTTTGGGCATAATTTTGGTGAACTAGAGGATCACCCCAACCTGAAAAACCCGTTCACCGATCATCCGTATATTTTCGAACTGGCCGCCACCCGCGGCGGCGTCGCAGACGAATGGCATACCGACATCACCTTTCAGGAGCAGCCGTCGATTATGTCGATCCTGCATATGGTTAAGTGCCCGGAATTCGGAGGCGACACCATGTGGACCAATCTGAACCAAGCCTTTGCAGAATTGTCTCTGCCCATGCAGCAGTTGTGCGAAGGCACCACAGCCCTGCACGACGCCGCGCCGCACAGTCGGCCGGACCAGATGGCGATTCATCCGGTGGTGCGGGTACACCCAGAGACCGGTGCAAAAGCTCTGTATGTAAACGAGCATTTTACCCGCCGTATTGTGGAAATGAACGCGACAGAAAGCCGCGTGGTACTCGACTACCTAACCGAATGGGTGAAGAACCCGCGGTTTACCGTGCGCTACCACTGGACCCCGGGCACCATCGCGCTGTGGGACAACCGCTGCACTCAGCATTTTGTGCTCAATGATTTTGAAGGCGAGCGGGTGATTCAGCGAGTTACGGTGATGGGCGACCGCGTCGAAGCCGCTGCCGAACCGGTGGCCCAACCCTGGGTGCGCGAAGGCCGCAAGTCCGCCACGAGCCGCCATGACCGGCAGATGCGCCAGTACCTTAGAACTAGGGACAACGCCGCCGAAGGTTAGGCTGGCAGCTGAANCGCGCAACCGCTTTAAGATGTANNGGTGTTTTTGCCTNTGCCNTCGGGCTGGTNNGGTGCTTGTCTCGCGCCCACCTCGGAGTGNCGATAGCCGAAGTNTTGNTGTAAGCNCTNGNTCNGGNCTNTCNGNCGACAACTCGCCTACNGGCANATAGCGGCCTTGCTCCAGCGCCAGNCGCTGNCCCACTAATCGATCNCCGTTCCATGCNCCNTCNATNCCGCCNAGGCCGGTNGGCATGGCGCCGAGTCGGTACAGTAATTTGTCCGAGGCGTTTTCTAAGATGCGGCTNTNNGCAGAGAACAAGTGCANTTCTTGTTGGCGCATAAAGGGTTTGATGCTGTTCATCACCAGTACNGTGCGCGCNGCGTCGGAACGGTTGACGCCGGTGCCGTGCAGCAATCGCCCNTCGAANATCATCACGGTGCCGGCAGGAGCGCTNAGGTTGATCGCCGGTNGCAGCGGTNTGGTTACGGGCTGGCCGGTGCCAGGGGCGCTCAGCAGTTTATGCGATCCGGGCACCACTAAGGTGCCGCCGTTGTGTGGCCCCATATCGTCGAGTATGAACATGGTGTTGCAGGTGTAGGGCGCTGCGGCGTCCTGAAACGGCGCGATGGCCTGATCCTGATGCAAGCCTTGGGGCAGGTTGTGTTTGTTGGTGATGATGGCAATAAAAGACGACATCAAGAACCGCTCGCCAATGGTTTCGCGGATCAGACGTTCGATGACATGAGC
Organism: Gammaproteobacteria bacterium; assembly: GCA_002725095.1. Classification (GTDB taxonomy): domain Bacteria; phylum Pseudomonadota; class Gammaproteobacteria; order Pseudomonadales; family Azotimanducaceae; genus UBA4421. The sequence continues at coordinate 1,940 of PBQQ01000049.1, forward strand.
ACCCTGCATGCCCTCGGTTTGGTGTTCCACGCAGCGCAGAAATTGCTCGCCCTTGTTGATCAGGCAATGCACAAATTGGGTACTGGTGAGTGCGTCGCCGGGGACCGCTTCGGTGCCCATCCAAGAGGCGATGCCGGCTTGGCGCTCGCCCGCAGCTTGATCCGCGACCCGGCTGCGCATGCGCTGCAGTTGCTCTGCGGACAACGCCTGATCGATCAAGCAGTAGCCCCAGTCCGCCAAGTCTGCGCGTAGCTGGTTGATGTCTTTGCTGGGNTGNGGCAGGTCTTTATCCCGCCAGTAGTCGGCGGCTGCCCCCTCGGTGTTGTANTACAGCTNCGGGTTGTCTANATCTAAGCCGGNCACGGGGCTGTCGGCGGGGACGTCGGCGGGTTTGTGGTTGTAGCCGTACTGAGCGGATTGGTGGAAGTCGCGTCGCCCCAAACTGCGGTACGGTTCTTTGCTGTTCACAATGCCTTCATAGAGGTGGGGTTCGTTGTCGGCGCTGGCGCGGTCGATGTACTCGCGGCTGAATTCTTCTGGTATGGCCATGGCCCGTCCCCCCCAGGACGCTATAAACGCTACTGCTCCCGTGCGTCGAATATATTAACCACTTGAATCTGATCCGCCCGCAAGCCTTCGTTTAATGAGCCCGAGCGGAAGCCGGCCAGATCCAGTGTGACGAAGCGGTAGCCTAGGGCTTTGATGCGTTGTTCTATTAAGTCGTGATGTTGCGCAGCGAGCCCAAACTCGGCGGGCAGCACCTCTAAACGCGCCATGTCGTCGTGATGCCGTACTCGAAACTGGCTAAAGCCCAGCTCTGCCAAAATGTCTTCAGCGGCCTCTACCTTAGCCAATAGCTTTTGATCGATTGCGGTGCCGTAGGGAAAGCGGCTAGACAAACAGGCGGCTTGTGGTTTGTCGGCGTTTTCGAGTCCGAGCGCGGTTGCCAGCGCGCGGATGTCGGCTTTATCAAACCCGCTTTCAACCAATGGCGAGCGGATGTTGTGGTTTTCTGCGGCGATCAGTCCGGGGCGATGATCGCCAAGATCGTCCAGATTCGTGCCGTTGGCGATGACCGCAACACCGCGTGCTTCTGCAATGTTCTGCAACTCTGTGTACAACGATGTTTTGCAGTGAAAGCAGCGGTTGGTTGGGTTGGCGCGGTAGTCGGATTTGCTGAGCTCGTCGGTGACGATGACTTCGTGGGCGATGCCCCAGTCTTCGCTTAAACGTCTTGAAAGCGCTAAATCGGTACGTTTGAGGCTGGCGGAGCCGGAAGTCACGGCGAGCGCTCGCGTGCCCAGTATCTGGCCGGCCACGTAAGCCACTAACGAACTGTCTATGCCGCCCGAAAACGCCACAATCACCGTGTCATAGCTGGCGATGACGGTTTGCAGGTGTTGGTATTTTTGGCTCAGTTCTGGGGTCATGATCTATTCTAGGCGGTTAATGCGGTTGGCTAAAAAGCCGGCACCAAACCCGTTATCAATATTTACAACCGAAATGCCCGATGCGCAACTGGTCAGCATACCCAGCAGTGCCGCAACACCGTCAAAAGCGGCGCCGTAGCCCACACTCGTGGGTACTGCGATGACCGGTTTGTCGACTAAACCACCCACCACGCTGGGCAGCGCGCCCTCCATGCCTGCAACCACGATCAGTACTTTGGCGGTGCGCAATTCGTCAATACGTGCCAGCAGTCGGTGCAATCCGGCGACCCCTACATCGTTAATGCGCATTACCGGATTGCCATAAAACTCGGCGGTGAGCGCGGCTTCCTCGGCCACGGCGATGTCCGATGTACCGGCGGTGACTACTGCAATGGTCGAGGTCTGGGGCTCTGGTGCGGTAGCGTGCCAAGTGAGCAGTTGCGCATGGCTATGGTACTGGGCGTCTGCGGGCAGATGGGTTAACGCGGCGTACGCGTCGGCGCTTAGGCGCGTGGCCAATATACTGCTGCCCCGTGCGCGCATGTGTTCAAAGATCTCGGCGATTTGCTCTGGCGTTTTGCCAGCCGCGTAAATCACCTCGGCGCTGCCGGTGCGCTGCTCACGATGGTTGTCCACCACCGTATGACCGAGGTCACTAAAATAGTGCTCGCGTATTTGCGCTTCGGTTTCCTCAATCGACAGCGCGCCGCTTTTGAACTTCTGTAAAAGGTCGTCGATGCTCATGGCGGCGCGTACTACTCGATGCTCAGGCGTCGTTAACGATTCCGTGACTGCGCAGGTCGGCGATCTCGTCCGCACTCAGTCCCGCGTTTTCCAGCACCTGTTGCGTGTGTTCGCCCAACAATGGCGATGGCCCCTTGGGCTTAACGTCGGCGGTGCTAAAGCGCATGGGGATGTTTACGGTGGTGTAGTCGCCCAATTGCGGGTGGCTGATTTTCGGAAACATGCCTAATTCTTGGGCGTGGCTGTCCTGAGGCACTTCGTGCAAACCCATAACCGGGCCCCAGATCAGACCGGCCTCGTCAAAGATTTTGCCCCAATCGTCGCGGCTCTTTGCAGCCAATGCGGTGTCAATTAACTCAATCAACTCGGCCATGTTTTTGTAGCGCGCAGACGGATCAACAAAGCGTGGATCGTCGATGAGTTCTTCGCAGCCCAGACATTTGACCATGCGCGGCCAATAGGCTGCGTCAGGCATCATATTGAATACCACCCATTTGCCGTCGCCGCAGGGGAATCGATTGGCGCAGATGGCGAGCATCTGGTGTCGGGGTCGACGTCGCACTGGGGCATGATCCATGGCGGTCACCGAATAGTCGGTGGCCTGAGTCCATACCGCGGTTTCGTAGAGCGAGGTTTCTACCGCTTGGCCTTGGCCGGTTTTTTCAGCCATACGCAACGCGCCCAGTATTGCACCCACCATCGCAAGGCCAGTGGTGTGGTCGCCCTGAGCGGGGCGAGCCATCGGCACTACTCCGTCATCGCCTTCGCGAGAGGAATCGTAAAGACCAGAGCGGCCAAAAAACGCCGTGACGTCGTAACCGGGGCGCCAAGCATCGGGGCCACTGGTGCCGTAGCCGGTCAGGGTAGCGTGTACGAGTTTGGGATTAATTTTGAACAAGGTCTCTGGTTCCAGACCGAATTTTTGCTGCCGCGCGGTTAAGAGGTTGCACATGAAAATATCGGCTGTGGCGACCAGTTTTCGTACCAAATCCGCACCCTCCGGTTGATCCAGTGCCACCGCGATGGACTGCTTGCCGCGGTTGTCGACGTCGAATTGGAAGTCGTAATTTTGCAGACCGTCGCTGAGGTCTGGGTTTTTAACCGGTCGGCCCATGTCGCGCATGGGGTCTCCCGTTAAGGGCTCGATTTTGATCACGGTGGCGCCCATGTCGGCCAACACAGCGGCGGCACTGGGTGCAGCCATCCAGTTATCGATTTCTAAAACGACAATGTCGTCCAGTGGTGCGGCCATTCTCACTTCCCCAAATTTCGCAGACTGGGATTACAACCAAGGCGTGGCGGTTACGCAAGTCTTGAATGGTTTTAGCGACGAGTTTGTAAGGCATTAGCGCGTTTTTTGTCGCCAAACTGTCCGCGCTCGCTGCTGTGGTAGCATGGTCGTTTATTTTTTCAGGTTACCTGGTGCAAAAGCCGAAGCGGTTTCTGGGCTGGAAGATGGTTCTGGTTGCGTTTTCGGTGGACTTTGTCGCGGTCGGCTTTTTCTTCTATTCCTACGGTGTATTTTTTACTGCGATTGCCAAAGAGTTTGGTGACTCGGATCTGGGGTTATTGTTGGGCTCTCATCTGGGCGCATCACTGGGTTTGACCATAACTCATGCTGTGGGTGCTATTGCCGCACCGCTGGTTGGCCGCGCGTTAGATCGTTTTCCGCTGCGCCGCGTTATTGCCGCGGGCGCCGTATCCATGTCCGTGGGCTTTTTATTGCTGTCGCAGGTGAACTCACTGCTGGAATTCTATTTGGTTCTTGGCGTGTTCATCGGTTTTGGTGCCAGCAGTATGGGCAATCTAGCCACCAGCAAATTGGTCACTAACTGGTTTGATAAACGTCGTGGTATGGCTCTGGGTATCGCCGCGGCGGGCGTGTCGCTGTCTGGGGTGGTGATGCCTAATGTCAGTGCCTACTTGATAGAAAGTTTTAACTGGCGCTTTGGCTTCAGCGTGTTTGGCCTGTTCACTTTATTCGCGGTTGTGCCATTGGTTTTACGCTTGGTTATTTCGCGGCCTGAAGATGTGGGCTTGCGGCCAGATGGCGCTCTGCCGCGGCCGGCCGGCAGCACGGTTATTGCCGCCCCGCGCATTGGCATGCGCGATGTGGTTAGAGAGCGCAATTTCTGGGTCATTGTCGCCGCGTTCTCGCTGTTGTTTTGTTCAATGAGCGCAACACTTACCCACATGATTCCGCGTTTGGTTGGCCTTGGGGTCAGTCTTGGCGATGCCGCCAAAGTGATGTCGGTATGCGCAGGTGTGGGCGTCTTGGGCAAGCTTGGCTTTGGCTGGATTGCGGATCGCCAGTCGCTGCGACGAGTGGTGGTGTTGGTGATTATTCTGCAGTTCGCCGGCCAGTTTTTGATGTATACGAATGACGGACTCGCTTTGTTTACCCTTGGCGCCGCGATTTTCGGTCTCGGTGTGGGTGGGGTGGTGCCTATGCAAGGAGCCATCGTAGGCGCAACTTTTGGTCGCGAGCGTTTCGGGGCAGTGCTGGGGCTGATGCGTCCCGCCATGTTCCCGATCCAAATTATTGGGGTGCCGTTTGCTGGGAGGGTATTCGATGTGTATGGCTCCTATGACCCGGCTTTCCAGGTGTTCCTCTGTCTTTACGTTGCGGCGGCGGTGGCCATTTCTTTTTATCGCGCCCCCCCAAAGGTCGCAGGTATTTAGCCGAAGTGTGCTTTTAGCAAATCCAATTGCAGAGCACCGCTGAACTGGCAGCGTAAATTCAAGGCTTCGCGCAACACGTGCTCCGCAATGTAGGGTTCGAAGCTGGTGCGGTTGAACGGTGCAATGTCGGTGAATTCCAACTCGATGGAATAGCCCTGATTTACCGGCAATGCCGTAACCGTACTGTTGGGTATGACCTCGCTTAATTCTGCAAGCAACGCTTGTTTAGTCTCGCGAGTCGGGATTATGCCTCGCGCGAGGTATTTTAGGGTACAACTGGTTTTAGCCACGCCGGTCTCATTTTGTCTGCGCCTGTGGCGCCGCAGTGTGCCCCCAGTTTGCTGCACTGAAAAGAAAAAGCCGCATAATCACTGACACTACAGATTGGAGAAAGATGATGGGGCGTTGCTTCATATTTCTGGCTGCCGTGCTGTTTGGTGCCTGTGTTCAGGCTCAAACGACAGAGCGGTTGACGATTACTCGACTCGGTGACGGGCCCATCGTTTACCCTGAACTCGACCCAAGCATTGGGTTCAATATTCAAGGCCCGTCGGTGATTCGAGTGCCCGAGTGGGTGGACAATGCATTGGGCAAATACTACCTGTACTTTGCCGACCATAAGGGCCACTACATTCGTTTGGCCTATGCCGATAAGGTTACCGGGCCGTGGCAGATTCATGTGCCGGGGACCTTGGCTATTGAGGACTCGCACTTTCTCACAGCCCGGCCCGATGTCAGCGACAAGCAACGGCGTGATTATGCGGCGTATTTTGCCAGTACCGGTGAGCGCTTTCCCCACGATCGAATGATTGATCTCACGGTGCCACACATCGCTTCGCCCGATGTGCACGTGGACGACGCTAATCAACGCATTGTGATGTACTACCACGGTTTAGACGCGCTGGCCTCGCAGGTGTCGAGGGCGGCGCTGTCCAGTGACGGCATTAACTTTGTGGCGCGGCCCGAAATACTGGGTCGTACCTACTGGCGGGGCTTCGACTGGCAAGGGCAGCGTTATGGTTTGGCGATGCCCGGGCAGTTTTATCGCTCTGAGGACCCCTTGGCTGGGTTTGTTGAGGGGCCGCTGTTGTTT
>PBQQ01000050.1 GCA_002725095.1 Gammaproteobacteria bacterium
CGCGAGCTCTATACCGATCTTGCGCATTTTGTCGGGCGGCCGACGCCATTGTATTTTGCGCAACGCTTAACCGACAGCCTAGGCGGTGCGGCTGTATATCTAAAACGCGAAGATTTGAATCATACCGGTGCGCACAAAGTGTGTAACACCATCGGTCAAGCGCTGCTGGCCAAGCGTATGGGTAAGCCTCGAGTGATAGCAGAAACCGGGGCTGGCCAACATGGTGTGGCCACAGCGACTGTTGCGGCGCGTTTAGGCTTGAAGTGCGATGTCTATATGGGCGCAGAGGATGTGCAGCGGCAGAGCTTGAACGTTTATCGTATGAAGCTTATGGGTGCCAACGTGATCCCGGTGACCTCTGGTTCGAAGACGTTGAAGGACGCCATGAATGAGGCGATGCGAGATTGGGTCACCAATGTCGACGATACCCATTACATTATCGGTACCGTGGCCGGCCCGCATCCGTACCCGATGATTGTCCGAGACTTTGCGGCGACCATTGGCCAAGAAGCGCGTGCGCAGATGCTGGAGCAGGTCGGTCGCTTGCCTGATGCGGTGGTCGCGTGTGTCGGTGGAGGGTCCAATGCGATGGGGATTTTTTACCCCTTTATTGACGATGTGGATGTTGCGCTGGTCGGCGTAGAGGCGGGTGGTCACGGCATCGCCAGCGGCGCTCATGCGGCTCCGCTGAATGACGGTAAAGTGGGTGTGTTGCATGGCAACCGTTCCTATTTAATGTCAGATGCAGATGGACAAATCAAAGAGACCCATTCGATTTCAGCGGGCCTCGATTATCCGGGTGTTGGGCCCGAGCATGCGCATCTAAAAGATATTGGCCGGGCAACCTACGCCAGTGCTACCGACGATGAGGCTATGGCCGCATTTCGGTTGCTGAATAATCTCGAAGGCATTCTTCCTGCGCTTGAGACCAGCCATGCGTTGGCTTGGGTCAGCGCGCATGCGCCGACCATGAATAAAGACGACATCATTCTGGTGAATCTCAGTGGCCGTGGTGATAAGGATATTTTGACGGTTGCGGACATTGATGGAATCACTTTGACATGAGCGCCGCAGATACGCGCATCCGTCAGTGTCTGGACGCTTGTCGTAGCAATAATCGTACGGCGTTAGTGAGCTTTATCACCGCGGCCGATCCAGCGCCGCAATACACTGTGCCTGCACTGCATAGCTTGGTTGCGGGTGGTGTCGACATTTTGGAACTCGGCATACCTTTTTCTGATCCTGAAGCCGAGGGTCCAGCCATTCAGGCGGCCAACGAGCGGGCGCTGGCTCAGGGCATTACTTTGATTCAGGTGCTGGCAATGGTTCAGCAGTTTCGCGAGCAGGATGCGCACACGCCGATCGTTCTTATGGGTTATTTAAACTCAGTGTTGGCCATGGACGATTTTGCTGAACGCGCGGCCGAGGCGGGTGTGGACGGCTTGATCATGGTCAATTTGCCCCCGGAAGAAGGCGATCGTTTGCAACGCCAACTGGCCGCTCAAAATATCGATTTAATCTACTTGCTGGCGCCGACCACGACAGATGCCCGTGCGCAGCAAATCGCAGCAAAAGCCAGTGGGTTTATCTACTACGTGTCGCTCAAGGGCATTACCGGTGCGAGCCACCTGCAAACAGAAGAGGTGGCAGCGCGCCTGCAGCAATTACGTCAATACACGGCGTTGCCGTTTTGTGTTGGTTTTGGCATTAAAGACGCGTCCACAGCACAGGCGTTGGCACCGCATGCCGACGGAGTCGTTGTCGGCAGCGCGCTTGTGAACACCATGGCTGAAGGCGGCGAGGTCAGTGAGGTGGCAACACGCCTGCAAGAGCAAATTACGGCTATTCGTCTGGGCATCGATGCGGCTGATCAGTAATAAACTGGGACTTGTGCCATGAACCTCGATGGCTGGCTGGACTACATCGCCAACCAGCATCAGCACGTTATAGACATGGGGCTTGGTCGCACCGAGGAAATGGTGCGGCGGCTAGGGCTCAGCGAACCCGCGCCAATGGTCGTCACGGTGGCGGGAACCAACGGCAAAGGATCCACGATCACGGCGCTGGAATCGTTGTTGTTGCAAGCAGAGCGGCGTGTATTTAGTACGCTGTCGCCACATGTGGTGCGCTTCAATGAACGGCTGCGCCTAAATGGCGCCGAATTAACTGATGAGGCCATTTGTGCAGCGTTCGCAGCCATAGAGCAGGTGCGTCAACGCGCGCCCGTTGTGCCCTTAACTTATTTTGAATTTTCTGCGCTCGCGGCGCTGTGGTGTTCAAGCCACAGCAAGGTGGACGTTGTCCTTTTAGAAATTGGCCTAGGCGGGCGTCTTGACGCCTTCAATGTGATCGACGCAGATGTTGCGGTGATCACCAGTATTGGCTTAGACCATGAAAAATTTCTAGGTACAACTCGAGAGGCCATAGGCGCAGAAAAGGCTGGAATTTTGCGCTCTGGGCAGCGCGTGGTGTTGGGCGAAGACATGCCTGAGTCGGTGCTTGCGCGGTGCCAAGAGCTGAACATAAAGCCGCTGTGTGCAGGCGTTGACTTCAGTATCGGTGATGATCCGGAGCAGCAAGCTTGGCAATTGCTATGGGGTGATGAAGGTTTAATTAACCTACCGCTGGGGAATCTGGCGCCGAGCAACATCGCCTTAGCTCACCAAGCGGCCTTGGGTTTAACGCAGATTTCTGGCAAACAGTTGGCGCACACCGCAAAGCATGCGTTTATTCCTGGTCGCATGCAGCAAATGAGGTATCGAGAACGGTTGCTCGTCCACGATGTCAGTCATAACCCCGCGGCCGCTAAATTTTTATGCCGTCAGCTTGCGCAGCGAAACCTTCAGCCGCAACACGTGTTATGCGCGATGTTGGCCGATAAAGACCATGCTGGGGTGTACGCTGAGGTGGCCGCAGCGACCACAGGTTCGTGGACTTTAGTCGATAGTCAGGGCGAAAGAGGTTTAGCGGCGGCGAAATTGGCGAAATCGATGGGGATTGAGTGCGATCAGGCTCCTGACATGACGANTGCTTTGGATCGAGCGCTTGTCAGCACTGAACCCGGAGATGTTATTCTGGTATTTGGTTCATTTAATGCAATTGAGCAAAGCTTATGGCTCCGATAATACAATTGAGCANAGCTTATGGCTNCGACCGCACGATGATGCTCGATGAGGAGTGAACGTACTCGGTTACGCGGAACCGCGTTGGTGGTCGCGGTTGCGCTTGCGGTGATTTTTGTACCCATGGTNTTCGACCGTCCGGCCACCGATTACGCAACACTGCAAGTGACAGGCAGCGGCCCACTAAGTGACGAGCGTGTTGAAGCTCTGCGAGACACGCTGCAACAACCTTTGGGCGAGCGCCCTATGGTTGCAGACTTTGACCAAACAGTGCCGGAGACGGATGTCATGGAGCGGGTTCGTCAATTGGCCTCCGAGGTCGACGCGGATGGCTATAACACCGAAGACGGCACCCGATTTGGCGAACCCATCCTCAAACAGGCCACCGACAGTAGTCGCGTGCTTGCGGTATTGGTCAGTCAGTTGAACGATGCGGCAGCGGCCAAGAGATTGCGCGATCAGATGCGGGAGCAGGGCTATGAAGCATTCATCAGCACCGCGAAACGAGAAGNGGGCGGAGAAAATAGTTTGGAAAATGTTGTTCATCGTGTCGCGATTGGCCCACTGCTGAGTCATACTGACGCTGAGCAGATGCGGGACGATATCAGTCTNGCTNNTAATGTTAAGGCCCNTGTAGTGGAAATGAGTCAATAANGCGATGGCGACGCTNGATTTAATAATTTTGGGCTTAATCACTATTTCTGCCGTCATCGGTATGATGCGCGGCTTTGTGAAGGAAGCCACCTCGCTCGGTGCCTGGATCGGTGCGGTAGCTGCTGCAATGTTTTTTGGGCCTGTTCTGGCCTCTACGTTCCCCGACAGTTGGGCTGAAAGCCCACTCGGGTTAAATATCGCTTATGGAATGATGTTTACCATCGCGGTTGTGGTTGGATTGAACCTACAACTGCTCTTAACCAGATTGGTTTCATCGTCTGGCCTTACGGGCACGGATCGTTTTCTTGGGGTTATTTTTGGCGGGTTTCGCGGCGTTGTGGTCGTCACGGTAGTGCTNATGGGTCTGCAAACCTTCGTTAGCGGAGCGTCTTGGTGGGAGCACTCAGAGCTCAAGGACACCTATCTGGAGTTCGAGGATGAGGTATGGGGCAGTCTGGACTTTGCCAACGAGGTTATGACGAATTTGCGAGCAGAGGGAGAGGACGCTGACGTGCCCGATCTGCCTGATCTCCCAGACGATGCCGACTTAGATTACGAAGATTATGATTATTGACGTTCTTATGTTGGTAACCGAGGCCATATAAGTTATGTGTGGAATTGTTGGCCTTGTTGCTCATGCAGAAGTGAAACAAGATCTTTACGACGCCCTGACGGCGTTACAGCATCGCGGGCAGGATGCCGCGGGCATCGTTACCAGCGACGGAAAGCGCTGCTTTCTGCGCAAGCATAATGGTTTAGTGAGCGATGTATTCCGCGAAGAACACATGGCCCGCCTTCAAGGCAACGTGGGTCTGGGTCACTGTCGTTATCCAACCGCAGGCTCGGCCAGCTCGGCTGAGGCGCAGCCGTTGTATGTGAATTCGCCTTATGGGATCGCGCTGGCGCATAACGGTAATTTAACCAATACGGAAGAGCTAAAAGACGACCTTTTTCGTGAAGACCTTCGTCACCTGAACACAAACAGTGACTCTGAGGTCTTACTTAACGTGCTCGCCAACGAACTCAGCACGATGCACGCGTTAGATCCGTCTCCATCAGAGCTCTTCAAGGCCGTCAGCGCCGTGCATGAGCGTTGTCGCGGTGCGTACGCTGTAGTGGCCATGGTCATCGGTTCAGGAATCTTGGGTTTTCGCGACCCATATGGCATTCGACCGCTAGTATACGGCTCCCGGGCTACCGCGTTAGGCACCGAATACATGATCGCCTCCGAGTCGGTTGCTTTGGATATTCTCGGATTCAAGCGCATCGCCGACGTGGCACCTGGTGAAGCGATTTTTATCAGCAACAGCGGTGAAATCCACAAGCACAGCTGTACAGCTGGTGCACGGTTGGTGCCGTGTATTTTTGAACACGTGTATTTTGCTCGGCCCGACTCCATTATCGACGACATTTCGGTGTACAAGAGTCGGCTGCGAATGGGCGAACGCCTGGCTCATCGTGTGTTGGCGCAATACGGACAACACGACCATGACATCGACGTGGTGATCCCAATTCCTGACACTGGGCGTACCGCTGCGTTGCCCTTAGCGCATGAATTAGGCACCAAGTACCGAGAGGGATTTGTTAAGAACCGCTACATCGGCCGAACATTTATTATGCCGGGTCAGCAACAGCGGCTGAAATCCGTGCGGCACAAGCTCAACGTGGTCGATCTCGAATTTAAAGACAAAAATGTTCTTTTGGTCGACGACTCTATTGTGCGTGGAACGACAATGCAGCAAATCGTTCAGATGGCGCGCGAAGCCGGTGCGCGGAAGGTCTACGTGGCCTCAGCGGCCCCGGCCGTTCGTTATCAGAACGTTTATGGCATCGACATGCCAGCCAGAGAAGAGCTTGTTGCGCATGAACGCACTGACGAGCAAGTTGCCCAGTACATCGGTGCGGATTGGTTGTTGTATCAGAGCATTGATGATTTGAAAACCAGCACTCATGAGGGCAATCCGCATGTTCAGGACTTCGAGTGCTCAGCGTTTGATGGCAAATATGTGACGGGAGACATAGACGAGGCGTATCTTGCCCGAGTATCTACGGTGCGTAACGATATGTCCAAATTACAGCGCGAATTAGATCTGCACTTCCAAAACAGCCGTCAAACGAATACTAATTCCGCTGCTGAGCCGGCTGAAGACGCACTTGATTTGCATAATCATGGCTAAGCGACGGCCAACCCCCTGCGTAGGGATATGCTCGACCACCTTTGGCGACTTGGTGTGTCGAGGTTGTAAGCGCTACGCGCATGAAATTGTGCAGTGGAATGGCTATGACGAAGACCAACACCAGCGAGTTTGGCAGCGCCTAAAGGGCTTGCGAGACCAAGTGTTAGCACAGATGGTTTTGTGTGCGGATCCCCGATCTTTCGGGGACTACTGTCAGAGCGCCGGCCTAGCTGAGCTTGAAGGCAGTGATCAGATGTATGCCGTGCTGGCGCATTTGGCGCAGAATATGGGTTCGTTAAAGGCCGCCGGATTGGCATTCAGCGAAGAATGGCAGCCAGAGCAGTTAACTACCGAAACCGATTCTTTAGCGGCATTGCAAATGCTGGACACGGAAAGTTACGTCCGTGCCGAGGCGCATTACGAACGCAATTATAAAGTTACTGTTTAGTGTCTGCTCTCGTTGCGCCGGTTCTTGAGTTCCTGCATGGGCCAACCCCCGAGGCTTGGCAACAGGAAGCGCTCAATCATTTGCCCGAATTACTCATCGATCATGCGAATTGCGAGAAGAAAGCCGCAAGTAATGCGATCAGTTTGATCTACCGCTACGTGGAGCACACGCACCTGTTGCAGAAGATGTCCCGACTTGCGCGGGAGGAGCTGCGGCATTTCGAGCAAGTGGTGGATCTGATGACCAAACAAGGGATTGAATATGTTCAATTGAGCCCCTCGCGCTACGCAGCGGGGTTGCATCGATTGATTAGTAAGCAGGAACCCTATCGGCTCATAGATTCGCTGGTATGCGGCGCTGTGGTCGAAGCGCGTTCATGTGAACGTTTTGCTGTGCTGATTCCAGTGCTGCCTGAGGCGATTGGCCAGTTCTATAACAGCTTGTTGAAGTCCGAGGCACGACATTTTCAGGATTATTTGGCTCTGGCGGAGAATCTTGCGGAATCTTCCCCTCAGGACATTGACGTGTCAGAGCGCGTCGATCTGTTTTTACAGGCCGATGCGGAACTCATAAGTACAGCGGACAGCGAGTTCAGGTTCCATAGCGGCGTGCCAAGCTAAAACACTGCAACTCAAATTTTTCGTCCTTCTGGCGGCACAGCCAGCCGCAACGTTCCCATGGCCCCAAGACTATGCGCCGATTGTTTGCGTTTAAGGTATCCAGCCCGGGTCTGTGGGTATGGCCATGAATTAACGTTGGCGCAGAGTTTTCCGACATGAGTTGAGCAATGGCAACGGCGTTGGCGTCCATTATGGACTCGGTTTTGTTCGCGTTTTCTTGCTGACTGCGGCGCCTTAAGTCTTCGCCGAAGGCGCGACGTTGGGCAAGGCTCTGGGCTAGGAATTGTTGTTGCCATGGATCGCCACGCAACTGTTTGCGCAGGATTTGATACTCCGTGTCATCAGTACATAACAGGTCGCCGTGGCACAGCAGCAGTGCGGGATCCGGTAGGTGAGGGTCATCGATTAGGCGCACACCGGTGCGTTCGGCGAACTGTTCTTTGAATAAAAAGTCTCGATTGCCGTGCATTAAAAAGACCGAACAATGAGCGCACGCATTGGCCAGCGCCTTCGTCAGCGCTGCAGCTAACGGACTATCATCGTCGTCCCCGATCCACATTTCGACCAGATCACCGAGAATATAAATTTCGTCGACATCGAGCGCTTCTTCCGTCAGACACTCTACGAAACGCAAAAACTGCGGACTGTTTGGGTCGTCTAAATGGAGGTCGGAAATAAAGAGGCGATGCATGGTTCGTGCTGAGCCTAGGCGTTAATCCAGTCGATACCGAGATTTAATGCCGCCGCTTGCATGGTGTTTTGCAGCAGCGCGACTCGGGTCATCGGACCCACGCCTCCGGGCACCGGTGTAATCCAGCCCGCAACGTCTTTAACAGCGTCGAATTGAACGTCACCATAGAGTTTGTTGTTGTCGCCACGAGTAATCCCGATATCGAACACCGTAGCGCCAGGTTTGACCCATTCCGCAGGCACCAGACCGGGCTTGCCGACGGCGCTGATTAACAGATCAGCTTGGCGCGCACGGGCACCGGTGTCTGTGGTGAACTTGTGGGCGGTGGTGACTGTGCTGCCCGCTAGGAGTAATTCCAAACCCATTGGCCGGCCCACGTGATTAGAGGCGCCAATGATCACAGCGTCGGTATTTTTGAAGTCGGTACCAATGTGCTCGAGTAACTGCATCACACCCTTAGGTGTACAACTGCGCAGGGTAGGTCTACGCAGAGCGAGCCGGCCGATATTGTAGGCGTGGAAGCCATCTACATCTTTACTGGGCTTGATGCGATCGATGATTCGGTCTTCGTCAATGTGATCGGGAAGGGGGGTTTGCACCAGAATGCCGTCTATTAAGTCATCGGCATTGAGCTGATCGATATGGTTTTCGAGTGTCGATTGAGGCGTGTTTTCAGGTAAGTGCAGAGCCGTGGAGTGCACGCCGACTTGCTCGCAGTCGCGGCGTTTGCCCTTGACATAAATCTCTGAGGCCGGATCGTTGCCCACCAAAATTACGGCCAGACCGGGTTGCCGATAGCCCTGATCGCGCCATTGCTCGATGACAGCGGCGAGCTCGGCACGAGTTGATTTGGCAATAGCGTTGCCGTCAATAATCTGCGCGGCCATGACTGCTCCTTAAAACGCTAGTTTAACGCCGACCTTGAGGAATCACTAACGAAACAGTAGGACATAAGCGCAACGCAAAAACAGGCGAACAGCGTTTGACCACACAAAAGCACCTCAGTATGATCGCGTTCCTTCGCAGTCGGTCGAGCCCTTGACCGTATCGAATATCGGGGTATAGCGCAGTCTGGTAGCGCGCCTGCTTTGGGAGCAGGATGTCGGGAGTTCGAATCTCTCTACCCCGACCACTTAACTTATTGATTTATATATATTGTTACTTCTACGAATCAATTTTTTGCCAGAAAACGGTTTAGTGAAGTGAGGGCATAATATCTTCTTGCGCTCGTATCTCTTCAGCATCGACCCAATTTGCGTAAGTTGTGAAGAACATTTGCAGCGAGTGGTCTAAAAAACTTTTCGCAATAACCCGGCTTCATGCCTGTTTGCAGCATCCTACAGGCGGCACCACTTTGGCATCAATTCTAACAACTGTGTTTAGATTTTTGCCCAAATAGCAGGCTATTCTGCCGGCGGATATAACTGGGCGGGCGCCGGTTGTTACTCGTTTTTGCATTGATCGAGAAGAACAATTGTTGAGCCTGCTTATGATTGAAAGTATGCCTCATCACTCTCGCCCAGCGACCCTAAGGTGCTTGCCGATCAGGCCTTGGTTGTTTAACTGCTGTTTATTAGGGCAGGCTTCTAGCTCCTAGCCGGCGGGGTCTCCTTCTGGCTAAAAGCATAGCCCGGGCGAAGTCTTAAATTGTCCGGAAAGGATACGCCGGTTATTGTTTTTTCGGCCTCCCAGCCTATCTTCTGGAAAGGCATCTTGGGGAATCCATTGCCTGCGTGCTCCATAGAGGCTTGCCCTGCGAGCGTCTTTAGCACGCAGGATTCTAGAATTGCCTTATCGGAAGGCAACTGAATCATCTCATCAGCGTGACCATCACCTATCCTATTGGGTTTCGGCAGGCCTAGTCGTTCATATTGCTCATCAGGGCACTCGTTACGGGCCATCTCTAGCAGCATCAACTTGATCATCCTTGACTCTATCTCAGGATCGTCGAGAGGACGGGTTTGTCCCGGATCTGCTAGGACATCAAACAACAGCGTCGCGCGCTTACCACGGCCGAAAGGGTTGTCATCGCTGAGGTTCGCTTGTGGCGTTCTGGTTGGTATTTTCATGACCTCGCAGCCCTTTAGAAAAGAGAAGCCTGAGAATTTATCCCACTTTTGGAGTTCTCTTGTGGCAAATAAGCTGCGCATATGTGTTGGCATCAAGGTGTAATCGTTCAGTGGTGAATTGTCTTTTGTGACATGACCCCTCATGTATACATACTGGCCATCAGTCACGTTAACCTGTCCACCCATGACGCCGTAAAGTAGGGCTGCTCGGGTAGGTTCGTCATTGAGCATTCTAGATGTAAGAGGCTCGCCCTGTGCGTCCTTCGGAATGTCGATATCAAAATAGTCCAGAATGGTAGGTGCTAGATCGATAGTTTGAGTCAGCGCTTCGCGTTTTTGGTCGACTGACCCTGGGAGCCTAGGATCGTAAGCCCAAAAGGGTATGTGGGCGATTTCCTGAAAGAAAGGAGTGACGACTTTCGCCCACCAATCATGCTCCCCCATCAAAAAACCATGATCGGTATTTACTAGCAGCATCGTGTCTTCCCACAGGTTGTGCTTGTCGAAAGTGTCCAGCACGCGCCCCAGCTGTTGATCGCAGAAGCTGACCAGCGACGCATACATATAGCGGATGTGCTCTACCGTTTGTTGGTCTTCTCGGATTTCCCTGTAGGGGGGCCAGTCAAACTCTGGTCCGTCATATTCATGTGGGTAAAGATCTTGGAATTCTTTGTGGGTGAAAAACGGTTCGTGCGGGTCAAAGGTTTCGATCTGTAAATACCACCGATCGGCCTCTACATTGCGCTCGATAAATTCTAACCCGAGGCTGAAAGTTTTGTATTGGGGTTGCAGCTCGGTTGTGCCCATGTGTTCGCGGTTGATGTTATCTTGTTTTTGGAAAGGCAGCCTTTGGTGCTCGGGCCACTTTTCTGCACCAAACTCCGGATCCCTTAATTTTTCAACATCGCCTATCCATTTATCGCCTTCTTGTCCGCGAACAAGATCAAACGTTGTATAGCGCTGGTGATAGGTTGCGCCACCGTCTTCCCAGTAGTGGTGGTGATCGGTGACTTTGTGCGAGTGGATGCCGTGCTTATCGAGTATTGATGGCATAGAGTCATCGAAGGGCTCTAAAGGCCCCCAAGAGCGGTGTAAAAAATTGTATCTGCCTGTGTGCATTTCCCGCCGAGCCGGCATACATGGCATAGAGCCAACATAGAAGTTCTGAAACTGGGTCGAGCGTTTCTTAAGACGCTCAAAGTTGGGTGCCTTGACCCACTCGTTGCCATAGGACGGCATGAAATGACGGCATAAAGTGTCATACATCACCACAACGCACCGTTTTTTTTGTGTCTTTTGGCTTGGCGCTTTAGATGATGTCATTTGATTGCTCTTCTGAATTTGCGATTGTTTACGTTAACCCGTCGAGGACACGCTTTGAGCTTCCGCGGCAATTGGCTTGAACTCCAGACTAGACTATTAAGCTGCGCTAACGGTGACAGAGTTCGAATCTCTCTACCTCGACCGCTTGAATTTTGATTTTAATGAAATTTTACTTCTACAAATCAAGTTTTTGAAAAAAACAATTTATCTAAGTTAGGAAAAAATATCTTCTTGCGCTTTGTCTCCTCCGCATCCAACGGATCGGCACAGGTCGTAAAAAAAANTTNCAGNAACTGGCTTAATCNTTTTTNNNGANNGCTCCTCTGCAGGGCCGGCAAANACAAAATTAGACCGCATAATCGCCAACAAGCCGAGTTACAACGCGACGTGGAGAGCGTTTTGTGTCGGCAAATTTAGCAACATCTTCGGCCACCCGTTGTTTGCCTTCTTTAGAGTTATAAAATCTATTACGCAAGTCGTCCTCGTTCCCAAAGCAGCACAGCGCTAGACCGTTCCAGTCCGCGCCGGAAAATCTGTACATTACTGCAAGCTGATAGTAGTGCGTCATGGCGGTATGTACTTCCAGAGCAATGGGAGCGTGCTGTTCGTGCCAATGCTTGTCGGCGGCCTCGGGACCAATTTCCGGATCTGCNACCATCGGAAATATACNCACGCTCGCCGGCAGCATATCTTGGTTCAAGATGCTCAGGGGCTGGTTTAGTACGGCGCGCTCGTTTACCAGATACAAACCCACATNTGTTCGCTGCTTGAGATCCATGAGGGCTGCAGATGTGCCGAGAACGAGCGCTGCAAAGGGTAGGTGTTGAGTCGCTTCAGCGGACGCCTCAAACATGAGACTTTGGCTNGATTTGGCCACTTCTGCTGCTGCTGCTTTATCTGAAAAAACNGCCACTATTTTTAGTGTGGACATAAAAATTCTCCTCAGCCTGTTTTATCCCCTGGGGCGCGAATCACATAACGTGGTTTGTCTGCGCGCAACCTGACCCAACTTTTACCACTCTCTGTTTCTGCCATAAGCTCGATTACATCCGCAGCAAGATCCTCTGACGTCATAAATTGCGCATCGGTGGTTTTTTGAGCAAGCGGTACGATTGCAGTGTCCACAGCGCCGGGACAAAGAGCATGAATGCTAATGCCTCGCTTCGCCAGCTCTGGCGCTAGACTCCGCACCAAACCGACTATCGCGTGCTTGCTCATTGCGTAAAGCGGATCAACTGCATAAGGGGTTACGCCGGCGAGAGAGGCTGTCACAACGATGGCTGCGCCAGAAGACAAGAGTGGCAAGAGTGTCTGCAAGCCAAACACTACGCCATCTACATTGACGCTCATCATACGCCTGTAGCGTTCGAGGGTTGCCGCTTCCAACTTATAATCAGATAACGGTGCGTCTGGGGGGGCGATTTGAATACCTGCATTTAAATGGATATGCGTTGGCGATCCTAAATCTGCTTTTGCAGAGTTGANGTNGTCAACTAATTGCTGCCATTGTNCGAGATCACCAACATCAAAAGGCCGATACAGTGCGCCAGTTTCTTCTNCTAACG
The DNA here is from genome assembly GCA_002725095.1 of Gammaproteobacteria bacterium. Taxonomy (GTDB): domain Bacteria; phylum Pseudomonadota; class Gammaproteobacteria; order Pseudomonadales; family Azotimanducaceae; genus UBA4421. The sequence continues at coordinate 12,670 of PBQQ01000050.1, forward strand.
CCAAGCCTTTTGCCTGATCGACATCCAGCGCTAGTACCTGAGCCTCTGACTTTTGCACTGCTCTGACAACTGCGGCGCCGATACCCGACGCCGCCCCNGTGACAATCCAAAACCCAGTTTTTTTGTTTGGGTTCATGTTTAGATCTCCCCAAGGTTGGTCTTTGTTAAACACTAACTACTGCCGAGTTTAGCGTAGCAGTCTTTGGCTCTTGTTGATCCTATGCGAAAACATAGCTGAAAGATGAGATTGTTCNCCTTGTCTTGAACGGTTGTGGGCGTGCGGCGGCGTCATTAACAGAAGAGCGATTCGTATGGTGAAGACGCGGCCCTTGCGGTCTCTATAGATTTGAAAATTGCTGGAAAGCGATGTCGAGCAGCATGGGTATATTGTCTTCGCGACCGACTTCCGGCCTATCTTCTATCCAAGTCAGTAACATCAGCGAGCGTATGAGTAAGAACACCGGCAGTTGCGCAAAGCTTTCGTCGCAGCCTGGTCGCTCAGAATCATAGCCGGCGATCAATGCTTGGCTTGCTATTTCGAAACGAGGCGTTGGATGAAAGAAATCGAGCTGGTCGTAAACGGCCACCGCAAGATCAAATGCGTGCCAACCAAAGCCCGCGTCGTCAAAATCGATTACGCATAACTGATCGTTGTTGCGCAACACGTTATTGGCGTGTAAGTCGGCATGGATCATGCCGAAGTTGTGCCTGTTCTTTGGCATAGCCTGCAGACGCGCCGACACGGCGTCGCGGATTGTGGTCAGTTGGTCGCGATTGGTCTGTGTGGTTAATCCCAGTTCCCAGAATCGTCCCCAGAAGGGCGCATCGCCGACAAAACCGTCGTGATCCAAGGCATGGCGAGTAAAGTGAGCGGGCGGTGTCCATGCCAATGTCGCCAGATGGCACCGGGCGATGAGTGCACCAAGAGCAAAGTACGTATCGTGCAGCAAAGAGTCGGAGGGTTGGTCTGCCAAGACNTGCGCTAACGCCTCGCCAGGCAGCCATTGAATGAGGCCGGCTTGGCGAGTGGTAGCAGGGGTGCCGAGGCTTGCTTCTACGTANAACCTGTGGTGCTTGGTCGGCTCTACCTTGGGGATGGCAATACCACCTTCGGCGAGCGCGCGCGTCCATATCTGCTCGGACTCCAACTCTGCCAGCGAATGGTAGCCAGGACGGTGTAAGCGCAGCGCGAAGGTGCCTTGGCCAGCGGTTTCTAGGCGAAACACGGTGTTTTCGCTTTNGGAAATCAAGGTCAGCGACGCAACCTCCAAAGGCCAATGCGCGAGCGCTTTGCTTGCGATGTCGTGTAACTGGTCGTTTGTTAAGGCCGCAGCCATAAATCAGTTCGTGCCTGCTGATAGCGCTGCTTCGAANGCTGCAAAAAATTCGTCCGCATGGGCGTGATTAAAGACCAGCGGCGGCCGCACTTTTAATACATTGCGGTGGGCGCCGGCGTTGGAAATAAGATAGCCCGCTCTTTTCAGACGCTCGACAATGTCTTTGGCGCCGTCGCGATCCGGGGCGCGCGTGGNCTTATCTGTTACCCAGTCAACCGCTAAAAATAGCCCGTGGCCGCGTACATCGCCCACTTGCTCAAATTGCTCCACCAGTGTCACCAGTTTGTTTTTAAGATACAGACCCACCTCGGCGACTTGGGTCTGCAAGTTTTCGNCCTCGATAANATCCAANACCGCATTGGCGACAGAGGCTTGCAGNGGTGTTGCGGCCATGGTGTTGAAGTAACCACTGCGGCGAAAAAAGGTGTCCAAGATATCCGCTCTCGCCGCCACTCCGCCGGTTGGGTAGCCCGCACCCATAGGTTTGCCCATAGCCGCAATATCCGGCGCGCAATCCATAACCTGGTAACCCCACCAGGTGCCGGTTCGACAAAAGCCGGCTTGGACCTCGTCNAAGATCACCACGCCGCCCGCGTCGCGCACGAGTTTTGCAGCCTTCTGCATATACCCTGCGGGCACATTAGGTAGACCCTCATTAGCAAAAATTGAACAAAACAGCATTCCGGCAAACGCTACACCGTCTGCTGTAAAGCCTGCGATGGCGTGCTCGATTTCTTGCAGGTACAGATCACACAGCGCGTCATCGCTCAGGCCTTGTTCTAACGGTCGATAGGTGTCAGGAAAAGAGACCCTGCGAAATTCCGGCTCAAACGGTCCAACCGTCATNCGGAANGTTTCNTGGGAGTTGCCNTGGTACGTGGCATTGCTGCAAATAATGCCAGTGCCCTTAGTGAAGGTTCGGGCCAAGCGCAGCGCCAGTTCGATCGCCTCGGTGCCGCTGCAGACCATCTGCAGAGTGCTTAACGGGTCGTCGTGCAGAGCCAGTAAGCGCTCAGAATAATCCACCACCACTTTGCTTAAATAGCGGCTGTGTGTGTTCAGCAGCCCGGCTTGTTGATGCATAGCACCAATCACATGAGGGTGACAATGACCGACACAAGGAACATTGTTATAGCAGTCCATGTAGCGGCGACCTGACTCGTCATAGAGCCAGACGCCTTCGCCTTTAACCATGTGAATAGGCTCGTCATAAAACAGCGTGCCGTGGCCCATAGTGCGGTGTCGTGCCGCCAGTAAATCTGAAGTACTCATACTGTCANCCCCCGTCGATGGCTCACTNTACCAACACCCAGCGAGGGTGGCGATGGCGCGGTGTTGCAGATCCTCGGCAATACGTGCGGAATTCTGCGGCGGTAAGGATCCATCGGACGCGAAGCCGAGAGGAGCGAAGATGAATTTCCTGCAGGCGTCAGTCGCGCTGCTGGCTTATGCGGGGATCGTTTTTGCCAGCTGCGTTTTCGCTCTGATTCGCTACACTTTGTACACATGCTTCAAAGTGACCACTCATGAATATTCTCGACTCATTTGAACCCGGTTCTCGCGTAACAGGTCCGCGCGGGCAGTTAGCCCACCCCGATGCCATTGAGCACAGCGAGCGTTTGGTGCGGAAACTCTATCGCGTTGGCGACAAAGCGTGGTCGTTGGTTGGAAATGGCCTATCGAATCAATCCTTTGTTGAAGGCCCTGAAGGGATCATCGTTATCGACACCGGTGAGTGTAACGAAGAAATGCAAGCGGCGCTGGCCGAGTTGCGCGAGGAAACCAGTGCGCCGATCGTTGCATGCATCTATACCCATTTTCATTACGTTGGCGGCACCGCAGCGCTGCTGCAAGAAAAGCCCGATCTACCTATTTGGGGGCATGCAGGCATTCAGGCGAATTTGGATCGATTCGGCGGCGAAATCGCCCCCCGAGTGACCCGCGGTCTGGTGCATCAATTCGCCATCGCCATGCCCGAAGATGGTCCAGATGGTGTGGTTAACGTCGGGTTGGGGAATTTTTATCGTAATCCCGATCACGCGCCGTTCACTAACGGCTACCTGCCGGCTCAACAAACCTTCGACAGCCCCACCAAGGCCACGATTGCTGGCTTGGACGTTGAATTTTATCCAGCACCCTCGGATGCGACCGACTCGGCGACCGTGTGGTTCCCGCAGCTTAAGCTCGCGATAAATAATCTGCTTTGGCCTGTGTTGTTCAACATTTTTGCGATACGTGGTGAAGAGTATCGTGATCCGCGTGTGTTGCTTCGCGGTCTGGATGAGTTGGCGGCCTTAACGCCCGATCAGCTTATTGGTGCTCACGGACCGCCGATCTCTGGGGAGGCCGACATTCACAAGTGCATTGTCGACTACCGCGACAGCATTCAGTTCTTGTGGGACCAAACGGTACGTTGTGCTAATCGTGGTATGACCCTCAATGAAATGATCGCCGCCATTGAATTGCCGGCTTATTTCAAACAGCACTACACCACGCGCCAGTTTTATGGCGTGGTGGAACATCATGTGCGGCAAATTTATACCGGACTGTTTGGTTGGTTTGACGAGGATGAGGCCAATCTGTTTCCGCTGCCGGCCCCTGAGCGATCAGAGAAATTAATCGCTGGATTCGGCGGCATCGACAGCGTGCGGCAAGCCGTCGACACGGCTTTGGCCGAAGATGAATACCGTTGGGCGATAGAGCTGGCCTCTTGGCTGGTGCGCTGCGAGCGCAATGATCGGGGCAGGGCAGACGCCGGTGCTGCGGAGGATCGTAATCGTTTAGCCAGCGGTTTGCGTGGGGTGGCATACACCACTACGGCTGCAAATATCCGTAACTGGTGCATAACTCGGGCATTGGAGCTGGATGGGTCTACGAATTTAGAGCGCTTCCGTACCCATCGGTTGCAAAAACGCGAGCTGGCGCGTCGGCCCGCAATTGACTCGGTTCGCCAGCTGCGGGTGCTGCTGGTGCCGGAACGGGCAGACGATCGGCATCAGACGCTGCAGATTACATTTAGCGATGGCGGTGCAACCACGTTAACCATTCGCCACGGTGTGGCGGTGCCAGCAACGAATGACCAGCCGGATGTGGTCATGACCGTGAGCAGTGATCATTGGTTTGATCTGCTCGGCGGCAAACTGAATCTAAGTCAGGCGATAGCCGATGGCGTAGTGCAAAGCGACGACCCAGACATTGTTTGCGAGTTTCTAGGGTGCTTCGATTTGGAAACGCTCAAGAACTAGCGCTTGCAGAAAAGAGTTGGCGAAAGCCCCGACTGTTTGTTCAGTTGGAA
>PBQQ01000051.1 GCA_002725095.1 Gammaproteobacteria bacterium
ACGCCGAGCATGCCGCCATCTCCTACGCCGACCCCATCGCGCCGATGCTGGTGGACAACTGCGTGAGCTGCCACCGGCCCGGCGGCATCGGGCCCTGGGCCATGACCAGCTACGACATGGTCCGCGGCTTCGCACCCATGATCCGCGAAGTGGTCCGGACCCGGCGGATGCCGCCCTGGCACGCGGACCCGCATATTGGGGTCTTTAAAGATGACAAATCTCTCAGCGTTGAACAAAAACAAACCCTCGTTCATTGGATAGAGGCCGGTGCTCCGCGTGGCGAAGGCCCGGACCCGCTAGCTGACGTAAAGATAGCTCAGGTCGAATGGCCTCTGGGAGAACCCGATCTGGTGTTGGACATGCCCGAGTATGAAATACCCGCCAGCGGCGTGGTTGAGTACAAATACCCACGCTTAGAAAATCCGTTAGACGTCGGTGTTTGGGTTCGGGCAGCGACCGTCCAGCCGGGTGACCATGAGGTTGTACATCATATTTTAGCGGGCTCTATCGACGCTGACACGTCTAAACAGAAGCGCGACAGCGGCGTCTTCGACAATTACCTAATCGGCTACGCCCCCGGCAACGAAACCAACATATTCCCTGAAGAAACGGGCGTATACATCGCCCCGGGTGGTGAGTTTACGTTTCAGTTGCACTACACCCCGGTCGGCCGCGAAACCATTGACCGTTCAAGGATAGGTTTATACTTTCATACGGAGCGGCCGGGAAACTACTATCGTCAGGATGTAGTGCTCAACCCGAACATTTATATACCTGCCAATGAAGCCCGTCATGAGGAAGTGTCCTACTACGAGTTCAATCGCCCTGCGGAAATTCACGACCTCGTGCCTCATTCGCACTATCGCGGCGTAGCGTCCAAGTTTGAAATCATCCACCCGGACGGTCGCAAGGAAACCATTCTGTCTGTGCCAAATTACGACTTTAATTGGCAGCGCACGTACGAGTTTGTCGAGCCCAAGCGTGTTGAAGCGGGTGCGCGCTTAGTCCACACCACTTGGTACGATAACTCTGCCAACAATCCCGGCAACCCTGACCCCAACAGGAATGTACCGTGGGGGCAACAAAGCTGGGATGAAATGCTTTACGGGGCCTTCAGCTACACCTATGTGAATGAGACCACTGAAGCGCCACTGCATGACAAAGCGTTGGCAGACACCACACAAATGGTCGGATTTATGGACAAGGACTTCGACGGCAAGCTAACGTGGGCGGAACTGCCGGGGCGTTGGAAAAAACGCCTAGCAAGCAACTTTGAACGCGCGGACGTCGATGGCGACGGTGGATTGAGCATCAAAGAAATGTATCAGTTACTGCAAATGCGTGAGCGCCAGACCGCTGCCGGTGCGCTCTAAGCTACAGGTATAAAATTTCCGAGCTGCCGACGAGTTCATATATGTCGCGCTGCTCGGTTGCTCGTTCGGCGACATTTTTGGCGGAGCAGCCGGTTCCGCCGCCGCTATGAAATAATCACAACAGCGATCCGTTCAGCGCACCTGAAGGCGATCGCGTAACCGCAACACCCCGCGCTTAGCGCCGTTTAACCAATAGCTAAAACGAGGTCAGACCCACCATGACAGTCACACAAAGCACCGATCGGACATACGACATAATCGTTTGGGGCGCCAGCGGCTTTACCGGTCGTATCGTCGTGGACTATCTGCATAAGGAATACGGTAGCGGCAATTTAAGTTGGGCCGTGGCCGGCCGTAACCCCGCTAAACTCGAAAGTGTAGTGGGCCAACGCGACATTCCCATACTGACCGCTGACAGCCATGACAGCGACTCGCTGAACCAACTTGTACAACAAACCAAGGTCATTCTAACCACGGTGGGGCCTTACGCCCGATACGGATCAGAGTTGGTTGAGGCATGCGCTCAACACGGCACTCATTATTGCGATCTCACGGGCGAGTCGCTGTGGATGCGCGAAATGATTACCGCGCATCAACACACTGCGCGCGACAGTGGTGCGCGAATCGTGCATACCTGCGGCTTTGACAGCATTCCATCAGACATCGGCGTGTATTTCCTGCAAAAAGAAATGCGCGCACGCCATGGTGTAGCCGCGCGCCATATTAAATATCGCACCAAGGCGTTCAAAGGCGGTTTCAGCGGCGGCACCATAGACAGCATGATGGCGATGATGGAAGCCGGACAAAAAGACCCAACGCTGCTGAAAAAGTTAGCTAATCCGTATCTGCTGAACGACACCATGCGCGGCGCCGATGGACCAGATCGCTTAAGCCCCTATTTTGACGAAGATTTTGATGCTTGGGTCGGCCCATTCATGATGGCGGCGATCAATACACGCGTCGTGCGCCGCAGTAACGAATTGCTCGGCGGCGCCTACGGCGAAAATTTCCGCTACGACGAGGGCAGCCTTACCGGTTCTGGCCCGAAAGGCTTTTTGGGTGCCACAGGCATCGGCGTAGGGTCTGGCCTTTTTGCCGGGCTTGCAAGCCTACCCATTACGCGCAGGGGTCTGCAGAAAGTGCTGCCTAAACCCGGCGAGGGGCCAACGCCAGAGCAACAAGAAAACGGCTTCTTCGAAATTGAGCTTCGTGCCAAACATCCCGATGACGCGTCAAAGAATCTCGTTGCCAATGTGCAAGGCGATCGCGACCCAGGCTATGGCTCTACCGCAAAAATGATCGCAGAAAGCGCGCTGGCACTCGCCCACGACGACCTAGCGGTCGAGGGCGGATTTTGGACGCCGGCCAGCGCCATGGGCGACGCACTGCTGGAACGACTGCCCGCCAACGCCGGCGTAACTTTTGAGATCGTCGCGTAGAACCGGGCTACCAGGTGTCTACATTGGGCCGCTTCTTGCCCTCGCGGCGCGGCGCCTGTGGAATCGACTTTAGCCCACGGCTGATCCACTTACGGGTATCCGCTGGGTCGATCACGTCATCGAGTTCGAAATGCGAGGCCATATTCACCGCCTTACCGCGCTTGTACATGTCCGCCACCATTTTTTCATACGCGTCGGCGCGCTCTTTCGGGTCGTCAATGGCCTGCAGTTCTTTGCGATAACCCAACTTCACCGCACCTTCAAGACCCATACCACCGAACTCGCCGGTAGGCCAGGTCACTGTGAACAGTGTGGCTTTAAAGCCGCCCCCGGCCATGGCTTGCGCGCCTAAGCCATAACCTTTCCGCGTCACTACGGTCATCAATGGCACATCAATATTTGCGCTTGTCACAAACATGCGCGCCGCGTGACGCACCACCGCGGTCTTTTCAATCTCAGGTCCGACCATGATCCCTGGGCAATCGCACAGCGACAAAATAGGAATATCAAACGCGTCGCACAACTGCATAAAGCGCGTACCTTTATCCGCCCCCGGAGCATCAATTGCCCCCGACAGATGCGCGGGGTTGTTGGCGATGACCCCCATAGGCCGACCTTCCACCCGGATAAATGCAGTAATGATCCCGATACCCCATTCTTTGCGCAGTTCGAGTATTGAACCAATGTCGGCAATCCCCTCGATGACTTGGCGAATGTCGTAATAGCGCAGACGGTTTTCCGGCACGATAAAACGCAGTTCGCGTGGATCGGGTGATTCCCACGCATCTACTGGACCTTGAAAATAGGACAGATACTGCTTGGCGGCTTCTACCGCTTCAGCTTCGTCTTTGACCGCAATATCGACAACGCCATTGGGCACCTGCACGTCCATTGGCCCGACTTCGTCGGGCGTAAAGACACCCAAGCCGCCGCCTTCGATCATGGCAGGACCGCCAATACCAATATTAGAACCTTCGGTGGCGATGATTACGTCGCAGCACCCAAGCAGTACTGCGTTGCCCGCAAAGCAACGACCGGTGGTGATGCCCACCATCGGCACCAGACCGGAAAGACGCGCAAAATAGGTGAAGGCCAAACAATCTAAGCCGGCGACACCAGACCCATCGGTATCGCCCGGTCGGCCGCCGCCGCCTTCGGCAAACAGCACAGTGGGTAGCCGCTGTTGCTCAGCCACCTCAAACAGGCGGTCTTTTTTATCGTGGTTCTTCATGCCTTGGGTGCCAGCCAGCACCATATAGTCATATGACATCACCATGACGCGACTACGATCTTCCGCGAATAGATCGCCGTTGATCTGACCCAACCCTGCGACCATGCCATCACCCGTGGTGTTCTTAATCAAATCTTCGATGGAACGCCGACGACGTTGGCCCGCGATCACCACCGAGCCGTACTCGATAAATGTGCCCTCGTCGCACAAATGCGCGATGTTCTCACGGGCTGTTCGCCGACCTGTTTTGTAACGTTTGGCAACCGCGTCCGGACGGTTTTGGTCCAACCCTGCACTTTTACGGTCGATCACCTCCTGTAAATCCGGCCGAATGTAGTCCAGATCTATTTCTTCTGTTTCTCCTTCATCGCTGACCGCGACATCGGCGGCTTGCAGGTAAATCAAAGGATGGCCTTCAAATATGGTGTCGCCCGCTTCAATACCTAAGCGCTCGACAACGCCACTGACCTCAGCCCGAACCTCGTGCTCCATTTTCATGGCTTCCATGACGAGCACCAATTTACCGACAAAAACTTCGTCCCCGGGCGCGACTTCAAAACTCACTACTGTGCCCTGCATCGGCGCACAAATAGCCTCGGTGCCCGGTGGCAGATCTGCCTGCACAAACTCCAAGACATTCGGGCCGCCGCTCACACCCCCACCGCCCTTGCCGTGATCCAATACAGCCAGCGGATCATTGGCATTGACCTGCGCACCCGCCAGTGGTTTTCCTGTCTCGGCAGCGGCCGGCTGCGCGGCTTCGACCAAAGCAGCCATGTGCTCATCGAGATACCGAGTCGTGAGCCTATTTGCGGCAAAATCCTCGGTCGCGAGCAACGCCTGCAAGAACGATTGATTGGTCGCCACGCCTTCGATCACCACATCCTTAAGCGCGCGCTGGGCGCGCCGCACCGTATCAGCGTAATCACCGCTGGAGTTGGAGCAGATAAGCTTTGCCAGCAACGAATCGTAATTCGGGTTGGTCGAGTAACCGCCGTAGGCATAGGTGTCGGTACGTAAGCCGGGACCAGTCGGCGCTTCGAATTTGCTCAAGCGCCCGCCGGTGGGCTTAACTTCGCCAGCGGCCGTCATGGTTTCTGCATTGACGCGCAATTGAATGGCAAAACCTCGCGGGCTTGGAATGGCGTCTTGAACCAAACCCAAATCCACTAATGAGGCGCCTGCGGCGATGCGAATCTGCGCCTGCACTAAATCAATGCCGGTGACCTCCTCGGTTACCGTATGTTCGACCTGCAACCGCGCATTTGCCTCGATAAAATAGAACTCGTCGGTCTGCTTATCTAACAAAAACTCGATGGTGCCGAGGCCACTGTAGTTCAGTTGCTGACCCAGTGTTACCGCCGCTGCGCACATTTGATCGCGGATTGCCGGGTTCAATGTTGGGCTCGGTGCAATTTCCACCAGTTTCTGATGGCGCCGTTGCACGCTGCATTCTCGCTCCCAGACATGGCTTACCGCACCGCTGCCGTCACCAATGATTTGCACTTCGATATGCCGCGCCTGCGCAATGAACTGCTCAGCATAGAGTCCATCATGACCAAAGGCGGCTTGCGCCTCTGACGCACAGCGCGCAAAGGCATCAGCCAGTTCATCTGCCGTACGCACCACGCGCATCCCGCGGCCACCCCCTCCAGCGATAGCTTTGAGTAACATGCCGCTATCAGCATGCTCTGCGAAAAATTTTTCGGCGTCGGACAAAGACAGTGCTTGCGAAGACCCCACCAATACGGCCACTCCAGAATCTTGCGCGATCGCCCGGGCTTGGGCTTTGTCACCAAAAGCGCTCAACGCATCAACGCTGGGGCCGATAAACGCCAAACCGGCGGCTTCTACCGCCGCTGCAAATTCAGCGTTTTCACTCAGGAAACCGTAGCCCGGATGCACCGCGTCGCAGCCATTATCCATAGCCACTGCGACCAATTGTGAAATATCCAGATACGCCGCCGCACCACGGCCAGCGAGTTCTACGGCCGCATCCGCCCCACTGACATGCAACGATTGGACATCGTCGGCCGGAAATACCGCCACAGCCCGCATGCCCAATTCTTGCACCGCGCGGGTGATGCGCAGCGCGATTTCGCCGCGGTTCGCAACCAATACTTTTTCCACTATTCCCTCTCTTTACCCTGCCCCCAAGGCTTTGACTACTAAACCACTACAAATTCAAGATCTGTTTCACTTCGGCCAAGCGTTCAATAGTCGCCAGCGCCTCGCTCTGTTCTGAAGACATATTACGCACAATAATGTCGGTGAAGCCCAGTTCTGCAAGCGCCGCAAACTCGGCCGCCACAGCTTCAGCCGTCCCCGCCAAAATCGCCTCTTCTGCAAATCCTCGATAACCCTTGTCGAGCATGCGCTGTTTGAAACTTTGCGCCTGCTTTTGATTATCGCCAATAAAGATATCTCTGCGTATGGCAACAGCTTTCGGAGTGCGTTCAAACTCTGCGCAGGCTTGGCGGTATTGATTTAATTGCTGCGCCGCAGCGGCGCGATCCAAGCTCGGGGTGGCGATCCAACCTTCGGCCATGCGCGCAGTCCTATGCAGCGCCGCTGGCGCACCCGCACCAATCCATACGTCTACATTATGTGCAGGCAGCGGAGCTATGCGGGCGTCTTGAATGTTCCAAAATCGATCTTCACTGACCGTCTCACCGGCCCACAGTCCCTGCATGACCTTAAGGCTCGCCTCAAACATCGCCGCGCGGCGCGTCATATCAACGCCCATAGCTGCGCTCTGAGCCGGGTCCCAACCCAGCCCACATTGCATAATAAATCGCCCCGGCATAATCGCAGCCAAAGTGGCGATTTGCTCGGCCAGCAGTACCGGGTGCCACAATGGCAATAAATACAGGGCCCCCGCAGGTTTGTTATGCCACTCCGCCAGCAAGCGGCCAAGCATCGGGGTATTTTGATAATAGGGGTGCGATGTAACGTGATGATCGCCGACAAATAGGCTATCCAAATCCACCTGCCGCGCGACCCGAGCGCGTTCGATCATGAAACGTGCTCCTACACGCGGATCCTCCACCCGATAAGACGAACTGATTGAAATGCCGATACGCATATTAAATCTCCAAGGCCGGTGCGAAACGGCAGGATTCGTCTAACACATGATCCATTACACGTCCCTCGCGGAACAACAAGTCGGCGATCAATAGTCCACTGTCTTGGCGTTGTTCCTGAGCCAAAATCAAAGGCAACCAGAGTCGGTCGTCATCCCACATGTGTTCATACGGAATCTCTGCCCGTCGACACCAAAACGGGTCCGCTTCTGGCGTCTGTATAGGATCGCCTGAGAATTCGCGGGTGGTAAACGCATACCCCAACCACTGAGCGCCTTGCGGCTCGACAAAGCGTAACTCGGCGCGGCATATAGGATTAGTTATCCTAATTCCGACCTCCTCCTTAACCTCCCGCGCAGCGCACTCCGACACGCGCTCCCCCGACTCCAGCTTACCGCCCGGAGCGCTAATTTTGCCCTGACCATGGCCGGTTTTTTTGTGGATCAGCAACACCTCTTCATTGCGCAGCACAAACACTAACGTCCCTATCAAGTCAGGTCGCCAATGCTCCTGCCAAGTCGTCGCTATCTGCAACATCCGATTAAGCCGTCGCGTATCGCGCCTCTAGTCCAGCATACAAACGTTCCGGCAGCTGCTCGGGTTCGTCGCCGAGTTCAGCCAGCAGTTCGATCAAATGCTCGTTATCTTCGCGACCCTGCCAAAGCTTTTTGTACTCGCCACTCTTATAGCCGTTGTTTTGACGAAAACGATTCAGCATATTTTTGCCGATATACAACGCATACAGTTCCGCATAATCCATAGGCAAAGTCGCCATCGCAGCAGTAAACGCCTTTATGTCAAACGACCGCGTGTTCAAACATTCCGCAGCCAATGCTTCTAACGCCATACGAAACGCCTCGCTGTCTGTGGATTCGTCGGTTGTCACAACGGCCAACTGCTCAGCAACATCTGGCTCGATCTCGCCATCGCGCATAAGTTCACTGAGCGCAAAGTGCCAAATATCCACCAGCTCCAGTTTCACCTGATCCAGATCCGGCGATTGCTGCTTCCACCACTTCCAACCAAAGTGGTCAAGCATTTCGGCGCATTCGACCCACATAGCGCGATAAAACTCAAAGCCTTGATCTCGCCATTGGGCATGCACCAGTTCGTTGTGTTCTTCCTGCATGGTGGCCATGGTTCGCAGCATGGTCTGAGCTTGGGCAAGAGAAATTTGTGGCATGGCTTAACTCTACAAACGTTTAGAAAGGGGTGTAATTGCAGGAAAGCCTAACCGAAGCCTCTGACGATGGACAGACAATGGCGCTTAAACCTAAACGCGCCACGCGCGCTGACGACCGATTAGCGATCAGGTAAGTGTTTAGTTTTGTTGCTACCGGGAAATTGAGGGAGTAAATTCTTGCATCTGCGCTGCGGCTAACGCCATGTGCACTGGGGGACAAAAATTAAAAAAGCGCACCGAGGCGCCGTTACGCCGGTTTACAACACCCGCGACTTCAGGCGCTCGCCTTCCAGTAAACATTAATGTCGCGAAGCACATTAATGCTCTAGAAATAACGTAAGGAGCCTGCTATGGACTTATCCTTTGGACCCGAATACGACGACTTCCGCGCCGACGTGGTGAGCTTTCTGGCCAATAACGCCGACAAAGCACCCAAGGGCAATGACCTGCGGGGCGAGGCCGCTAAAGATTGGCAAAAGTTGTTGATCGAAAACGGCTACACCTGTCGCACAATCCCTAAAGAGTACGGCGGCTACGGTGCTGAACCAGACATTCTGAAGGCACGCATTATTGCCGAAGAATTTTCGTCGGCTCGCGTCAACGGAGGCCTCGGTGGTCAGGGCATTTCAATGTTGGTGCCGACGCTCTTGGAAATGGGCACCCAAGAACAAAAAGAACAATTCATTCGTCCAACGATTCATGGCGATATGCTCTGGTGCCAAGGGTATTCCGAACCCGGCGCGGGTAGCGATCTGGCGAGCCTAACCACATCGGCCGTACTAGACGGCGACGAGTGGGTTATCAACGGTCAAAAAATTTGGACCAGCACGGCCCACATTGCTGACTGGATCTTTTGCCTTGTGCGCAGCGAACCCGATGCCCCAAAACATAAAGGCATCTCATTCCTATTATTCGATATGAAAACGCCCGGCATCGAAGTCCGTCCGCTGGTCGACATGACCGGTGTGGCTAATTTCAACGAAACCTTCTTTACCGACGTACGCTTGCCTAAGCATCAAATCGTCGGCGAGCGCGGCGAAGGCTGGCAGGTCGCTAACGCCATACTCGGACACGAACGCGAAACCCTTGCTCCGGCTAACACCGCGCAAACGCGAATCAACGCGTTGATCGAACTGATGAAGCAAGAAACCGTAAACGGCGACGCGCTCATAAACAATCCGGTTTACCGCGAACGTTTGATGAAAATCCAGGGCAAGGTTATGGCCATGCGCTTTAACGAGTTGCGAATCCTATCTGCCCGTCTTAACCCCGGCCAGGATCCGGGTCTGGCGCGCATGATTACCAAGCTGGAAGGTACCGAACTGCGCCACGATCTCGAGGGACTGGCCATCGACGTCATGGGAGAAATGGGATTAGCGTATGACGACAACCCGCACTTGCGCAATTCCGGCAGTTGGCAGCGCGAGTACATGTACTTCTTGGGCCTGATCATCGGCGGCGGAACATCGCAGATTCAGAAGAACATCATCAGTGAGCGTGGCCTAGGCATGCCTCGCGAACCTAAATTCGAAAAAGCCAGCTAGGCGGGAGATCACATGCAATTTGGATTATCAGAAGAGCAGATCTTGCTGCAAGACAACGTCAACCGCTTTCTTGACGACAACTCGCCGTTGGATCGGGTGCGCACTTACGCTGACGGTGGCGAAGACACAGACATATGGGCAGAACTTGCAGAACTGGGCATACCCGCGCTATTGATTCCAGAAGCTCAGGGCGGCATCGGGTTACAGCCGATGGATGCAGCTATCGTTGCTGAATGTCTGGGGTCACACATCGCCCCCACCCCGTTTCTTGGATCTGCTGTCATGGCACCCACCGCTCTGGTGGCCAGCGGCGGCGATCATGGCGACCTGTTAGCAGCAATAGCGGCCGGCACAACTCGAGTGGGCATCGCGTTTGGAGAAGCGATCAAGCGCCGCAACGATGCAGGAGTAACGGTTAAGGACGGCCGCATGTCGGGCACGTCGATGTACGCCTTCGATGCACAAGCCGACGTCTACCTGGTCGCAGATCAGCATCAGCACATATATCTGGTGCGGGCCGACGATCCCGGGCTAACGCGATCGCATCTGGCTACGGTAGACAAAACTCGTCGTACTGTGGAATTAGAGTACAACAACGTTGCCGCCGAAACGGTAAGTACCGCAGCCAGCGTATTCGAAGCCGCTATAGATATGGGCCGAGTGGCGCTCGCTGCCGACACACTTGGTGCGGCGCAAAATATGCTCGACCAAGCCGTGGAGTACGCCAAACAGCGAGAGCAGTTCAACCGCCCTATTGGCAGTTTTCAGGCGGTAAAACATATGTGCGCAGAAATGGCTGCAGAATTGGAACCGTGCCGATCCATGGTTTGGTTCGCAGGGCACGCATTAGCGGAACTGCCCGAAGAAGCTCGCGTCACCGCCTGTCATACTAAGGCTCACCTCGCTGAGGTAGGCCAATTTGTCGCCAAGACATCAACGGAAGTGCACGGCGGCATGGGCTTTACTGATCTAGTGGGTTTGCACTATTGGTTTAAGCGCATAGGCGCAAACCGACAATGGCTTGGCGCACCTGAATTCGTGCGCGAAGAAGCTGCGGTCCTGCAAGGCATCTGAGTACAATAGCCCCATCTCGGTGGGGCTGACTTCTCTTCAATTTTCGCCTTTAGACTCTTTCTGGCCACTTACCTGCACTCGCCATAACGCGATTGAGCATCGGCAAGTCAGCAGTCTTGCGTTAATGATTCAACTCATAGAGCAACGCGTTGCCCTGCTTACCACAAACAGTGGCCAAGCCACCGTGCCGCAAACAATAGGCCAGTTGTCGCGCCAGCCAAACCGGCTGACCCATCGCGGTGGCAAGATCCTGAGTAGAAAACGGCGTTTGCAACGGCGTTTGCACGAATTGCAACAGGTCTTCTAGAGTATCGATACGCAAACGATCCACCAGTTCCACCAAATGACGACCACGTGTACGCCAACCACCGCGACCGCGTCGAGCCTTGGCATCAAAAACGCTGTGCTGTTCTTCTTCGATCAGCGCCACTTCTACCGCAAAGTTCGGGTGATTGAGCAAACTGGGTAGATAAACTAATTCACTGAGAATATGGCAAAGCTTGCCCTTCTTCGGCGATTTGCGGCGTATAACCTCGCCGCTCTGCAGATCTTTTAATCGCACCAATGTCTTTTGCGCGGCAATAGGGTGCACTAAGACAACTGGGCATTGCTCCGCAAGCGCACGCATCTTGCGCTCCAGACCACTAAAGCTCGACGTTTGTATTTCGAAAATCGTACCGTCGCGCACGACATCCGCGACAAAGCCAGAAAACGGCACTTCGAATTGTGCGTCGCCGCCGCCGTAATGTTGCTTTAGCGCGGCATGCAGCGCGCCTTCATTTAACAGGCCAATAGACGGTGATGTTTCTGTCACGCGCAATGCCAACCGTTGCGAAGACATCAGTATGCCACGACCAAATTCAACGCTCGGCAGTTCTTTTGCCCGCCGTATATATGATACTTTGCGGCTGCAACTTATTTAGCGATAACAAAACTAAGGAGACCCACATGAGCGCAGCAGGTACTTGGAACACCACCATCAACACGCCCATGGGCGCGCAAAATGGCACCCTAGAACTGACTGTCGATGGCAGCGACTTGAACGGAAAAATGTCCAGCCCGCAAGGCGAGATGGCAATCGAAAACGGTTCCATAGATGGCGATACGTTGTCATGGAAGGCCTCCATTACCGCGCCGATGCCGATGACACTGGAATTTACTGCAACCGTCGACGGCGATGCGATTACCGGCACGGTTAAATTAGGCGCCTTTGGCGAAGCAGAGATATCTGGCACGCGCGCAAGCTAACCAAACACGGGGGAGGTGTTATGAGCTGGGACAAAGAAATCGACGAAATGCAGGCCCGCGAGGCTTTGGCATTTGAAATGGGCGGTGCCGAAAAGGTCGCGCGTCAGCATGAATTCAACAAACTCACCATTCGCGAGCGCATTGACCACATTGCTGACAACGAGAGTTTTCACGAAATAGGCACCCTTGCGGGTGTCGGTGAATACGACGACAACGGCAATCTAAAGGCCTTTACCCCGTCGAACTTTGTCTTCGGCACCGCAGATATCGACGGCCGACCGGTGATCCTCTCGGGCGACGACTTTACCGTACGCGGCGGCTCAGCCGACGCATCCATACCGGGCAAACGCGCCCGCGCTGAAGGTTTGGCCGTCGAGCTACGCCTACCGCATATTCGGCTGGTTGACGGTATGGGCGGCGGCGGCTCGGTTAAAACTATTGAAATGGCAGGGCGGACTTACATACCAGAGGTTCGCGGATGGGAAACCATCGTTCAGCACTTAGCGGTCGCACCTTCCGTATCTTTAGCGCTGGGCTCAGTCGCCGGCATTGGGGCCGCTCGAGTAGCCTCCTCTCATTACTCAATCATTGTGCGCGACAGTGCACAGATGATGATCGCAGGCCCAGCGCTGGTAGATTGGGCAAGTCTGGGTGATGTCAGCAAAGAGGAGTTGGGCTCTTACAAAATCCACACCCGTAACGGTGCGATAGACGACGAGGCCGCGACCGAGCAGCAAGCCTTTGCTATGGCACGACAGTTTTTATCCTACCTGCCAAGCAGCGCAGATGAACTGCCGCCGGTTGCAGACTGCACAGACGACCCAAATCGTGCGGACGACGCGCTGTTGAGCTTGGTCCCTAAGGATCCGCGCCAAGTCTACAAAATGCACACTCTATTAGAGTCCGTGTGTGACAAAGGTTCCTTCTTCGAGGTGGGTCGTAACTGGGGTCGGTCCATTATCACCGGGCTGGCGCGCTTTGGCGGAATCCCGGTGGCGATATTCGCGGAAAACCCGAGAGTTTATGGTGGCGCGTGGACGGCGGACGCTTCACGTAAGTTAACTCGACTGCTCGATATGGCCGCCACCTTTCATTTACCGGTCATCCATCTTGAAGATTGCCCTGGATTCTTAATCGGTAAGCAATCCGAAGAAGAAGCGACCATACGCTATGGCTCTACCGCGTTGGCCGCGCTAGGACAATGCACCACCCCGTTTTGTTGCATTGTTATCCGCAAGGCTTTTGGCGTCGCTGGGGCTGCCAACCACAAACCCGGCAGCCACCATATGCGCGCCGCTTGGCCATCGGGCGACTGGGGCTCATTGCCTATCGAGGGTGGTATTGAAGTGGCGTACAAAGCCGAAATCGCCGAGGCCGAAAACCCCGACGAGCATCTGGCGAAAATTAAAGACCGACTTAATCGATTGCGTTCGCCCTACCGTTCGGCAGAATTTTTTGAAATCGAAGAAATCATTGATCCACGTCAGACGCGACGCTATCTCTGCGAATGGGCCAAGCTCGCGCGTAAAGCGGTGCGCACCGATCCGCCTAACTTTGGCTATCGCCCCTAGTCGCAGTGGTTGCCTTACACCAGAACCATAGAGCAACAAAAACATGAGTGAATATCGACAACACAGCTACCAAGCTCCAGCCGGCGCAACGGAAATCCTTTTGGTGCGCCATGGCGAGTCCCGTGCGGCATCTGCTGCAAACCCGTTCCCCCTCGTAGACGGCCACGGCGATCCGGAATTGCATGCTAATGGGGAACAACAGGCGATATTGGTCGGAGAACGACTGCGTCATGAGGCGATAAGCGCCATCTATGTTTCCAACCTGCAACGCACACAACAAACCGCAGCACCGTTAAGCCAGCACCTCAACTTGGAACCTGTAATCGATGCGGACTTGCGCGAAGTGTTCTTGGGCGAATGGGAAGGCGGCGTTATGCGCATCCGCGCGGCTGCAGGCGATCCAATTTTTACGCAAATGCAGGAACAACAACGTTGGGATGTCATTCCAGGCGGCGAAAGCTGGGACACCCTCAATACCCGGCTTATGCGCGGCCTGCAGCGAATACACAGCGCCCATCCGGACGAAAAGGTAGTCGCCGTAGTGCACGGTGGAGTCATCGGGCACTTAGTTGCCTACGCCAGCGGTGCCCAGCCGTTCGCGTTTAACGGTGCGGATAACGGTTCGATCACGCATATCGTAATGCTCGGCGATCAAATCAAAGTGCGTTCGTTTAATGACAGCGCCCATGTGCAAAGCACACTGCATGACGGCAGCGGGCAGTTGACCTAACCGTATCCTGGGAAATCAGCGCCTTAGACAAAAGGCGCCGAGAGCCTTATTTATTGGGCAGAAGTGTCAGCTTGCGCCAAGGCGTCGAGCAACATATCCAGACCTGCGGGTGGTTGGCCCTTAAACTCGCTTAAACGCGCGTACAGTTCGGCCGCTCCAATATGGAACTCTGGCGGCAGTCCGCAGTCTGCGAACGTTGCGCTGATCTGTTCCATCTCTCCGGCAAAGCGCCAGGCTTTTGGCGAAATAGCTTTAGCTGTCGCCTCGCTGCGCTGGCTCAAGGCAGGAAGAGACTGCGCCCATTCACTGCGCAGCGCATCAAGTACGCCACTGCGGTGCGCCAACGCGTTAACCGCCAGTAACAAAGCTGAATGCCCTTTGGTATAAGCCGCATAAGCCATCTTCAAGGCTGATGCAGCGACTTCGTTTGCCGCCTCCGGTAGCGCAATCACCTCCAACACGCCACCTTGAAACCAGCCGGCTACGGTGGCCGCGTGTGCGCCCGATAAATACATACGCGTGGTCCCCGACTGCCAAGCGGGCGGCCCGATAATGCCTCCGTCCACAAAAGCAGCGCCCATTAACTGAGAAATTTCCAACGCAGTTGCCGGCGCTATGGCGTTAGCGTCGACATAAAAACCTTCAAACGCGCACGCGTGAACCGCTTGCGCTTGCGCCAACGCGCTGGCCGGCGGACATACGCTAATAAGCACCTCCGCCCAGGCCGCCAAATCATCAAGCTGTGGGAATTCTTGGAACTCTACCGCACGCATCCGGCTGTGTTCACTGCGTCCCGCGCTACTCCATGCGACCTCATGATCGCTGGCAAGTAGGCTCGCAGCGACGCTGGCCCCCATTTCCCCGGGATGCAGAACACCGACACGCATAGCTTAGCGCCGATAATCCAAAGGTGGCTGACGATCACCCAATAAAGCCGCGTATTTGAAATCCGGGCCTTGCGAGCGTTCGAGTTCTTCAGTCGCTGCTGCGATCAACGAAGGACTCTGAATTAAGTCTACTGCGGTTTGCGCCAACAGTTTGGTGGCTAAGTGCATGCCTTTATGACCAATGGACATGCCCCCCGCCGCCACCGCCTGCCAACTGTGGGCAGAGGTTCCTGGCACCCAAGTCGCAGTGGTGAATCCCACAGTCGGCACCAGCCAGCTGACATCGCCCACATCGGTAGAACCCATTCCCTGCCGAAACGCATAGGGCTGCACTTGCTGTTCTGAGCCTAACGGCAACCGCGGTATCTGAAAACTTGCCTGAATGTTCTCCGCAAACGTTTGCTCAGCTTGATCATAGTCGACGCCACCCAGCGCGACTAAGTTTTCGTGAACAACTCGGGCCAACGTATGGTTAGGCAAAACGGGGTAATTACCGTGCATGACTTCGACTGAAACTTCCGTTTCGGTACCCATAGCGGCGGCCTCGGCCGCCTTAACCACGCGCTTGAATAAACTCTTCACGCGCGATGGTTTGGGATGACGGACGTAGTAATACACCTGAGCCTGCTCGGGCACGATATTCGGAGCGTCGCCGCCATCGGTAATCACATAGTGAATCCGCGACATCTGCGGAACGTGCTCGCGCATTAGGTTAACCATGTAATTCATGGCTTCCACACCGTCCAGAGCGGACCGACCACGATCCGGCGCAGAAGCCGCATGCGCGGCGCGCCCGCGGAATGTAAAGCGACCCGATTTGTTGGCGGTAGAGCTAGAAGGCGACGCCGAGTTGCGATCGCTGGGGTGCCAATGTAAGACCACATCCACATCATCAAAAACACCGGCCCGCGCCAAATATACTTTGCCTGAACCACCCTCCTCCGCCGGCGTGCCCACCAGCTTGATCGTGGCTGCAACACCGGCGGCGTCGAGCCAAGACGCCAACGCGCTTGCCGCGGCAACCGACGCGGCACCAAATAGGTGATGGCCACAGGCGTGGCCTGGCGCACCTTCTTTTTCCACCGAACGCGTCGGCACCGCCGCTTGATTTAATCCAGGCAACGCATCAAATTCCGCCAGCAATGCGATGGTGGGGCCGCCACGCCCGTACGTCGCAACGAACGCTGTGGGAATATCAGCAACGCCTTGCTCGANGATGAATTCGCGTTCAGCCAAATAATTTTGCAGGGTTTTACTGCTGTTNTGTTCGAGGTAACCCAGTTCGGCCAAACGCCATAGCGTATCTGCNATTTGCGTAGAGGGCTGACGNTCAGCCTGCACATAATCCAAGACCTCAGCCGCGTGGGTATGAGGCCCGGCCGCGAAAACAGCCAACGACGCAGTGACCAGCCATCCTCTAAAAAACGTCCTTAAGATATCTAACATTATGTATTCGCCAAAAATTTGCCTTATACGTTCAACCTGTCATTACCGGTGCACATTGGGCCGCTATACTGCTAATGGCGACGCCACGACTGCCCTGCCGAATACTGTTACGGTCATGGCCTGGCGTAACGTACCCCAAAGACAAACCAGTAGCGGGATCGGCCCATGCAAGTTGGCCACCCGCGCCGTTGTGGCCGAACGCTGACGCAGAGTTTGTCTTGCCAAAGCCACGAAAGCTACGCGACTCATCGCCGCTAATGATCAAACCGAGAGCACGGTTGGCCGGTTTCTTAAACAACATATCGGTAAAATCGCCAGACCGAACTCTTCGCACATCGCTACGGGTGGCCTGCGTCCAGAGTTCTTCGCAGCCCGGCAAACCACCGTGCAACAACGCCTGATGAAAGAGTGCAAGGTCTCCAGCCGTAGCAAAACCACCACCACCGGGAACACCGACGGCACGCACATCGGGACGATTAAACGCCAGAATAGCCTCCTCGGTCACCTCGGTTACCGGCGGCACCGGCACCCCCATGTTTTTATAGTCCTCGGGCGTCAAAGCGTCGCCAACGTGCTCGCAGGGCAGTGCGCGGGCATTTTCAGCCGCAGGTAACCCAACAAAGAGATTGTTTAACCCCAACGGTCCAAGCACTCGATTACGCACAAATTCACGATAACCCTCGCCACTACGACGCTCAATCAGCTCGGCCACCACGTACATAGACGAGGATGCGTGATATTCAAATTTGCAACCCGGCTGCCAATTCAACCGCCAGCGTGTAAAACGGCTAAGACGCGCCTCTTTATCGTCCCATTCCAACGGTGCAAACGGCGCACTGGGAAACCCTGCGGTATGGGTAAACAACTGCTCCACAGTAATCTGATCTTTTTCGTTTGCAGCAAACTCGGGAATGATATCGGCAACCCTTTCGCCTTCTGCAAGTTTGCCCTCCTGCATCAAGAGCCATGCTGCGGCCGAGGTAATCGCCTTGGTCGCAGAGAATATACAGATCAACGAGTCCTCTTGCGCTGTGCCATATGACGCCTGAAACACCAGCTCGCCGTCTTTTGCCAATGCCACTTGAGCTGCCGGCAGCAAGCCCTCGTTCACCTCTTTTTGTACCCGCTCTAAAAGCTTGGCAACGTGTTCAACAACCAAACCGCGGTCACTCGCCGCAGCCAAAATTTCTTCACTCATTGTTCTAAGACCCCCTTTTGATAGCATCAAGATTACCCGACCCTTTACACAAATAGCCAACCGCCATTTCTAAGCGTGCTACCGGCATGTTGCCCACCCAACAACCGAGCCTTAGAATCCCATTGCTATTACGGAGCTCCCTATGTCGCATTTACAGGGCCTAACCGGATCTATTGGCAATACGCCTCTAATCAAAATAGAAAGCCTATCTGCCAAAACGGGCTGCGAAATACTCGGCAAAGCCGAATTTATGAATCCCGGTGGCTCGGTCAAAGACCGAGCGGCCTTATGGATGATCAACGCGGCGGAAAAATCTGGCGCACTAAAACCAGGCGGCACCGTGGTCGAGGGAACAGCGGGCAACACGGGTATAGGTCTGGCCCACGTGTGCAATAGTCGTGGCTATGCTTGCGTAATCTATATGCCGGACAACCAATCCACAGAAAAAGTAGATTTGCTGCGCACTTTGGGTGCGGATGTGCGCGTTGTTGCAACCGTGCCCTACGCCAACGACGAAAACTTCCAAAAGCAGGCGGGGCGCTATGCCGCGACCCTAAACAATGCGATTTGGGCCAATCAATTCGACAACACCGCCAACCGGCAAGCGCACTTTGAATCCACCGGCCCGGAGATATGGGAGCAAACCAACGGCAAAGTAGACGCCTTCACCTGCGCGGTCGGCACCGGCGGCACTCTGGCTGGGGTGTCGCGCTACCTAAAACAGCGTTCCAATAATACCAAGGTGATTTTAGCCGACCCCATGGGCAGCGCCCTACATAACTGGGTCACGACCGGTGAAGCCACCATGACCCCAGGCCCGTCCATAACCGAGGGTATCGGCAACTCTAGGATCACCGACAACTTAGCGGACACTGAAATCGACGATTCGATCCAAATCACGGACCAGACAATGGTCGATATGTGTTACACGCTGCTGCGCAAAGACGGCTGGTTTTTTGGTTCCAGCTCGGGCATTAATCTCGCCGCGGCNGCAGCCATCGCAGAGCAACTGGGGCCCGGCCACACCGTGGTCACCATCTTGTGCGACGACGGCGGCAAGTATCAGTCGCGGCTTTATAACCCCGACTTTTTGGCCGCAAAAGACCTGCGGATTCCGANCCTTTGAGGGGCATTTCTTAACTCAAGACCAAGCGCGCAGATCCAGCCCGCTGGCGCTTGAGGGTAACCCTTGGTGACTCAGCCGACTCGGCGCTTACAGATTCCGCGCAAACAAGGCNAACAGTCGCGACCAGTGTTTTTCCGCGGCNGCTTTGTCGTAAATNTCTCCGCGGCCCGGAAAAGCAAAGCCATGGTGAGTGCCCGGGTACCATTCTATGGCATANCGTACGCCNGCTTTGGCAAGNTGATCATCCAGTGCCTGAACCATTTCNGGCGGNGCCCAGTCATCGGTTTCAGCGCAGGCAAAGTANAGCTCGCCCTGAACTTTATCGGCACGCAGNTGCGGNGAACTGGGTGTATCAACACACAACCGNACCCCNTATAAGGACGCNGCCGCTTTNATNCGNTCNGGATAAGCCGCNGCNGCCGANAAGGAAAACGGNCCGCTCATGCAATAACCTAAAGTTCCNGCCGCNCCNTNNCTGGCATCGGGTTCTTGCTTCGCATGTTCAAGCAAAGCGCCAACATCCTCACANATGATGTCGTTGCTNANGGCGTTCATGTAGCCAAACATAACCTCTCGAGTGTCTGGTCCCACCACAAATTCCCGAACTTGCCGGTAATACAGGTTCGGCAACATAACGTAATAGCCTACGGTAGCGATGCGCCGCGCCATGTCATGCAATTCTTCGCGCTTTCCCGGGGCATCCATTAGGAACACGATCACCGGGAACGGCCCGCCTTGATCCGGTCGCGTAATGAACGTGTTCATAGCGCCATCTTTGGTTTGGATGTCTATATGTTCTTCAATCATGCCTTCATCCCTCTTCTTGTATGTCTGGCAATGCAAATTTGAGCACATTCTGGGCTTATAAATCAGCCCTTTGTGGATTAAAACTGCGTATCATGGAACCGGTTAATAGAGTGCAGGACACAACGGTGATCGGATCGGATCTTAAAAAAGCAGGCCTTAAGGTAACACTTCCAAGACTGAAGGTTTTAGAGGTTTTAGAGCGCGCCGAACCTCGGCATATGAGCGCAGAGGACGTCTACAAGCAATTGATTAACTCCGACGATACGGTTGGACTCGCAACCGTGTATCGCGTACTCACGCAATTTGAGTCTGCGGGCATCGTGAGTCGGCACAATTTCGACGACGGCCATGCGGTCTACGAGCTTGCCGATGATATACATCATGATCACATGGTGGATGTAGACAACGGTGGCGTCATTGAATTTGTGAGCGAAGACATTGAGAAACTGCAGCATCAGATCGCCGAGCAACACGGCTTTGATCTTGTGCATCATGAACTCGTGCTCTATGTGCGCAAGCGCGAGCGATAACGCCGCTTAATCTCTGAGTCTATTGCAGATCTTCGAGTTGCACTAAACGTCGATAGTGCATCAGGTGGCGTTTGGCGTTGAGCTCGTCTCCTTCTAGCTCTCGAATACGTGCCAGATTGTAATGTGCGTCAGGCACAGACGGCGCACGTTGATAGAAATCAGCAGCACTTTGACGTTCGTCAAGTTCGTCGAAAATTGTGCCCAAGTTGTAATTCGCCAACTCATGGTCGCCACGCACGGCCAATGCGCATTGATAATGGTGCCGAGCCAACCGCAGATCACCATCCAGTTGATACAAACGTCCTAGATTCACATGCGCATCAGCATTTTCAGGATCGAGACGTACCGCCTGTCTGTATGCGTCTGGCGCTTGTCGAGGGTCTACTTCTTCCAAATCCAACCCTAAGTTGTACCATTCATCGGAATTCAAGTCCTCTGGCGGTTTACCAGCACCGGCGCCGCTTTGGGCGATCTGCGCCACATCCGCAGCCAAGTTCTGAATGTCGAAATCCATAGTCATCTGACCGCTTTCGACTTCCCAAACATGATCCTCTTCGCGCACGACCACCGCATTACCGTAAGCGCAGATGCGCACAGCACTCAAAGACGACGCGCTGTTCAACTCGTTTTGTAACTTATGCAGCGCGCGGTTGGTTTGACGCACCGAAATCGACGCATCGGTCATACCTTTGGCGGTGCGCAATAACACAACGTCTTGGAAGGAAAAACGATAGTGCCCGCGGGTACTCCGCGCCGGCTGAAGCAATCTGCGTCGCACATAATGTCGAACCCGGGTGGGTTTGATACCNATCAAATCGGCAACTTGCTGAGTGCTATAACCGCTCATTAATCCCCAACCGTGTTGACGCTACAAAGTGAGTCCGTATGTTTGACAACTTTTATTGCCAGCAGAATCTCAACTNAAGACTATAGCCCAGCCCTGAAACGCGCTCAACAGCGGCNCCTGATAATGCCAATTTTTANGNTTTTTTCTAGGAATTNCCCCAACCTATGTGTACCTTTGAATGCAATGAAGAGCTGAAGGCCTTCAGTAACTTTTGCCGAATCGCATAGGGGGAANANGTGGTNGACGATAACAATTCTGACGTGCCGTTAACAAAGCGGCCGGTNTTTTGGTTCTATGGGTCTGCTTCGATGGCCTANGGCATCAAGGATAANGCNTTTTCTTANATTCTCCTGACGTTCGCTAATCAGTTTCTAGGAGTTCCGGGNTACCTNGCNAGNGCGGCNTTAGCNATNGCGATNATCTGGGACGGTTTAACCGATCCGCTGCTGGGCCACTGGTCGGATAAAACCAACCATCGGTTGGGCCGGCGCCACCCTTTTATGTACGCCTCGCTGCTGATCCTGCCCGCCAGCTTTTACGCGCTTTTTAATCCGTTAACCGATGCACGAGGCGAGGACGCCTTCCTATACGTCCTCATCCTATCTTTACTCATTAGGACAGGTACCACTCTCTTCGAAGTTCCATCTACTGCGCTTTTGCCAGATCTGGAAAAAAACTACGACCAACGTAATCGATGGCTAGCCCTGAGGCATTTCTTTGGTTGGACCGGGGGCAACGGCCTGCACACGATCAACATGAATTATTGGGTTGGCGGATTCGGGTTTGCCGCGGCTACAGGCTATGCAATCTATGGGACCGTCGGCGCAATTATTATCGCCGGGGCGATCATTGCATCCGCATTAGGCACTCAACGCGAAGCGGCNAAGATGGCGCCACCCCGCGAGAGTTTTAAATTCAGCCAGATTGGAAACGAATTTAGGCAGATATTCGAGTCGTTGAAGAACCGCAATTTCGCCGCTCTATTTCTTTACTCTCTCTTCGTGGCAGCTGCTTTGGGCCTAGGCACGGCACTTTATCTGTACAACGTGCGTTTTTTCTTTGAATTTACAGGTCCCGAGATCGCTGTAACTGGCCTAGCCATTTTGGTGGCTCCAATGGCCGCCTATTTCCTAGCGCCCAAATTCGGCTTTTTGTTCGGTAAAAAAACAACCGCTATTTCCATGCAAATGGTGCGGGTTGTGCTTTATCCAATTCCATACATTTGCGTTCTAACAGGATTCTGGCCGGCTTTCGGCAGCATTGCTTCAATCGGTATATACACGGTATTTATTTTCATCGAAGTCACTGTGGGTATCATGTCTGCGGTCATGCTTGATTCAATGATGGCGGACATTGTTGAGGACAGCGAGAAGCATACCAACCGCAGATCCGAGGGATTATTCTTTGCCGCACGCAGTTTCGCCGGAAAATTCGTATCGGCGTCGGGAATCATCGGCGCAGGGATCATTGTCTCGTTAGTCGGTTTCGACACCATTACTAACGTCGCGGATTTCACCGACGCTCACCGGCTGCACTTCGCGATTCTATTCTTACCGGCCTACTGCTTACTTTGTTTTGCCGGTATCGCGTGCGTTTCTCTGTACCGAATAGATCGGCAGGCGCATGAAGAAAATCTTCGCATCTTGGAATCGCGCAACGATTCGNCAACCACCGACGTTAGTGGCGAAGCNAACACNCTCAATTGATCATCAAAAAAATCCTGGAGANTAAAAATGCCTGACATGAAACTAGGCTTATCGTTAGGTTACTGGAGCTCAAACCCGCCTACTCAGCATGTGCAGATGGCGCAACAAGCAGAACAACTGGGTTACGACTCTGTNTGGACTGCAGAGGCCTACGGCAGCGATGCNCTGACGCCGCTGGCATGGATTGGCGCACAAACTGAGCGCATCCGCNTAGGCACNGGCATTTGCCAAATNTCNGCTCGAACACCNACCGCNATGGCCATGGCTGCCCTGACCATGGATCATNTGTCCAATGGCCGNATGATTTTAGGNCTCGGCGTCTCTGGCCCACAGGTAGTAGAAGGCTGGTACGGTGCNCCNTTCTCCAAACCNTTAGCNCGTACTCGNGAGTACATATCCATCATTCGTCAGGTTTTGGCACGCCAAGAACCCGTTGCTAACGATGGCGAGCACTACCCACTGCCGTATACTGGCGAAGGTTCCTGGGGTTTGGGCAAACCGCTGAAGCCTATTACGCATCCACTGCGGGCGGATCTGCCTATTATGATGGGTGCTGAGGGACCGAAAAACGTAGCCCTTGCTGCAGAGATCGCAGATGGCTGGTTGCCTCTATACTATTCGCCCTTCCGCCAAGACGTGTACTCGGCTTCTTTGTCCAACGCCAAAGCCGATTTCGAGGTTACCCAGGGTGTGGTCGTAAACATCACCGACGATGTCGAAGAGGGCCTCATTCCAATCAAGCATATGCTTGCGCTATATGTAGGCGGCATGGGTGCCAAAGACCGCAACTTCCACAAAGAGTTAGTAAGCCGAATGGGCTTTGAAGCCGACGCCGAGAAAATTCAAGAACTTTATCTGGCCGGCAAGAAGCAGGAGGCTGCCGAAGCGGTACCCAGCGCCCTGGCGGACGAAATATCCTTGGTCGGTCCCGTTGAAAAGATCCGAGATCGACTGCAGGTCTGGGACGAAACACCAGTGACGTCGCTCAACGTTTCAGCGCGCAGTGTCGTGGAGCTCCAGACGCTTGCGGACCTAATGTTGGATCGCTGACAGCTTTACATCTTCGCCTGACGCCGAGCTCGACGCTCTTCACGGGCTTTGCGTCGCTGCTCCTTGGCCAGTTCTCT
>PBQQ01000007.1 GCA_002725095.1 Gammaproteobacteria bacterium
CGACATGTTAGAGCGGGCGAATCCGGCGGTTGTGAACATAGCGACCCGTTCGACGGTGGTAGAGCACAACCGCTTGCTGGCGGATCCGTTTTTTCGGCGCTTTTTTAATATTCCTGAGAGTCGGCGGCGCTATCGTCGAACTCAGAGTGCCGGCTCTGGTGTGGTGGTGGACGCTGACGAGGGTTATATCGTTACTAATAACCATGTCATCGACGGTGCCGACGAGATCAGTGTTGGGTTGTCCGATGGCCGTACTCTGGCCGCGGAATTGGTGGGCCGCGACCCGCAGGTGGACTTGGCGCTGTTGAAGGTGCCTGCAGAAAATTTAGTGGCGATTCAATTTGCCGACAGCGCGGCGTTGCGTGTGGGCGATTTNGTGGNGGCGATTGGCAACCCCTTTGGGCTNAACCAAACGGTGACCAGCGGTATTGTNAGTGCGCTGGGNCGCAGCGGCTTAGGTATCGAGGGGTATGAAGATTTTATTCAGACCGACGCGCCGATTAATCCGGGGAACTCCGGCGGTGCTTTGGTGGATCTGCGGGGTGATTTGGTGGGGATCAATACCGCGATCTATGCGCCCAGTGGTGGCAATGTAGGTATTGGCTTTGCGATCCCCGCCAATATGACCGCGGCGATTATTCAAGAACTGATCGATACGGGTTCGGTNAACCGGGGTTACGTAGGCGCCGTGGTGCAGCCGCTGAATCGCGAGTTGGCGAAAGCGTTTGCTGTATTGCCTGCCGATGGCGCACCCGCGGGNGTGGTGATTGTNGATGTTCAGCCNGCGAGTTCNGCAGAAAAAGCCGGGCTTGCGCCGGGTGATGTGATTTTGCAAATGGGCNATAAAAAGATCACCAGCGTGGCCGACTTTGAAAATCAGGCCGCAGTAATGTTTATTGGCGACCGCTTAGACATTGTTCTGGTGCGACAAGGCAAACAGCGAACGCTGACACTNGAGATTTTTGCCGATACCCAAGAGGAAGTCGCGGGGCAACGTATAGCGCCACGGCTTAATGGTGTGGTGCTGCAAAATCTCGGCGCGGCTGACGACCTTGGCGGTGGCGTGCTGGTGTCTGAGGTGACCCGAAACAGCGGCGCTTATGCGTATGGGCTAAGAGCCGGAGACATCATCGTCGGTGCGAACCGCATCACCGTCACAGATATTGCCGAGCTGCGAGAGGCGGTACGGCGTGACAAACGACAGCTTATGCTGCGCGTATACCGTAATGGCCGCTTTGGGCCGATTACGATCCGTTAGCGCGCGAGGGCGATTTTATTCGAACATAATCACAGAGCGCGCGACTTCGCCTGTCCGCAACTGGTCCATGCCGTCATTGATGTCTTCGAGCTTAATGCGCTTGGAAATAAGGTCGTCCAGATGTAGGCGTCCTTGCAGATAGAATTCAACAAAACGCGGCATGTCGACGCGGAATCGGTTCGAACCCATATTCGAGCCTTGCATCTTGCGCTCCATTAAAAATTCCGGGCCGTGTAATTCTATATGGGTACCTACGGGAATCATGCCGATGATGGTCGCCGTGCCGCCAAAACCGAGCATCTTAAAGGCCTGTTGTGCAGTTTGAGCGAGGCCGATGGCTTCGAAGGAGTAGTGCACTCCGCCTTTAGTCAGTTCTCTTACGGCTTTTACCGCGTCAACCTCGCTGGCGTTGACTACATCGGTAGCGCCAAACTTACGCGCCAGTTCGAGTTTACTTGGGAGCATGTCGATGGCGATTATTCTCGACGCGCCAGCGATCAGTGCGCCGTTGATGGCAGATAGACCGACGCCGCCGCAACCGATGACGGCCACCGTGCTGCCGGCTTCGACGCGGGCGGTATGAATCACCGCGCCTACCCCTGTGGTGACTCCGCAGCCAATTAATGCGGCGCGGTCGAGGGGCATGTCTTCGCGGATCTTTGCCACGGTATGCTCGTGCACCAGCATGTACTCGGCNAACGACGACAGGTTCAGAAACTGCGATATTTTTTCGTCGCCTGCGGCGAGGCGGCTGGGTTGTTCTTCGCTGCGTTGCAGCTCGGGCTCTTGGCATAACGACATGTGACCGGTTAGGCANTGTTCGCAATGCCCACAAAAGGCCGACAAACACGTAATGACATGGTCGCCGGGTTTAACGTAGGTCACATCTGAGCCAACTGCCTCGACGATGCCCGCGCTTTCGTGGCCTAAGATCGCCGGTAGTTGGTGGGGGTACGAACCGTCTTGAAAGTGCAGGTCAGAGTGGCAGACGCCTGCTGCGACCGTACGAATGAGCACTTCGCGTGGCGCTGGGTTGCCACATTGNACATCTTCGATCTCAAGCGGCTTGTTGATCTCGCGTAGTACCGCTGCCTTCATAATGTTCCCCTGATTGTTTGATCGCAAAGTCTGGATGTTGCCAAAGGGACTTGCGGATTACCACTGATGAATCGGGATTTCGGCTCTGCCGTGCTATATAGCGAGGTTTGNTGCGAGGGTGAACGGTTTGCGGTTGCTTTCCATAGCGGTGTCTATATTTTGGTGGTTTGGATTTCAGAGTTGTGATCGATGGTGCTGCTAGGGCTCGGCTCGAACCGAGGAGAATCCACGCGAACGATGGTTGAGGCGATTCAGGCTTTGGCGCGCTTCGCTAAACCCGGTAGTCTGCGTAGCTCGCGACTATGGCGCACCACACCGGTAGATTGTCCGCCGGATTCGGGCGATTTTATAAACTCGGCAGCGGTGTTTGATGCCGTCGATGGCTTGTTGCCAGAGCAGTTACTGGTCGAGCTTAAGGCGCTTGAAAGAGAGTTTGGTCGGGGGGTAAAGCATGTGCGCAATGCGCCGCGCGAACTGGATCTGGATTTGCTGCTGTTTGACGATCAGGTGCGTGATATGGAGAACTTTGTATTGCCCCATCCAAGGGCTAAGAATCGACTCTTCGTGCTGCAGCCTGCGGTAGAGTTGGTGCCCGATGTGGTGTGGCCAAATACCGGCAAGACGCTGCAACAGCTTTTAGACGAATTGGAAACCGATGAACGTGTTGTTCCGTTACCTAAGCGACCACCCTTTTATGCGGGCTGAGCGCAAGCAGTTTTGCGATGGTCGCTCGTGGGCCTGCGCCTTGGCNTTTTTGGGCCTTTTGTTCACAGCGCCTGCGTTTGGCTACGAAAGCTCGGTGCATCAGCAATTGACGTTTTTGGCTGCAAAACAGCTGAGTCGCTGCGATCAGACATCAGAGTTGCAGCCTTTGTCTGCTCTAGACACTCGCTACGTTGTCCGCGCCAACATAGCCCAAGCAGACAGTAATGTGTTTTGGCGCATGTTCCGCTGGAACTACTACAACCGTGATGCGGCGCAGNGCCGTGCNGCACTTGGGCTNATCGACACGCGATTCCATGATCATTTTAATGGCCTTAATCAGGAACTTGAGCAAACCAACGATCGGCAACAGCGCCTCAAAACATTTGGTCGACTCCTGAGTTATTTGCAGGACGTGACATCGCCGCCACGTGTGGTGCCGGTGTTTACCAGCCGCTGGTGGCGATTTTCGTTTTTTGATCGTTTTGATCGTTTCGGTGTGGACGCTGAGCGGTTGCAAACTACGTTAGCGAATCAGTGCCCGCAACTCGTGGCCTTTGATCAAGTGTTGCAATCCCCTGATGTTCGACCGGGATTGCAGCAGTTGTTAGAGGCGACGGCGGAAGAAACTATAGTCAGCGTCCGTGCGCCGATTGAGGGTTTGCCTACTCAATGGACGGCTTTCTGGCAATTCGGCGCAGCGGATGAATTTGGCAGCTATGGCCCTGCGGGTAATAAGTTTGGCGAGCGAACCAGTTTTCGTTGTGGTGAAGAAACTTGCTTGTTGTTGGAAGATGATCCTCTTTATCAGGACTTTGCTCACGAACGTCATATGTCGGCTGTTATGGCGACCATGCGGGCGATGCTGTTGATGCAGCGTTACGACGCCGAGGCCGCTGCATTGGCGCAAGCGCAATAGCTGCGCTTAAGGGGCAATGTGAGCACACTGCATTTGGGGTTAACCCCGTGGAATTTCTCTAATCTGTCGGCACGGAGTCTGTGCGAACAGGCGCAGTTTGCTGAGCGCTGCGGCTACCAATCATTGTGGCTACCGGAAAACCATTTTGGTGAAAGCGCGCTGCCAGACCCGTTAACTCTGCTGGCCGCTGTTGCCGGTGCCACGTCAACGATCAAGTTGGGCACAACATCGTACCTTTTGACCTTGCGTAATCCGTTACAAGCCGCGGAGCAGGTTGCGGTATTCGATCAGATGAGTGAGGGTCGTTTGATTCTTGGGGTGGGCCGCGGCTATGCACCAGAAATGTTGCGTGCCTTCCATGTGCCGGTGGCCGAGAAGCGCAGGATTTTTGCTTGGACGTTGGGCATTATGCGTCGCGCGTGGGCGGGTGAAGCGGTGACCTTGGATGATGATCCCGACAATGCGATTAAGGTTTTCCCCAGGCCCATGCAACAACCGGGGCCGCCGATTTGGGTGGCGGCATTTGGTCCTAAGGCCTTGGCACAAGCTGGCGGCTTAGGGTTGCCCTATTTGTCTTCGCCGATGGAAAGCCTCGGCACCCTGCGCGACAACTATACTCAGCATCAGGCTGCCGCGGTCGCCGCAGGCGTTGCTCCGCCTGAGGTGTTGCCGTTAATGCGTACGGTATTTGTTAGTCGAGATACGGCCCAGTGTAAGCAGCTACGAGAATTGCTAACGGCTCAGGCGGATAATACGCGTTTGCAGGACGGTGAAAGCATTGATGATTGGACGATTATTGGCGAGCCGAACTTTGTTCGCGAGCGCGTACAGGCATACCAGCAGTCGTTGGGCATGACCCATATGATCGCCACCCGCATCCGCTTAGGTGGTATGGAAGAGCCTGTGTTGCGCGCCAGTGTCGAATTGCTAGCGGAAACACTGGACGGGTTGTAACATCACCGGCTTAGATTAATTAGGAGTCAAGATGACGTATCGAATTTTGTGGCCTGCTATGCGCTGGCCGGATGGTCGGGACATCGAAATATCGAGCGTCGGTGAGCACCAAGCGGAATTTTGTGAACATTACGCCGACGTCACGGACGACCAGTGGGAAAATTGCGACGCCATCGTGACCGTCAATGACATTCCTGAAGAATACCGTGCCAAGTTAAAAAAATGCCGCATTGTTGTGACCCCTAAAGTTGGGTTCGACAATCTGGACTTGGCGGCATGGGGCGCGCGCGGGTTGCCGGTATGTAATGTGCCTGACTACGGCACTCAAGAAGTGGCCGATCATGCTATGGCACTGATGCTGTCACTGATGAAAGGCGTCACCTTCCATACTCGGGAACTTAAGCAAGATCCCAAGGGGTTATGGCGCCCGGCATTGAATCCCTTTGGTAAGAGATTGTCAGCGTGTGTCTTTGGTGTGGTCGGTTTAGGCCGTATCGGTACTGCGGCGGTTTTGCGTGCCAAAGCGTTTGGTATGGATGTGGTGATGTTTGATCCCTACCGAGAAAACGGTGCGGAGTTGTCGGTGGGTATTCGTCGAGCACACTCCTTAGAGGAATTGTTTGGCCAATGCGATATTGTCAGCTTGCATCTGCCTTTGGGCGAGACGACAGAAAAGCTCATTAATCTGGAGGTGCTTTCGGCATCTAAGCCGGGGCTTGTGCTGATAAATACCGCGCGGGGACCGATTATTGATTTGGATGACCTGTACACGGCCCTGAAAGAAAACATGATTGCCGCCTGTGGTGTCGACGTCCTGCCAGAAGAGCCAGCGAATCCGGAGCATCCGCTGATTAAAGCTTGGGCGGCAGATGAGGAGTGGATTGACCATCGACTGTTGATCACCCCGCATTCGGCGTTTTTTACCCCCGAGAGCGTGTATGACATGCGCTTTAAAGGCGGCCAGGTCGCGATAAAGTATCTCGACGGCAAGGGCCTGGATAATTGTGTAAACCAACAGTGGGTCGAGAACCCGCGCTGACGGTATTCTTGCAAACCCGGTTATGGAGACAGGGATGACTGAGGCGATTTATCAGAAGCGTCGGCAGCGCGTGTTCTTTGTGCTGTCGGGGCTGTTTCTTGGCACTCTGGCAATGCTCAATATACTGGGCATCAGCCGTTTCCTTGATTTGTCGTTTTCGCTGTTTGGGCTAGAGATCCCCATGATAGTGGCGGTTGGGGTATTGCCTTATCCGGTTACGTTTATGTGCACCGACCTCATCAGTGAGCTTTACGGTGAGGAAAAAGCCCGCGACATGGTGTGGGTTGGCTTGCTGTTAAATGTTTGGGTGGTGTTTTTATTGTGGCTGGGCAGCGAACTCCCTGGCACCGGGGTAGATCCAGCTACTGGCGCTCCGCTGATTGACGCCGCCGGACGTGAGCCGGTGTTTTTCGAAATTAAAAATCTGGCTTTTGGCGCTGTCGCCGCATCAATGATCGCTTATTTGGCGGCGCAGTTTTGTGATGTGCGGATTTTTCACATGATGAAACGCCTGACCAAAGGTCGCCACTTATGGCTGCGTAATAACGTATCCACCATGATCAGCCAGATTGTCGACTCGACTGCGGTGATTTTAGTGACGCATTTCTGGGCGGCGGCTCTGCCTATTAATGCCGATGAGCCGCTATGGCCGCAGCTGATGATATTTATCGCCTCGGGCTATGTGTTCAAACTTTTCATAGCGGCCTTGGACACAGGGCCAATTTATCTCGCGGTTCGCTATTTGCGTACTTATCTTGGTCTTGGTGAAAACGAAGAAGCGACCGACGGCTGAGCGCTTCGACTAGCGCTCTATTTGCCCAAGATTGGCGTTAATGGCGGCGCCGTTGAGTACTGGATTTTGTGCAGCAAACAACAGCGCGCTGGCGATTTCTGCGGGCTCGATCAGTCGTTCGAAAGCGCTCATGGCGGCAATTTGTGGCATCACGTCAGCGGGCACATGCTCGCGCAACATTTCGGTGTTGGTAAATCCGGGGTTAATGCAAGCGGTATGCACGCCAGTGCCCGCGAGATCCTGGCAGGTCGCACGCATCATGCCGATGACCGCGTGTTTGCTGGTGGCATAGCTAAAGCTGTTGGGCACCGCTTTTTCTCCTAAGGTTGAGCCAACGTATAGGATGCTCGACGACGCTTGCATATGGGGGATCATAAATTGGTTAAGGGTATTAGCGGCAACGACGTTGATTTCAAATACGCGCCGCAGTTGCTCTGAGTCGGTGCTGGCGATGTTGTCGTTGATCAGTACGGCGGCGTTGTGTATCAAAGTGATCTGCTTGCCGCCCTTAATAGCGTGGTTTAAATCGTTCTGGATCGCTGCGATGAAGTCTGGTTGCGACAAATCGCATGTGATGTTTGTTACGCCTGCCACCGGGCAGGGCCGGCGAGACAGGTTCACAATGTCGAAGCCGTGTTTTTGAAACAGCTCGGCAGTCGCTGCACCAATGCCCGCGCTGGCACCGGTTATGACAAGATGTGGCATAGAGACATCCTTAACATTGAGTTGGCATAGGTTGAACTAATTGCGTCCCCGCCACCAGTGGAGGCGCAATTTTGGCAGCCGTAAATCTGAGTGTTTAGGAGGACGTTGGACGCCATTCAGCGCGTGCCCATTGACCTTCTCCCGACGCGCAGCGCAGCAGCAGGTAGTCAATGTCTAAGGCGGCGATTGTGGGGTCTTGGACTAATCTGTCGAGAAAGTGATGGGCCAACTCTTCTACCGTGATATTGCGGATGGGCACCAGAGTGAGGTCGCGATCCAGAAACGGTATGCGCTCGCCATTGAACAAGACGTAGGTGAATTCACTGTCGTTTTCGATCTCGAGATAGGGTGATTGGGTGGGCATGAGCACTTGCTCGTCATATTCGTCGCACAGTGCTTTGAGCGTTGTTTTGAGAATGTTGTAGTCGAACGTCAGGCCGTTGTCATGGATTGTTGCGGTCGCATTTAATGTGACGTGAAAGTTATGCCCGTGTAAATTTTCGCGCTCGGTGGCGCTGAATAGTGTGAAGTGGGCAGCTGCGAAGTGGAGATATTCTTTGCTTATTTCTATCGTGGTTTGCATGGCTTGAGTCTATCACTCTCAGGCATATGATGAAGTCAGTGGGATTAAAGGATATACGATGCGTTTTCAATTTTCTGCGGAGCAAGTGGCGTTTCAGCAACAGGTTGAAGCCTTTTTATCGGGAAATTTACCCGTTGCAACGGCCGCCAAGGTGCGCAACGGGGCGTCCGTCTCTAAAGATGAACTTACAGAATGGACGCGTGTTCTCAATGCCCAAGGCTGGGCTGCGCCGAATTGGCCCACGGAATATGGGGGTACCGGTTGGAACCTAACCTACCGGCATATTTTTGATGTGGCGTGTCGCAAATTCCATGCTCCTGCCTTGTCCGGTTTTGGTTTCAATATGGTTGGTCCTGCGATCATAAAATACGGCAGCGAGGTGCAAAAAGCGGAGTTTTTGCCAAAGATTCGCAATGCCGACTTGTGGTTTTGCCAGGGTTATTCGGAACCACAGGCGGGTTCTGATTTGGCCAGTGTGCGCACGCGCGCGCAACGTGACGGCGATGATTACCTTATCAATGGCTCGAAAATTTGGACGTCGGGTGCTGAAGATGCGGATTGGATATTTTGCCTTGTGCGTACCAATCCCGATGTCCAGCAGCAAAAAGGCATCAGTTTTTTGTTGCTCGACATGACTTCGCCGGGCGTTACGGTGAAGCCGCTTTATGCGTTCAATGGCAAGCGGTTGTGGAATCAGGTGTTTTTTGAGGATGTACGCGTACCGATGAGCCAACGCTTGGGTGATGAAGACCGTGGCTGGACGGTGGCGAAGAGTCTACTGGGTGATGAGCGGCTGATGGTATCTCGCGTGGCGGAAAACCGGCGCATTTTAGCGAACCTGCGCGAAACCTTAGAGCATCAGGCGCAACGCGGTGTGTCGGTGCTGAGTGAGACACGCAAATCCATTAATGAATTAGATATTCGTCTACAGGCGTTGGAAGCGACGAGCCTGAGAATTCTCACTGCATTCGATGGTGGCGGTGAGATTGGCGCTGAACCGAGTATGTTGAAATTGAAAGGCAGCGAATTGGTTCAGGCTCAAGACGAGATTTTGTTTGCGATGATCGATTACCTGACGCTGCCGCTGGATACGGCCACTGGCGGCGCATCCGTTACCCCCGCCTGGGCCGAATACGTCGCCTCAGGCCGTTATCACCATCGTGGTTTCACCATTGCAGGTGGTTCGTCGGAGGTTCAGCACAATATTATCGCTAAGCAGGTTTTGGGTCTGTAGCTGCGCTGAATGTGCTAGGCCAATAGCGACTTGAGGTCGCTGCTGCTGTCCTCAAGTATCGCGGCGTCTGCTTCTTTGCCCACCAGTTGTTTGCACAGCATAAAGTCTTTCGGGCTGTTCACCGCGTCTGCGGCGACGACGGTGTTGTCCTTTAAATAGATGACCGCGAATTGATTGCTGGCCATGTCGCCTCGCACTACCTCGTGGTTGCCGTCCGCCGAAAATCCAACCATTTGCAGTTTTAGTTCGTATTGATCGGACCAAAACCATGGAATCGCAGCGTAGCTTTTATCCCCGCCCAGCATGTTGCTGACGCTGGTCCGCGCCTGATCCATGGCGTTGGGCACGGACTCCAAGCGTAAGCGGCGATCTAATAGGGCATTTGGATGATTTGTGCAGTCGCCCGCTGCATAAATATCTGTGTTTGAGGTTTGGCAGTGATCGTCCACGACGATGCCATTGTCGCACGTTAATCCGGCGGCTTCGGCGAGTTCGATATTGGGGACAATGCCTATGCCTACGATGACCATATCTGCGTTGAATTCGCTGTCTCCACACAGCACTTTTTGCACTTTGCCGTCGCCACTGAAGCCTGTGACTGCGGTATTTGTATGAATGTGTACGCCGCGGCCTTTGTGTAATTCGTTGTAGTAGTTGGACATGGTGGGGGTGGTTACCCGTTGCAAGATTCGATCTTCCATCTCTAAGACGTGTACGTTGAGACCTTGCTCGACCCCTACCGCAGCCACTTCTAAGCCAATGTAGCCGCCGCCAACGATGACCAAGTTGGCGCCTTCGCGCATCTCGGCACGGATGCCGTCTACATCGTCTATGGTTCTTAGGTAATGAATGCCACCCAGATCGCTGCCAGGAATGCTCAACATGCGCGGGCGCGAGCCGGTGCTGATCAGCAACTTGTCGTACTCGATCTTTGCCCCGTCCTCTAGCTCAACCGTCTTAGCATCGGCATTAATGGCGGTTGCTCGAGTAGACAGTTTTAGATCGATGTCTTTTTCTTGATAAAACTTCTCTGGGCGCAAATAGACGCGGTCGACCTCTTGGGCGCCAGACAAATAGGCTTTTGACAGGGGCGGTCGCTGGTAAGGCACATGCGCTTCGTCGCCGATGATGGTGATGGGGCCAGTGTACTTTTCCTGTCGCAAACTCGCCGCAGCCTGGCCCGCTGCGTGGCCTGCACCGATGATGACCATACCTGCCATGAACGTATCCTATCGTTGTGTCTGTATTGGCTGCTAGTTTAACCTGAGTGCAATGACATGCCATGAACTTTGTGGCGTCGTCTTTAACCAAGGAGGCCGTGTGGGGGATTTTAAAACGCTGACGGATATGGTCAGGCTGGCCCGGAATAATCTGGATAAAGGTGATTGGGACTATTTGGTGGGCGCTGCCGATACGGAAGCGTCATTAAATCGAAACCGTGCGGCTGTTGATTCCTGGACTTTTTTGCCACGCATTTTGCAGGACGTCAGCGACGTTAAAACCTCCACCCAATTACTCGGTCAAACGCTGCGGATTCCTGTGGTGCTGCCGCCGATCGGCTCGGTTCAGGCGTTCACTGAGAAGGGCGGCAGTGCGGTCGCTGAAGCCGCAGCGGATTTTGGCGTGCTGCAGATTTTAAGTTCGTCGTGTTCACCAGATTTTGAAGCGGTGGCGCAACAAATCCAAGGCCCACGCATTTATCAGCTGTATTTGTCCGGCGATCAAGCTTGGTTAGATGACCAGATTGCGCGCACCATAAGCAGTGGCTATATCGGGTTCTGCCTGACAGCAGACACGCAGGTGTATTCGCGGCGCGAGCGCGACATCATGAAAAACTACGTGCCCATGCAAGCGCGAATGGCCACCGGCACCATGCTTGATCAAAGTGGGGTTAACTATCAGTCAACCATGAGTTGGGACACGGTGGCGCATATCAAAGAGAAATTTGATATTCCGCTGATCGTTAAAGGTGTGATGAACCCGGAAGACGCAAAACGGTGCGTGGAGGTGGGCGTTGATGTGGTTTATGTCTCGAACCATGGCGGACGCCAGCTCGACCATACCGTGGCCTGTATCGATGCGTTGCCGGCGGTGGTTGAGGCGGTAGATGGTCGTGTGCCGGTGGTGGTGGACGGCGGCTTTATGCGCGGTGCCGATGTGATCAAGGGTTTGTGTCTGGGCGCGACCGCGGTGGGCATGGGCCGCTTTGAAGCCCTCGCTGCTGCCGCCGGCGGCGCCGCCGCTATTGGTCGTGCGCTGTCGATTTTGGAACGCGAGATTCAAATTTCTCTGGCGTTGACGGGCGTCGCTGATGTTGCTGACCTGCATCCCGGGTTAATGCACAGGGCGCAGCCGCTGGCTGCAAGCCATGCGCTGAGCGCGTTTCCGCTGCTTGAAGAAGGTTACTAGCCTTTATCTTTCGGCATAGGCAATGGAAAGGGTGTGACTTTATCGCCGGAACTGTTGGTGATTTTTGCTACTCCCTCTTTTTCGACTTCGTCGATGCGCACGATGGCATGCATGGGGATATAGGAGCGTTGGACGCCTTCGAACTCGCTGCGCAGTCGATCCTCAGCGGGATCAATGAGCATCTGCGAATGATTACCGAAGACGTAGTCTTCGACTTCCACAAAACCGTATAGATCGCTCTGATAGATGTTGCGCGCGTACACCTCGTAGATTTGACCCTGATTATGGAAAAGGATCCGGTAGGTGCTTTCGGTCATTTCTTTAGCGGCCATATAGCTTGCCTATGTAGACGTTTCGATAGGGGGTTTGCCTGTGCGAGATAGTTGGGGATCGGCGAATGCTTTTCAAGGGCATTTAGTGTGCTCTTTCGGACTATGGTCGCGCCGCACTTTGCGTATAATCGCCGCCCTTGCATTGATGTAATGAGCATGGCGAAGAAGCTCTTTGTAAAAACCCATGGCTGCCAGATGAATGAGTACGATTCAGCGCGTATGTACGACGTGCTGCGCGAAACTCAGGGTTATGAGCGCGCTGAGACTGAGGCCGAGGCAGACGTATTGCTGCTCAATACCTGCTCCATTCGGGAAAAAGCTCAAGAAAAAGTTTTCCATCAACTTGGCCGCTGGCAGAAGCTCAAAACTGAACGCCCTGACTTGGTGATTGGTGTGGGTGGCTGTGTGGCGAGTCAGGAAGGTGACGCGATTATGCGCCGCGCGTCGGTGGTCGATATGGTTTTTGGGCCGCAAACGATTCACCGACTGCCGCAGATGTTAGACAGCCGTAAGCAGAATCTGTTGTCTGTGGTGGATGTCACGTTCCCTGAAGTGGAAAAGTTCGATCGACTACCGGAACCGAAAATGGATGGCCCTTCGGCGTTTGTGTCGATCATGGAGGGGTGCAGCAAGTATTGTAGTTTTTGTGTGGTGCCCTATACGCGCGGCGAAGAAGTCAGCCGCTCGGTGGATTCAGTGCTGCAAGAAGTGCAGGGCTTGGTCGATCAAGGGGTGCGCGAAATTCATCTGCTTGGCCAAAACGTCAACTCTTATTTGGGCAGCATTGATGGAGACCAGGCGGATCTGGCCGAGTTGATTTACTACGTTGCCGACATTGAGGGCGTCGAACGGATTCGCTTTACTACCTCGCACCCTATGGATTTTTCTGAAAGCCTGTTCCAAGCCTACCGTGATATTCCACAGTTGGTCGATCACTTGCATTTACCGGTTCAGGCCGGTTCAGACCGAATATTGACGGCCATGAAGCGCGGCCATACGGGTCAGCAGTACGTTGAAAAGATTGCGCAGTTGCGGGCTATTCGTCCGAATTTGAGTTTGTCCTCAGATTTTATTGTGGGTTTTCCTGGTGAGACCGAGGAAGACTTTATGGCCACGATGGATCTAATTGAGAGTATTGGATTTGATATGTCGTTTAGCTTTATCTANAGCGCCCGCCCGGGTACGCCGGCCGCCGCGCTCGAGGACGACACGCCTGAGACGGTCAAAAAACAACGTTTACAGCATCTGCAAGCCACCTTGCGCACGCAGGCTGAAGCGATTGCCGATGCGATGGTGGGCACTCGACAACGCTTACTGGTCACAGGGTTTGCCNAAAAAGACCCTACTGGTAGGCAACTTGCAGGGCGCACCGAAAACAATCGCGTAGTGAATTTTATCGGCCCGGCCGAATTAGTGGGCGGGTTTTGCGATGTTGAAGTTACCGAAGCGTTGCCTAACTCCATGCGCGGGGTTTTGGTAGCAAATTGATCGCGTGCCAGTCTGCGGCGATTGACAGCG
Organism: Gammaproteobacteria bacterium; assembly: GCA_002725095.1. Classification (GTDB taxonomy): domain Bacteria; phylum Pseudomonadota; class Gammaproteobacteria; order Pseudomonadales; family Azotimanducaceae; genus UBA4421. The sequence goes on from PBQQ01000007.1 coordinate 13,545, forward strand.
CAACGCCTGCCTTTAAGCTGACATATAGCGGCACGTTAAATATTAAATGGTGAACATTGCACGAACAAAATACCCAATCCCCGCAACCCGTTGAAGGTACCTCGGCGTCGTCGAGTCCCACCACGGTCGTTCCATTAACTCGACGCACTCAACTAGAGCCAGATGACGCCGATCGCTTGGCAACACTTGTTGGCCCTGTGGATGCAAATCTCAAGCAGCTTGAGCGGCGTTTGGATGTGCACATCCGCAACCGCGGTAACGAATTTCAGATCAGTGGTTCTGCAGAGCGTGTTCGCGCGGCAGAGGCGTTATTGCATCAGTTGTACAGAGAAACAGCGCACCAACAGGCATTAGAACCGGATCAGGTGCATTTATTCTTGCAGGAGGCCGGAGTNGAGGAACTGTTGCAGCGCCAAGAGCAAANAGAACAGCAAGAACGTCATCACAGCACGGATCCAGCAGCGGAAGCGCCGGTTATCCGCACGCTGAAAAAGTCGATTAAGCCGCGTGGCCAGAATCAGCAGCTCTATGTCAGAGCAGTGCTGGGTCACGACATCAGTTTTGGTGTTGGGCCGGCGGGTACGGGCAAGACTTACTTAGCGGTGGCGTGTGCTGTTGAGGCGTTGGAGTCGCAACAGGTGTCGCGAATCTTACTGGTGCGCCCGGCGGTCGAGGCGGGCGAAAAGCTGGGGTTTTTGCCCGGCGATTTGGCGCAGAAGATCGATCCGTACCTGCGTCCGTTGTACGACGCTCTGTATGAAATGCTTGGTGTCGAACGCGTCAATAAATACATCGAGCGCAATATTATTGAGGTTGCGCCGTTGGCTTATATGCGGGGTCGAACGCTGAATAACGCGTTTATCATTCTTGATGAATCTCAAAACACCACCGTGGCGCAGATGAAAATGTTCCTAACGCGTATCGGTTTTGGATCGACGGCTGTGGTCACCGGTGACATTACGCAGATCGACTTGCCGCGTGGTGAGAACTCCGGACTGGTCAATGTCATTAATGTGTTAAGGCATACCAAGGGTATTAGCTTTACGCATTTTGGTTCTAAAGATGTGGTTCGGCACCCATTAGTGCAGCGGATAGTCGACGCATATGAAGCGTTTACTGAGGCCCCCAACTCAGGCAGCAACCAAAATTCCAACAGTGGTCAGTAGACTTGGCNATTGCTCTGCAGATCGCCGACGGTGTTGCTGAAACCGCTGTGCATGGGGTGTTCAGGGAGTTTTCTGAAGGTGCGGTTAGCGGGCTTGAGACGGTTTTGCAGCAGGTGTGCGAGGTCGCCCAAGACCGGCGTCTGGAGCGCGACATCTGTCTGCGGGTGTGCGATGCCCAAGAATCTCGCGATCTTAATCAGGCTTATCGCGGACGTGACGAACCAACAAATATATTAAGNTTTTCTGCAGGGGATGCAGGGGATGCAGGGGATGCAGGGGCTGTCGATGTGCCGCTTGGTGATTTGGCATTGTGTTGGCCTGTTGCCATTGGGGAGGCGGAGCAGCAGCAGAAAACAATCGCGCATCATGTGGTGCATCTTTGCGTGCATGGGCTGTTGCATCTGCTTGATTATGATCATGTTGAGGACGCCAAAGCAGAAACCATGGAGTCTATCGAGACTCGCATTTTGGCCAATTTGGGTGTGCCGGACCCATACAAGTGAATACCAACCCTTGCTTTTTTTTGGGTTCTTACCTAAAAAGGTAGTCCATAAGGTCTGTGCCCCCCGTATATGAGTGACATACCTGAGTTGTCAAAAGACTCAGCCGAAAATTCTGCACCGCGCCGAGGTGTCCGCGAGTGGCTTGCTGACTTATTTTCGGATGAACCAGAAAATCTACCTGAACTCGTAAGCATTCTCCGTGATGCGGCAGAGCGCCAACTGATCGAGTTGGACGCGCTGAATATCATTTTTGGCGCCTTGCAGGTCTCTGACATGCACGCCCGCGATATCATGATCCCGCGTTCGTCTTTGGTCGTGCTCAGCGCGGATCAAGCTCTCGAAGAATTATTGCCGGTGATTATTGAGTCCCGCCATTCNCGGTTTCCGGTGGTTGGCGATGACGTTGATGACATCAAAGGCATCCTTCACGCTAAGGATCTGTTGCCGTTGTTGCTGCCAGAAAATCAGCAGAATTTTGCGCTGCTAGACTGCATTCGACCGGCGGTGCTTATTCCTGAGAGCAAGCGTCTGAATGTACTGCTGCAAGAATTTCGGGCGAATCGTAATCATATGGCGTTGGTGGTTGATGAATATGGCCAGATTTCTGGTGCTGTAACCATTGAAGATGTGCTTGAGCAGATTGTTGGGGAGATCGAAGACGAACACGATGTCGACGATGACAGTTTTGTAAAGCAAATCGAAGCCAATACCTTCCACGTAAAGGCGAATACTACGATCGAGGACTTTAACGAGTACTTTGGCACCGAATTAAGCGATGAAGAATTCGACACCATAGGCGGTCTTGTGCTGCATCAACTGGGTCACTTGCCGGAGCGAGGCGAGCGTATTGTCTTTGCCGGTATGGGTTTTGAGGTGTTGAACGCAGATTCCAGACGCATCCGACTGTTAAAAGTCGATAAGGCCCAAATCGACGAGGCGGATGCGCAAGACTGACTGGCGTAACGTCGCACTGGCGTTATTGCTGGGCGCTGGTTTTCCGCTGGGTTTTGCGCCTTACGCATGGTGGCCGCTGAGTCTGTTATCCGCAGGCGGCCTATTTCTGTTAATTCATGGCGCGCAACATAGGCTNCTGCTGTTGGCTTGGGTCTATGGTGTTGGTAAATATCTGAGCGGTGCATCGTGGATATACGTCAGCATTTATCAGTACGGCAACGCGTCGATGTTGCTGGCTGGGTTTCTTGTTGGGCTATTTGTCGCTGGGTTGGCGCTGTTTATGCTGCCGGTGGGTTGGGCCATGCAGCGTTTCCGCATGGCCACACCTTGGGTTAACGCGGTCATCTTTTGTTGTGCGTGGTCGCTGATGGAGTGGTCNTTGACATGGCTGCTCACTGGGTTTCCGTGGCTGTTTGTTGGCTACAGTTTGGTCGACTCGTTATTCGTCGGATTGCTGCCGGTCTGGGGTGCTTTGGGTACTGGTTTCTGGGCTCTGGTTTGTACCCTTGGCGGTGTACTCTGCGTCCGCGCTGCCTGGCAGCGCTTGCCGATTGCTCGCGGACCCGCAGTGATGGCAGGGTTGCCGCTGCTGATGNTGCTGCTTGGGGTGCCGTGGCAATGGGTCACGTCGTCAGCGCAACATTCGCTCGCCATAGTGCAGGGCAATGTCGATCAGGCGGTCAAGTGGGATGATGACCAACGCCAGATCATTGTTAACCGCTATCTAGCGCTGTCCGAGGATCATTGGTCAGCGGATACTCTGGTTTGGCCGGAGTTTGCGTTGACCGCTTACGGCGTTGATGCAGAGCGCATCACGGGTGCGCTTGATGCAAGAGGTAAAGAATCCAATACCAGTGTTGTGATCGGCGCCCCCCGAGTGGAATGGCGACGCGCCGTCGCAGGCGCCGACAGCAATGAGCCGCGCTACAAATTATTCAACGCAGCGCTCGGCTTGGGTCGGGCGCAGGGCGTTGTGACCAAACACCATCTGGTGCCATTCGGGGACTATGTGCCGCTGCAGAGTTGGTTGCGCGGACTCATCGATTTTTTCGATCTGCCCATGTCCAATGCCACCCGCGGTGACGCTCAACAGGCCAATGTGGTGCTGATGCTGGACGGCAAGCGAGTCGAAGCGGCTATGGGTATTTGTTATGAAATTGCCTACGGCAATTCCATGCGCCAGCGTGCGCAACAAGCGGGTGTGCTGATGACGCTGACCAACGACACTTGGTTCGGTCGATCTATTGGCCCCCATCAGCATATGCAGATCGCCCGCGTTCGAGCTTTAGAGAATGGCCGCTGGCTTGTGCGTGCGGCGAACGACGGTGTCACTGGAGTCGTTGACCACCGCGGTCAGATTCGCGCGCAGTTACCACAGTTTGTCGAAGGNGTCTTGGCGACGTCTTTTCAGATTATGCAAGGTAGAACGCCCTACAGTGTCATGGGCGATTGGCCATTGTTTGTCGTCATCTTTGGGTGGGCTATGGTGCTCGTTCGACGATCGCGTGCGGGCGCGAAAGGATTCAGCTAAACGCGCGCCGGATCGCTCAATTTGCCCGACGAGGTGGTATCCTTGCCGCCGTTTTACAGCCGACAACAGACCCTCGCTCATGAACCCGATTTATGACCCGCAAGATGTGGAGAATGCCGCTCAACTCTATTGGCAAGACAACGAATGTTTTGTCGGCAATGATCAGGGNACAGGGGAGAAATTCTACTGCTTGTCGATGTTCCCGTACCCGAGCGGTCGTTTGCATATGGGCCATGTGCGCAACTACACGCTAGGCGATGTGATCAACCGTTATCAGCGGCTCAAAGGTCGTAACGTGATGCAGCCCATGGGCTGGGACGCGTTTGGTTTACCAGCAGAAAATGCAGCGATTAAACATGGCGTAGCCCCTGCCGCTTGGACCAAGGACAACATCGCCTATATGCGCGGGCAGATGCAGCGCTTGGGGTTCGGTTTTGACTGGTCTCGAGAGTTTGCGACCTGTGACCCAGAGTATTATCGCTGGGAACAATGGTTGTTCGGGCGCCTTTACAAAAAAGGCTTGGTGTATCGCAAAAATGCGATGGTGAACTGGGATCCTGTGGANCAAACCGTGTTGGCTAACGAGCAGGTCGTTGAGGGCCGGGGTTGGCGTTCTGGCGCGGTCGTTGAGCGCCGCGAAATGGCGCAGTGGTTTCTCAAAATCACCGANTATGCTGAAGAGCTTTTAACTGAACTGGATCAGATGGAGGGTTGGCCGGAGTCGGTTAAGAGCATGCAGCGCAACTGGATTGGCCAGTCGTTTGGCGCCGAGATTGATTTTCGTGTNAACGACTCTTCGGCCAGCGTGTTAACTGTGTTCACAACGCGGCCCGACACGCTTATGGGCGCAACGTATGTTGCGGTAGCGCCCGAACACCCGTTGGCTCAGGCGGCCGCTGAACAGGATCCGGCAGTCAGCGCGTTCATTGCCGAATGCGCACAGAACACGACTGCTGAAGCAGATATGGCGACCATGGAAAAGGCCGGTGTGGCCACCCAAGCCACAGTCGAACATCCGTTGACGGGTAGGCCTTTGCCGGTTTGGGTGGCTAATTTCGTGTTGATGGAATATGGGTCTGGAGCGGTGATGTCGGTGCCTGGGCATGATCAGCGGGATTGGGAATTTGCGCGCAAGTACGGTATTGCCATTGAGCAGGTTATTGAGCCTTTAGCCGACGAAGATTGCGATATGGCGGCAGCGGCGTATACCGCAAAAGGGCGATTGATCAATTCGGGTGAATTTAACGGCCTCACCTCCGCNGAGGCNTTCGACCGAATCNTTGCTGCGCTGCAGCANCGNGAGGCGGGACGCCCGATCACCAATTATCGGTTGCGCGATTGGGGCGTTTCNCGGCAGCGTTATTGGGGTTGTCCGATTCCGATGATCCACTGCNCTGAATGCGGTGTGCAGCCGGTGCCAGAGCAAGATCTGCCCGTAGTGTTACCTACGGATGTCACCTTAGATGGTGTGCGTTCGCCATTGGTNGACTTGCCNGAATTTCTTGATGTGGCTTGCCCGCAGTGTGGAGCGCCGGCACAGCGTGAAACAGATACCTTTGATACGTTTATGGAATCGTCATGGTATTTCGCGCGTTTTGCCTCGCCCGGTGCCAATGTGATGGTAGACGAGCGCGCCAAGTATTGGGCCCCAGTGGACCACTATGTGGGCGGCATTGAGCACGCGATACTGCANTTATTGTACGCACGATTTTATTATAAGTTGATGCGCGACGAAGGCTTGGTCGAAGGCGATGAGCCGTTCAAGCGATTGATGATGCTGGGCATGGTGTTGCAGGGCGGCAAAAAAATGTCCAAGTCCGCCGGGGANGCGGGGGATCCACAGAAATTGTTGGACCGTTACGGTGCGGATGCTGTGCGCGTGGCGATGATGTTTGCCGCGCCGCCCGAGCAGTCTTTTGAATGGGGTGAAGCCGGACTGGAAGGGGCGATGCGTTTTCTGAAACGCTTGTGGGCGTTGGTACTGGAGCATGTCGGTAGTGGCGATGTACCTGATCTCGACGTTGCGGCGTTGTCTGAGGCGGGCAAAGATCTGCGGCGTAAGACCCACACTACTTTGGCTAAGGCCGACGACGACTACGGACGTCGGCTGCAATTCAATACGGTTGTTTCGGCGGTCATGGAGTTGGCAAATGAAGTGGCGCGCATGGGCACCGACATCGACGCAGATCGGGCCGCTGTTCAAGAAGCACTGGTCAGTGCAGCGCTGATTATTTCGCCGATAGCACCGCATATTGCCCATCGGCTGTGGTCCGAATTGGGACAAGCGGGCAACTTAGTCAACCAGCCTTGGCCACAGATTGATCAAACAGCGCTGGCGCAACAACGCTTGTCGCTGGTGGTTCAGGTGAACGGCAAAGTACGTGGGCAAATTGACGTTGCGGCGGACGCTGTGCAGGCTGATATTCTTAAAACCGCTAAGAACGAAGAAAATGTGGCGCGACATTTGGANGGCAAGANCGTACGTAAAGAAATATATGTTCCAAATAAGTTGGTCAATATTGTCGTGGGTTAAATGCTTAACGGNGGGCNCGGTCTTGCTTGTNCTTGCGGGTTGTGGNTTCCAACTGCGNGGGCAGGACTTGATGAANTCAGGTCATNTCTACACNGTGAGCGGCGATGGCAAGGACAGTCGCNTNGGCATAGCGCTGACGACGCGTCTTTCACAATGGGGTGTATGGGCGGAGGATTCGGCCGACGTAGTGATTGATTTGATCGACGTTAGGCGTCAGCAGGTTGACGGCGCGGTTTCGGCAGAAGCCATGTTGTTGGAGCAGGCCGTACGNATAGAGGTGCGTTTTAGGATTGTTGATGCCGCTGGGCAAGAACTNCAAGCGGCGCGCACGTTAAGCCGACAACGCTACTTTCGGTTGGATCGCAGTAACCTGTTGGCCACTGCTGCAGTTAAAGAGGAGGTGGCCGAGTCGCTGGAACGCGAGCTTGCCGCACAATTGTTGCGCAGTTTGAATTTAATACAGCAAGCTTCGTCGAGCTCACATGCCCGTTAGACCCGACCAACTGCGCGGAGTTTTGGACAAAGNCCTTGCTCCGGTGTATCTGGTCAGTGGTGATGACACTCTGCTTGTGACCGAAGCTTGCGATCAGATAATCGCTGTGGCGCGTGATCAGGGATTCTCTGAACGCAGTGTGCATCACGTAGATGCAGGCTTTAGCTGGCACAGTTTGAGCCAAGATGCGGCGAGCCTGTCGCTGTTTGCAGAACGCAAGATTCTTGATGTTCGTGTACCGAGTAGAAAACTCGACAAAGACGCATCGGCGAT
>PBQQ01000052.1 GCA_002725095.1 Gammaproteobacteria bacterium
AAAGCTCACTACATCATGTTCAACGTCGAGATAAATCAAGAAACTCTTGACGAACTTGAGAGTGCTTTCCGCTTTAATGACGCGGTTATTCGGAGTCTGGTGATTCGACGCAAGGGCCCTGTTGTTGGCAACTCTAAGTTGTACGAGGAAGAATTGCGTGAGCAAGAGAAAGATCGTGAGCGTGATCGTCGTCGCGAAGAAGAGAGCGTTGCACGTGCCTCAACTGCCGCCGCTGCGCCGGCCGAAGAAGTAGCCGAGACAACTGATGAGGCGGTAGTTGAAGAAGCGGTACAACCAGCTGAGGAGANCGAATAATGAGAGGCGGACGACGAGTACAAGTTCAATTTAAAGAAATNGAAATCGACTACAANGANTTAGACGGGCTGCGNCAATTCATNGGTGAAACNGGCAAAATTGTTCCNAGNCGCATCACNGGNGCNTCCGCNCGGTTTCAGCGNAATTTAGCAACNGANGTNAAGCGNGCGCGNTANCTNGCNNTGTTGCCNTATACCGACCANCACAAGTAGCGCANANCGAGGAAATATTATGAATGTGATCTTGTTAGAACGGGTCAATAACCTCGGCGATCTGGGTGATGAAGTCTCAGTAAAGCCGGGCTTTGCACGCAACTTTCTGATTCCTAATAGCAAAGCGGTGCAAGCCAATAAAGCCAATCGNGCTTATTTTGAAGAGCGTCGAGCGGACCTTGAAAAAGCGGCGAACGANAAGTTGACTGAANCANAAAGCCGAGCCGAGAAACTCGCAGAAACGTTGGTGACCATTATGGTCAAGTCGGGTGAGGAAGGCCGTTTGTATGGTTCCGTGGGTACTCAAGACATTACTGATGCTCTAATTCGTGACGGTCATACCCTAGAGCGCAGTGAAGTGAGGATGCCCGAAGGGGCTATTCGTAGCCTAGGTGAATATGATATCGCCTTGCAGCTGCATTCGGACGTTACCGTGCAGATCAAAGTTGCGGTGGTTGAGGAATAACAGCCGGACATAACGGTACGGTTTTCTGGGCCTATAAATGCGCAGGGTTCGACAATCCAGCNGGNCCTTGCGTCGGTTGAACTGGGTGTTCTTCCGCCCATCTAAAACAAGTAGAACTTGCATTCCGACCCCTAACGCCTAATCTGTCCTATCCTTGGGAAACAGCAGATTAGCGTTTGTGTCGATGCCGAACGCGCCACCAATAACCGATAAAGATGTCTGAATTCGCGCCAGAAAATCCTGACCTTACCGTAAACCCCCTTAAAGTGCCGCCGCACTCTATGGAGGCGGAGCAGTCCGTTTTGGGCGGTCTTATGCTGGATGATCAGGGCTGGTTCGACCTAGTGGAAGTCGTTGCCGCAGCAGATTTCTACCGTACGCAACACCAAATCATCTTTGAAGCGATGATGGATTTAGCTAACGAAAATCAGCCGTTAGATGCTGTGACCGTATCCGAGCGTCTGCAATCCCGAGGGTTGCTGGACAAGGCGGGTGGTTTGACGTACCTCGCGGATTTGGCNGAATTNACACCTGGGGCAAGCAACGTCATGGCCTATGGTCGCATCGTGCGCGAACGTTCGGTGTTACGACAACTCATTGGTGCGGCGAATCAAATTGCCGACTCCGCGTTTACGCCAGATGGGCGTGACAGCAGCACCTTGTTNGATCTAGCTGAGCAGGCGGTGTTCCAAATCGCCGAGCAACGCAGCAAAGACGGCGGCCCGGAAAAGGTCGGCCCGCTGTTAGCCAAAGCCATCGAAAAAGTGGAGCTGTTGACCAAGTCCAAGGGTGCGATCACCGGCTTAGCTACGGGGTTCAAGGATTTAGATAAGAAAACATCCGGGNTGCAAAATTCAGATTTGGTGATTTTGGCGGCGCGCCCGTCCATGGGTAAGACGGCCTTCGCNATTAACATGGCCGAACATGCGGTGATGTCCGAAGAGGCCGTTTTATTTTTCAGTTTAGAAATGCCGTCCGAACAGATTGTCATGCGGATGATCTCGAGCTTGGGCAGGATTGACCAGACGCGGCTGCGAAACGGTGAACTGCAGGATGAAGATTGGACGCGGTTTACTGGTGCCGTTAGCCAGTTGCGCGACAAGCGATTGTATATTGACGATACCGCTGGCTTAACACCGGGCGAGATGCGCTCGCGCTCGCGTCGGGTTGCCCGCGAAGCGGGGGGGCTCGGTCTGATTGTGGTCGACTATTTGCAGCTTATGCGCACNTCGACACCGAGCGAAAATCGAGTCAACGAAATCTCGGAAATTTCTCGGTCGTTGAAAGCGCTGGCAAAGGAGATGGCATGCCCGGTGTTAGCGNTGTCACAGTTGAACCGACAATTGGAATCTCGGCCGGATAAACGCCCATTGAATGCGGACTTGCGCGAATCCGGTGCTATTGAGCAAGATGCAGACGTTATCTTGTTCATTTATCGTGACGAGGTATACAACGAACATACCGAGGATCTGGGTGTTGCTGAAGTTATTATAGGTAAGCAGCGCAACGGCCCGATTGGTAAAATCAGGATGAAGTTCACAGGCCACCTCACCAAGTTCGAGGATCTTGCTCACGACATGTACAACGATTTCGATCACTAGCTATGCTGCCGAGCCCAATCGCCTGATGGCAAAAAGCAAAATAAAGACCGCATACGTTTGCCAAGAGTGTGGTGCAGAGCACGCAAAATGGCAGGGCCAATGCCACACCTGTGACGTCTGGAACAGTTTAAGCCAAGTCAACATAAGCCCAATTTCTGGCGGCGCAGTGGCCCATAATGCTTTGGGGTTTGCCGGCGCGGCCGCGGAGATTAAAAAACTCGGTGAGGTGGAGGCGCTGGAAACCGCGCGTATAGGGTCGGGCTTTGCCGAGTTGGACCGTGTTTTAGGGGGTGGGTTTGTCCCGGGGTCGGTGGTGTTAATTGGCGGAGATCCCGGAGCGGGTAAGAGCACCTTGCTGCTCCAGGCGTGTACAAAGCTGGCGGCTAAGCAGAGTGTGCTTTATGTCACCGGCGAGGAATCTCTGCAACAACTTGCCTTGCGCGCGCAACGCCTGAAGTTACCGATGGACGCTTTGAATGTGGCTGCCGAGACGCGTGCTGAAGTCATCGCTCACCATATTACGACGCAGAAACCACGAGTTGTGGTGTTGGATTCCGTGCAGGTGCTGCAAATGGACGGTTTAGAATCAACGCCGGGTTCGGTTACTCAAGTTCGAGAGACCGCTGCATTCTTTACACGTCTCGCAAAACAGCAGGATGTGGTGATTATTTTGGTTGGCCACATTACCAAAGAAGGCGGCTTGGCCGGGCCGAAAGTACTCGAACACATGATCGATTGTTTCATGATGCTCGACAGTCCAGCAGGCAGTCGCTACCGCACCTTACGCGGCCATAAAAACCGATTTGGCGCGGTGAATGAACTGGGTGTATTTGCCATGACCGATCTTGGAATGAAAGAGGTCGCCAACCCGTCGGCCATTTTTTTACAGCGCGGTGAAGTAGATTCTCCTGGCAGTGTCGCCACGGTGACTTGGGAGGGTACGCGGCCGCTGTTAGTAGAGCTTCAGGCGTTAGTGGATGACGTCGCCGGCGGGCATCCTAAACGTGTTGCTGTGGGAATAGACCAACAGCGTCTCGCCATGCATTTAGCCGTACTGCACCGCCATTGTGGTATTACGCTAGGCGATCAAGACGTCTTTGCCAACGCTGTGGGTGGGGTGCGCATCAATGAGACAGGCGCCGATTTGGCGGTGTTGTTAGCGGTATTGGGATCTTTTCGGGATCGCATACTGCCGCGCGAATTGATCGTTTTCGGCGAGCTAGGTNTGACTGGTGAGTTACGTCCTGTCGCCAACGGNCAAGAACGGTTGCGCGAAGCGTCTAAGCACGGTTTTAAGCACGCCATTGTGCCGTTTGCGAATCGCCCGAAAGAGCGTATCGGCAATATGGCGATCCATGGCGTCAAAACTCTGGCGGCGGCGCTCGAGGTGGTGTCGACGCTATAACCGATTGCGCCGCGCTATCGATGGATTCGCTTGTACTGCACGCGAGTAGGTGCGGCGTCTCCGATACGCTTTTTGNGATCNGCTTCGTAGTCGCTGTAGTTGCCCTCAAACCACTCGANATTGCTGTCGCCTTCGAAGGCGATGATATGAGTCGCGACCCGATCTAAAAACCATCGATCGTGAGAAATAATCAGCGCGGNACCGGCGAAGCTGGTCATAGCCTCCTCCAGGGCGCGCAAAGTTTCGACATCTAGGTCGTTTGTTGGCTCGTCCAGCAACAAAACGTTTGCGCCTTTGCGTAAGAGTTTTGCTAGGTGCACGCGATTGCGCTCACCGCCAGACAATGTGCCCACCTGCTTTTGTTGATCGGCCCCCTTAAAATTAAAGCGGCCAACGTAAGCGCGGCTCGGAATCTCGTGCTTACCGATTCGCATGATGTCCTGATTATTCGACACCTCCTCCCAAACAGTTTTATCTGCGGCAAGGTCGTCGCGACTTTGGTCAACATAGGCCATATCTACGGTGGAGCCGATATCTATCGTGCCCGCATCAGGCGTTTCAACGCCGGTGAGCATCTTGAAAAAGGTCGATTTGCCGGCCCCGTTTCCACCAATAATGCCGACGATGGCGCCCCGCGGAATGATGGCGCTGAAATTGTCGATTAACATGCGGTCATTGAAACTTTTACTTAGACCATTGATTTCTATGACCTTTTCGCCCAATCGCTCGCCGGTCGGAATGAACAACTCAGTGGTGTCGTTGCGCGCCTCGGTTTGCTCGGCGACTAATTCGTCAAAGCGCGCCAGTCGCGACTTACTTTTTGCTTGGCGGGCCTTTGGATTAGACCGCACCCATTCTAATTCTGCTTTGATGGTTTTCTGGCGAGCCTCCTCTTGAGACGCCTCGCTATCAAGCCGCTGTTCTTTAGCTTCTAACCAGGTGGTGTAGTTGCCTTCGTAGGGAATGCCGCGGCCACGATCCAGTTCCAGAATCCACCCCGCAACGTTGTCGAGGAAGTAACGGTCGTGCGTAACGGCAACCACGGTGCCCGAGTATTCGTCGAGGAATCTTTCCAACCAGGACACGCTAGCGGCATCGAGGTGGTTTGTCGGTTCATCCAGCAGCAGCATGTCGGGTTTTGATAATAATAGAGCGCACAACGCGACTCGCCGTCGTTCGCCACCGGATAGGGTGTTAACCGGTGTTTCCCAAGGCGGAAGCCGCAGCGCATCGGCGGCAATGTCCAAAGTACGGTCGATTTCCCAGCCGTCCACCGCGTCAATCTGCATAGACAGATCACCTTGCCGCTCGAGCAATTCGGCCATGGTGTCGTCGTCCATGGGTTCGGCAAAGCGGTCCGAGATGCTATTGTATTCATTGAGAATCGCCATGGTCTCAGCTACGCCCAGTTCAACGTTGGCGCGCACGTCTAACGCGTCGTCCAAGGATGGTTCTTGGGGCAGATAGCCAATGCGTATGTCCTTTTGTGGTCGGGCCTCGCCTTCTATTTCTGTATCCACTCCGGCCATGATGCGCAGCAAACTGGATTTACCAGAGCCGTTGAGTCCGAGTACACCAATTTTGGCTCCCGGAAAAAACGACAGATGGATGTTTTGCAAAATGGTGCGTTGTCCTGGCACCGTCTTGGTGACCCCTTGCATCGTGTAGACGTATTGCGCCATGTTGATCCTCAGAATTAGCTGAAAAATAAAGTCGCGCAGTATACGAACATCTGACCGAGTCGTCTTTTTAAAAATATCATTGGACTTAGCCGAGTTGGACTTGAATGGGATTGTTGCTGACAGCGTGATTCTTTCAGAGCCTTCGCAGAGCGCTTTGAGCTACAATGCAGAACTTGTTAAGTAACCCGAATCGGTGGTCCGATCATGTTTGTAGGCAATGAATCAATTGCAGGTTTTGATGATGAAATGGCCCAGGCCATTGCGGCGGAGACGCTTCGGCAAGAGCAGCATATTGAATTGATCGCGTCGGAAAACTACGCGAGTCCCCGGGTCATGCAAGCTCAGGGCGGCGTGTTAACCAACAAATACGCTGAAGGCTATCCGCACAAACGCTACTACGGTGGCTGCGAATACGTGGATCAGGTCGAGGTTATGGCTATTGAGCGTGCTAAACAGCTGTTTGGCGCCGATTACGCGAATGTACAACCCCATTCTGGTTCTCAGGCCAATGCAGCGGTATATCTGGGCTTGCTAGAGGGCGGCGATACGGTGCTGGGCATGAGCTTAGCCGACGGCGGGCACCTTACGCATGGCGCGGGCGTTAATTTTTCTGGCAAGTTGTATAACGCTGTGCAATACGGCATCAGCGCTGACACCGGTGCGGTGGATTATGACGAAGTCGCTCGTCTGGCACAGGAACACAAACCGAAATTGTTACTGGCGGGTTTTTCTGCGTACTCTCGAGTGTTGGACTGGCAGCGATTTCGTGACATCGCAGACTCGGTAGGGGCTTACTTACTGGTAGACATGGCGCATGTCGCGGGTTTGGTGGCGGCGGGAGAATACCCAAACCCGGTTCCCTTTGCAGATGTAGTTACATCCACCACGCATAAAACGTTAGGCGGCCCGCGTGGCGGAATTATCCTTGCGCGCTCGAATCCGGATATTGAAAAGAAATTGAACTCGGCACTGTTCCCCGGCAGCCAAGGTGGGCCTTTAATGCACGTGATTGCGGCTAAGGCGATTTGCTTTAAAGAAGCCATGCAGCCGGATTTCAAGAGTTATCAGGCGCAAACGTTAGCGAACGCGCGCACAATCGCAGCGGGTTTGATTGGTCGGGGTTACTCCGTGGTCTCCGGTGGGACCGATAATCACCTATTGTTATTGGACTTGGTCGATAAAGACATTACTGGAAAAGCGGCGGATGCTGCTTTAGGGCGCGCTAATATTACGGTCAACAAAAATGCGGTACCTAATGATCCGCGCTCGCCATTCGTAACCAGTGGCGTGCGGATTGGTTCTCCGGCGGTAACACGACGCGGGTTCAAAGAAGCGGAATGCGAAGTCATGACCGATTGGATCTGCGATGTGCTTGATGATATCGACAATGAAGACAACATAGTCAGTGTTCGTCAGCAGGTACTCGACTTGTGCGCGCGGTTTCCCGTATACCCAAGTTCATGAATTAGCGCTTATGCATTGCCCTTTCTGCCATGCTGACGACACTAAAGTGATTGATTCGCGTTTGGTGGCAGAGGGGGACGCTGTGCGTCGACGACGCGAGTGCCAAAAGTGCGGTGAGCGCTACACCACATTTGAAACGGCAGAGCTGACCATGCCTAGGTTGATAAAGCGCGACGGCACGCGCGAGCCCTTCGATGAAGAAAAATTGCGCTACGGACTCGCGAAAGCTCTAGAGAAGCGACCGGTCAGTGAAGACCAGATTGAAAGCGCCATGACCCACATAAAGCATCGGCTGCGGTCGACTGGCGAAAGGGAACTGCCGGCTATGCGCGTTGGCGAGGAAGTTATGCAAGAGCTCCGGGCATTGGACCCAGTGGCGTATGTGCGATTTGCCTCGGTTTACAGAGACTTTCAAGACGTCAGCGAATTTGCCGACGAAATACAGAAACTCAGCCGTATCGACGGCAGCTAGGATGTTTGTTTCAGACCGAATTTTTCTTGAGGCCTGTGTTGAGTTGGCAGCTCAGGGCCGAATGACCTGTGCGCCGAATCCGCCGGTGGGTTGCATCATCTGGCGCGATGGCAATGTGCTCGGTCGGGGTTTTCATCAGCGCGCGGGTTCTGGTCATGCTGAAGTCAATGCGCTACGTAATATCGAAGATGGCGCGCATAACGCAACAGTCTTTGTGTCGCTAGAGCCGTGTTCGTTTGTTGGTCGCACTCCGGCTTGCGCGCAAACGCTCATTGACGCCGGCGTGGCTCGGGTGGTTGTCGCGGCGGTTGATCCTAACCCCAACGTTGCAGGCAGCGGCATCCGCATGTTGCGAGAAGCTGGCATTGCGGTAGATGTTTTGGAATTAGCCAGTGCTAAAGAGTTGATACAGGGGTTCACCCGGCGTATTTCCCAGCAGCGACCCTGGGTTCGAATTAAAACCGCAACCAGTCTGGATGGATCCGTCGCCTTGGCAAACGGCGCGAGTCAATGGATTACCGGCAGCGCCGCCCGCGCGGATGTTCAGTATTGGCGCGCACGCAGCGACGCTATTGTTACCGGCGTTGGATCAGTGATTGCTGACAATCCCGCGCTCACTGTCCGAGACCCAGCGTACGCGCACGCCCAGGCGCCGTTGCGGGTGATTCTGGACAGCTATGGCCGTACCCCGAGCAATGCCCAAGTTTTACAGGGCCAAGCCGCGACCCTTCTAGTGCATCAGCAGGGCTACGGCGATGTCGGGTTGGCGCACAGTGCGCATGTTAAGCAGGTGCATTTAACAGATGGGCCGCGAGACTTACATGGAGTATTAGCGGAACTTGCCCAACAAGGCTGCAATGAAGTGCTTATAGAGGCTGGGCCGACGCTAGTAGGCAGTATTGTTAAAGCTGGGCTTTGGGATGAATGGATAGCCTATGTGGCACCCAAAATTCTGGGCACCGACAGCCAATCTGTGGCCGATTTGATCGTGACGCATTTACCTGACGCCCATCAGGCTCGGCTGGTGGATACTGTGCAGATCGGCGACGATCTGCGGCTAACCCTCAGACGATAGGCCTCGACAATGACCGAAACTATATCTAAACCTAATATATGGGCGCGTCGTAAGGCCCGTCGTGCGCTTGTTCAGGCGGCCTATCAATGGCAGTTTGCTAACGCCGACTTAGCACAATTGCATAAAGAATTCGCTGAGCGCGCCCTAGACAAAGCTGATGACGCGTTCTTCTTGGACATCTTGGCCCACATGATCAACCGCAGTGATGAGTTAGATCAGTTGCTGACACCCCTCTTGGACCGACCGATGGAGCAACTCGACATGGTGGAGCGCGGCGTCTTGCGCTTGGCTGCTGTGGAGCTGTCCGAGCGTATCGATATTCCTTATCGAGTAGTGATTGACGAATACGTTGAGTTGACCAAAGTCTTTGGTTCGGCAGACGCGCATAAATTTATTAACGGTGTGCTCGACAAACTCTCTGCTCAGAAACGTCAGGTAGAAGTAGCCGCTTGGCATGGGCAACGGCGTGAATGAATTCGGGCTGATTGAGAGCATTAGCCAAGTGCTGGGTGCTAGCGCCACCGCGCCATGGATACAGGTTGGGATCGGTGATGACGCCGCGGTGATACAAATGCGTTCTGGTTTTGACGCGGTGGCTTCGATCGACACGCTCGTGGCAGATGTGCATTTTCCGCAATCCGCACCGGCAGAACTTATTGGCTATAGAGCGCTTATGGTGAGCCTATCGGATCTTGCTGCCATGGCGGCATTACCTCGTTATGCCTTGGTGGCGCTAACATTGCCGGAGCTTGGAGACGAAATCAGTGCGCAATGGGTGCAGCGGCTTGCTCAGGGCATGGCTGTGGCAGCTAAAGAGACTAACGTCGCCGTGTGTGGTGGCAATTTAAGTCGAGGCGCTTTATCCATTAGTGTTAGCGTGCATGGGGAAGTAGAGCAGGGGCAGGCTAAGTTGCGCAGTTCCGGAAAACCTGGCGAGCGTCTATTTGTCACAGGTGCTTTAGGCAGTGCCGCGGCTTGTCTGCGACAGCAGCAGCACCTGCCCGCAGTGGCTGATGCGTTGTCTGACATGCAGCGAGCGTACTATCGGCCCCAAGCGCGCTTTGATTGTCGAAGTGACATCAAGGCGGCCAGTTGTGCTATCGATATTTCTGATGGATTACTACAAGATTTAAACCATGTTCTCCAAGCCAGCGGCTGCGGTGCAGATTTGCAGGCGGATGCGATACCCCTCGGTATTGGTGCAACACTTGAAGACGCGCTGCACGGTGGTGACGATTACCAAATATTATTTGCCAGTGCCGAACACGTAGCAGCGGGTCTATGTATTGGCGAATTGTCCAGCGCACCAGGGATACGTCTTGACGGTAAGGACATTGAGACTCGTGGCTACCAACACTTCAGCACTTAACTTTAGGAACCTATGGCGGCCATCAGTGTTCTGGCTGACCTTTGGTGGTACCGGATTGGTGCGTCCAGCACCTGGAACTTGGGGTTCACTGGCGGCGCTGGCGGTCTGGTGGTGGGGCTTAAGCGCCTTACCCGTGCTCGTCCAGATCGCCATAGCGGTGGCCTATGGCTTGGTGAGTTGGTGGGTTTGTGCTGGGTTTCTGCGGCGCTCGAAGTTGCACGACGAACCGCAGATAGTCGCTGACGAGGTTGCGGGCTTGTGGCTGGCGTTAGCCTTGGTGCCGGCGGTGTGGTGGGTTGCGGGCTTGGTGTTTGTGCTATTCCGGTTATTGGATATAGCCAAACCGGGTCCAATCGGGTGGTGTGATCGAGCGCTAAAGGGTGGTCTCGGTGTGATGGCGGACGATGTCCTTGCAGGTCTGGCCGCGGGTCTAATCGGCGCAGTCGTTGTGGGGTTACTGTAGCGTCGGGTGTCGGCGGCGCAGATAAACGGCCAGCTTCAGTACGTTCTGTGCACGGCGCGCGTAGCTAATTCGATCATAGTAGGTGTGGCGAGCCCGTTATCATGTAGAAGACCAATTGCTTTATTAAGTAGGTTGGCCGCCTCTGTTTTCGAAGCCTCGAGCCCCATCAGTTTAGGAAATGTGTTCTTTGCTTGTGCCTCATCAGACCCAGCGGGTTTGCCGAGTACGTCAGTGGATTGGGTGACGTCCAAAACGTCGTCCATAATCTGAAACGCCAAGCCAATTAAATCGCCTACTTCAGACAAGGCGCCATAGCGCGATTTGTCGGGATGGGCTCCAGCACTGTAGGCGCCGATTTGCATGGAGGCGCGAATTAATGCCCCCGTTTTTGCTGCATGTAAGGCCTTTAATTCCTCCAAGTGCAGATCGCGGCCTTCAGCCTCAATATCCAGACATTGTCCGCCGGACATGCCCGCCCAGCCGGCGGCGTCAGAAAGCAGTTGGATGATACTCAGCTTGCTGTGAGCGTCGAGCGCATCGTTGTCTACTACGGCCTGAAACGCCAGCGAATGTAAGCTGTCGCCGGCAAGAATCGCGTTAGCTTCGCCGTAAGCGATGTGTGTTGCCGGCTTACCGTGGCGTATGTCGTCATCGTCCATGGCTGGCAGGTCGTCATGAATCAGCGAATAAGAATGTATGAATTCCAGTGCGCAGCCGCTTGTCAGTGCTGGCTCCACGTCGCCACCAAACGCCTCGCAACTGGCGCAGGCAAAAAGCGGACGCATTCGTTTACCGCCGCCTAAAACGGCGTGGCGCATCGCGTCTAGCATAGGTTGTGCGATCGCTGAATGCGCGGGCAACAAAGTTGCGAGTTTATCTTCGATGCGCTCGCGTAGAGCGTCGAGGCTATACATTTTCTGGGTCGGCAATTTCCAGCGCTTCCAATTCACCGTCACTGTTGAGTTGTTGTACTTTTAACTCGGCGTTTTTAAGTTCGTTTTGACACAGTCGGGTCAGCACCACGCCGCGCTCAAATGCTTTCAATGACTCATCTAAGGTGAGTTCGCCGTCTTCCATTTTTTCAACCAGCTGCTCAAGTTCGGTCATTGCTGACTCGAAAGTAAGGGGTTGGTCAGATGTTTTGTTTTTGCTCATAACGTTAGAGTTTTTGTGCGCGAAGGCAGTATGTTAACGACTGTGCTTGCCGATTACTGCGGGTTAGCAGCAAAACGCCGTTGCATCAGATCTAATTTTTGTCGACGGGCACCAGGGATCGCTTCAATAGAGGCATCAAGGCGCTGGGTTTGATGCTGATCGGCGGTGTAGCTCGGCCAGTGTGGTAGGTCGGCTCTGTTGGGGTTGCCGGTCTTGGCGAATTGAGTCCAATAACCGCTCATAGCTTGCGCCATCGCTCGATCCCCGTCGCTCCATTCGATAGCGAATAGGTCGAGGTTATTAAAGACGTAGACCAGATCTCCCGAATGATAAGCGCCGACGCTGCGGGGGCCTTCTGGCAGATCAAGGTTTGGTTCACTGGCCAAATAAATTTGAAAAGCGGGTGGTACGTGTTCCATAAAATAGAGGTGAGTTTTAACGCCAGCGCGGTGCATATGACCTGCCCAGTCGCGCATGCCATAGGCCATAAATAGATCGGTGCTGATTTCTCGTTGGGCGAAACCCGGAGAAACCCGCAATTCCTGAGCGTAGGCGTTGGCCACTTCTGCGCTTAGCGAACCGAATGTTTTGGCCAAATAGGCGTCCAAGTCCGCCCTGCTTAGATCCTTGTTCAGCGGGAACAGCAGGTGGCCTTCGTTCGCCGCTGAGCCGAGTAATACAGGTACTTTTGCTTGGCGTCCGGTATTGAAGATGTCTGTAGCGGGTTCGGGTAATACCCATCCGTCGACGACGATTCTGGATTGGGCCGCCCAACCGCTCGCATCCACGGCCTCTAGCAGGCTTTGATTGTCGATGTTGCGCAATGTATCCGCGGTGATCGATTCTTTACTTGAGATGCCGTTTATTTTGACCGCAGCCTCAGCTAGAGCCCGACCGCGCGTTTGGCCGTCGGTGTCTACGCCCGGCGGATACAAGCAGGCCGCGGATTGACCAATGGCTTTGTGAAATAAGCCCTCGCTGAGCGGTGAAGCCATCAATGCGCAGACACTGCTGGAGCCAGCGGACTGACCAAAAATAGTGACGTTATCAGCATCGCCGCCGAATGCGCCGATGTTATCGCGCACCCAATTCAG
Source organism: Gammaproteobacteria bacterium (assembly GCA_002725095.1). Lineage (GTDB taxonomy): Bacteria > Pseudomonadota > Gammaproteobacteria > Pseudomonadales > Azotimanducaceae > UBA4421. Next base: position 12,774 of record PBQQ01000052.1, read on the forward strand.
CGCAGCAATTTTGTCCATCAAGCCGTAGTTACCAGAACTGTTGTGGCTAGACTCGGCGCTTAAAGCAGGGTGGGCTAGAAAGCCCCACGGGCCTAAGCGATAGTTGATGGTCACCAAGACGACGCCTTGCTCTGCGAGGCGCGTGCCGTCGAACAAATCTACATGACCATAGCCGCCGGTATGTGCGCCACCGTGAAACCAAACCATAACGGGCAGAGGTTCGTGGTGCTCGGCCTGGCTCCAAATGTTGAGATACAGACAATCCTCGCTGCGAGGGAATTCGCCGCGACTCCAGACAAACGCGTTGCGGCTGTATTGTTGCCAGCACGCTGGGGAAAATGTATTTGCCTTGCGAATGCCTTGCCAGCGGGTCGGCGCTTGAGGCGGTTTAAAGCGCAGGTCGCCGACTGGCGGACGTGCATAGGGTACGCCTTTAAACACGCGAACATGTTGAGCTGTGTCTGCCCAATCGCCTTGCAGTTGACCAAACAGGGTATTTGCAATTGGCGGTGTTGGTCTTGCCATAGCCGCGGAATCCTCAGAGTTTGGTTTGGTGCAGCCGCTCAGTAACAGTGCAATGGCCAGAGCCAGCCACGCCGGCATCCTAACTGTTCATCCGTATGGTGGCCTGTTCGCGCAATTCTCGTTTGAGAATTTTGCCCGAAGCTGTGCGCGGCAGCGGTTCCTGCTGTTGCCAAACGTAGGTTGGAATTTTGAATTTAGCGAGTCGCTCGGTGAGAAACTCGCGCAGTTCTTCTTCGCTTAGCGGTTGTTCGGTATACAAGGTTGTGCCGACTTCTTCGCCGAGGCGCTCGTCTGGCACCGCGTAAACAGAAGCTTCGTGCACATCGGGATGCTCGAGCAGCGCCGCTTCTACCTCGCCGCAGCCGATGTTTTCGCCACCGCGAATAACAAGGTCTTTGATCCGGTCGACGATGAATAAAAAGCCCTCTTCATCCAAATAGGCGACGTCGCCGGTACGCATCCAGTCGCCGTCGACGAAGGTTTCGGCATTGGCGTCTGGCCGATTCCAATAGCCGCGGAAGATACTGGTGCCGCGCACGAGCANNTCTCCGGGNGAGTGNGTTGNGCATTCGTTGCCGTCNTCGTCGACGATTTTCAGTTCTAACACNGCGCTGCAACGGCCGGAGCTTGCGGGTCGNTCTAAATAGTCCTGTCCGCCTATACCGGTGCCAATGGCATTGGTTTCGGTCATGCCCCATCCNGTGCCNGGCATGGCTTTGGTGAATGATTGTTGAATATTGCGCACTTGATCCGGTGCACGAGGTGCGCCGCCGCCGCCTACGGACAGTAACGAAGAAAGATCTCGATCACTTCGATTCGCTTCTAGTATCAAATCGCCGGTCATAGCTGCCGGGGCAATAAAGCCGGTAATTTTCTCTTCCTCGATCAGTGCAGCGGCTGCAACGGGATCCCATTTATACATAGACACCAATTTGCGCTGGTGACGATAACTGGCAAGGTACACTGCTAAAGANCCGGTGGCGTGGAATAGAGGTACCGCCAACAAGGTCGCCGGTGGGTGTTCTGGCTGTGCTGGAGGTTCATCCATAAGCGCAATGGCCGTGGTTTGGTCTAGTTCCCAGCTCATCAGCGCGCTGATAATGTTGATGTGACACGAAGCAACACCCTTAGGGTTGCCGGTAGAACCAGAGGTATACATAAGCGTTGCGTCGTCTTCTGGGTCTGGCGCTTGCGCAGGCATTTCAGTGACATCGGCATAAGCGCTGACCAAGTCTGCCAGATTCGCATGATCGGTAGCCTCGGCTCGTACGGCGATCACTTGTATATCTAGAGCTGGGCTNATGTCGGCAAACCGATCCAGTCGTTCTTGATCGGCAATTAGTACTTTGGCGCCACTGTCGGATAAACCAAATGCCATTTCGTCGGGTCGCCACAGCGCGTTCATTGCTACTGCTATGCCGCCTACTGCGGTTACGGCCATAAAGCTCAAAATCCATTCGGGGTAGTTGCGCATAGAAATGGCGACGCGATCGCCGCGNTTTANGCTGTAGTCGNTAACCAGCACGNTAGCCACGCGAGCTGCGGCNGCATAGGTTNCGGCGAAACTTAGACGTTCATCACCGTAAACCAAAAATGGCGCATCGCTGCAGGTGTCTGCAAAAAGAGTGCGTAGCGTTGCNGGTGCATTCTTGAAGCGNAAACAATCACGNCCAAAAACACTGCCTGGAATCAGCTCGAACGGTTGTCCTGCTGCGGTCAGTTCTGCCAGAGCCAGCGCGCGTGTCTTGTCTGCCATGCCATTCCCCTCGTAATGCTTAGGCGCAAAATATTAACCCATGGATTGTCGGAAAGGTAAGTCGTGGTAGGTGGCTGCGCCATGCAGTTGTGNTCATAGCAATTTCATGTGTTTACCACAATGCTCCGCATAGGCTAGNTTTTAAAGAAAAATTGGAAAATAGTGCCTTGCGCTCTTAGTGTTACTTAAAGTAGCATTATCTGTCCAANTTTAGGTCAACCCCGCAGTATGAATCTGTGACTTGGCGCTAATCTCGGAAACTCGAAGATGTGATGTCATCAGAATAGCGCAGCTTGGCAAATTAGATTGAGCACCCAGTGGGGCGAACGCATGAAAACAAAAAAAATACTGCCGGTTCTGATTATGCTTTTTGCTTCTGTAGCCGCATGGGCGCTTTTTAATGCCCGGCCTGAGGTTGCAACCGCGTCGGTCGCGCCGCCGGCATTGCTGGTGGATGTGGTGGAAGCAANGCGAGATCCGGTAACGTTTAGCGTTCAGTCACAGGGGTCCGTGGCGCCCAGAACGCAGACTACGCTGGTCGCTGAAGCTTCCGGCCAGATCATAGAAGTATCGCCAGCCTTTGTTAGCGGCGGCTTCTTTCGAAAGAATGATGTTTTAGTGCGTATCGACCCGCGGAACTATGCAAGTGTTGTGAAGCGAGCGCGAGCGGCCGTCGCTAGAGCGGAGACGCAGCTTGCAACGGAAACGGCTACGGCGAGTTACGCTCAGGAAGACTATTCGCGGCTGCAGCGGCTCAATCCTAATACGGCCCCACCGTCNGCGCTCGCACTCAGAAAACCGCAGTTGTCTGCGGCTATGGCCGAACTGCAATCCGCTCAAGCGGATCTAGAGAAGGCCGAAGGCGATCTCGATCGGACCGTTATCCGGGCGCCATACGACGGCTTAGTTCGTCAAAAAATCGCGGATGTTGGTCAATATGTAAATGTAGGGTCGCAGTTGGCCACCACCTTTGCGATTGATATAGCCGAAGTAAGGCTGCCGATAACGCAAAATGATCTGCAATTTCTAGAGATATCTAGGCTCCGNGCGGGCCTCCCGCTTTCGGCGGTTTTGCGGACAGAGTTNGGCGGCGAAACAATATCTTGGCGCGCGTCGATCACGCGCTCAGAGGGTGTGTTTGATGCTGATACCAGAGTGCTTTACCTAGTTGCTCAGGTGCTTGATCCCTATGGCCTGCAGGCAGGCGCGGAATTGGCGCAGGCGCCTTTAATGATGGGAACGTTTGTATCTGCCGACATCGCTGGGCGCCCAGGCGGGGATCTATTCGTCATACCAAGACAGTCTATTTACAGAGGTGAAACACTTTGGTTGGTAGATGAAGACTCTACCATCAGGCCCACTCGCGTCGACGTGGTTCGGGCTGACGAGAATTTCTTCTACGTCTCTGGTGGGCTGGCCGAAGGGGATCGCTATTGCGCTACCGCTGTAGAGCAACCGCTGCCTGGCATGAAAGTAAGAGTCAGTAGCTAGCGTGAACCATGCAAACCGCTGATACGCAACAAGACCAGTCCTTCAACACTGGGATAATCGCTTGGTTTGCGCGCAACCACGTTGCAGCGAATCTGCTGCTTGTGTTCATCTGCGCCCTTGGCTTTTACGCTATTTCGATTCTTAAGAAAGAGACCTTCCCTACCTTTACGTTAGACATGATCGAGATTGGTGTTCCGTATCCCGGAGCCGGTCCGGAGGAAGTTGAGAAGGGTATCCTCATAAAGATTGAGGAATCGCTTACCTCGATACAAGGCATTGACGAGCTGCGCTCCGTCGCTCGAGAAGGCTACGGTAGTGTTTACGTTGCCGTAGCTCAAGGGTACGAATTGAGCGATATCACCGATCGGGTGAAACTTGCTGTCGATCGGATCTCGACATTTCCGGTGGATGCCGAGCGGCCATACATCATCCAAACTGAAAGAAAAGCTCAGGCGCTTATGGTGGCCGTTAGCGGTGATCTNGACGAGTTTTCTATGGCAAATCTCGTTACGCAAATTCGTGAAGAGATCGTAGCTCTGCCCGAGGTGACCTTTGCAGAAATTCAGGGCCGCAAGGACTATGAAATCGCCGTTGAAATCTCGGAGCAGCGGTTGCGCGAGTACGGNCTTACCCTTAGCCAAGTTGCTAGCGTNATAAGCCGCTGGTCGATTGATCTGCCTGGCGGGTCGATTCGAACCGATGGCGGAAATATTCGCCTGCGCGCAAATGGTCAGGCTTATACCGGGGAAGAGTTTTCGAATATCGTGCTGCTGACGAATCCTGACGGTTCAAAGTTGCGCTTGAGAGACGTTGCTGAAATAAAAGACGGCTTTGTTGAATGGCCGGGGTACGCCTATTTCAATGGCGCTCGTGCGATGATGATCGAGGTGAAGTCAACGGCAAATGAAAGCGAGCTTAAAATCAGTGAATCCGTAAGGCGCTACATTGACTCTCGACAAGACTCGCTTCCGGACAGTGTCTTTTTAGATGTTTGGGGGGATTCAACCCGATTCCTGTCCGACCAGTTAACGATGCTGTTGAAGAACATGGCTATGGGCTTTGCCTTGGTATTTGTTGTCCTAGCGATTTTTCTAAGGATGCGGCTTGCCGTTTGGGTGGTTGTTGGCCTGCCGGTTGCTTTCCTTGGTGCCTTTATGCTCCTGCCTATGGTGGGCGTGACGATAAATATAATGAGCCTTTTTGCCTTCATCTTAGTCTTAGGAATCGTCGTTGATGACGCAATTATCGTTGCCGAAAGCGCTCACGCCGAAACAGAAAAAAATGGCTACAGCCTGAAAAGTATCGTTGTCGGCACGAAGAAGGTTGCGATNCCTGCAACCTTTGGCGTCTTGACCACTGTTGCTGCTTTTGCGCCATTGTTNCTCGTNACGGGGGCGCCATCGGCAATGATCCACGCTCTAGCNTACGTTGTTGTTTTCTGCTTACTCTTTTCGTTGGTCGAAAGTAAGCTGATACTGCCATCGCACTTGGCGCTTTTGCCGCCGCCGAAATCAGACAAAGGCGTTATTACTGAATACGTTGATCGATCGCTAAAGAGTTTTATAGAAAATAAATATAAGCCGTTCCTCGCCAGGGCGATTGAATACCGATACACGACTGTCGCGGTTTTTGTGTCACTGATTATTNTAGTTGCCGGTTTTTTTGCAGGCGGCTTTGTTAAGTATGGTTTTTTCCCGGATATAGAAAATCCGATGTTAGCAGTGAACATTGAAGTTACNGAGGGCAGTCCCGAAGATCTCTCTGGACGGATTTCGGATCAGCTTGCTGACTCTCTCGGCGAGCTGCGTCAGGAAGTGCGTGAAGAGTTTGGTACTGAAGCCGATTTTGTTGAGAATGCTTTTACATGGGTCTATCCCGAAGGCGCTCGTTATATGGTTGAGTTAAAACCTAACGAGACGCTTGCGATAACGCCGGCCCAGATTGAAAACCGTTGGCGGGCAAAGTTTGGCGATGTTGCCGGGGTGAAAGAGATTAAGTTCTTCAGCAAACAACGGATGGGTGGTGAGTCGGATATCGGGTTTCGAATGGTTGGGAAAAACCCAGACAAGCTGCAGCAAGCCGCTGAAGAATTGAGCAATTACCTACGAGGTCTGGACGGGGTTTATGAGGTCTCCAGTTCCTACAACGAAGGACCTCAAGAGCTGAAGCTTAGAGTTAAAGAGACCGCAGAGTCGACGGGCTTGACGCTTAGCGATCTTGCCCGGCAAGTTCGAGAAGCCTTTTTTGGAGCGGAAGCTCAGCGATTCCAGCGCGGTAATGACGAGCTGCGAGTGATGGTTCGATACCCCAGGGAGGAGCGCCGCTCGATAGGCGATTTAGAGCGAATGTGGGTGCAACTGCCGGACAGGGTCGAAGCGCCTTTCAGCTCAGTAGCAGAATATGATCTTGGGCAGGGACGCAGCCAAATACAACGGCTCGACAAACAAAGAACAATCAGAGTAATGGCGAACGTAGATCAGCAGGTACTGGAGCCTCGATCGGCAGTCAGAAAAATCCGCAGGGACTATTTACCCGAGATGCTTTCGCGTTACCCGGGAGTGAACATGGAGCTTGACGGAAGCTCTCAAGAAGAGGAAGAAGTTTTAGGGCTACTAATGCTCGTCGCTTTCTTGGTGCTCGGCAGCTTGTACGCGCTGTTGGCCATCCCCCTGCGCTCCTATTTCCAGCCTCTGATCATTATGTCGGTCATTCCGTTTGGTCTAATCGGGGCGATAGTGGGTCATGCAGTACTTGATACGACCATAAGTATGGTCTCAATCATCGGCTGCATCTCTTTGGCGGGCGTTGTGGTTAATGACAGCCTCATAATGGTTGATTTTGTCAATCGTAAGACCCGCGAAGGTTTAGATTACGCCTTAGCGTCTATTGAAGCTGGAGCCGAAAGGTTCAGGGCGATCGTGCTTACGTCATTAACGACATTTTTCGGTTTGCTGCCGATCATGTTTGAGTCGTCTACTCAAGCACAGATGATTTTGCCGATGGCGGTGTCGTTGGGTTTCGGGATCTTATTTTCCACCGTGATCACACTGGTTCTTGTGCCGGCGCTGTATAACATTTTGGCTGACATCACTAAGCAAAAAAGATCATCCTTACCACTCGTCCCGGCCGTTTAGTACACTTGGTAGTCAGGTCAATTTCCTGACAACAGATCTTTGGGAAAATATTTGATGGGGGTCGCGCGCAGTGAGTGTATTTGAGCTTAACGAGCAGCTTATTCAAGAGCTGCAGACCATGGATACTCCGACGGTGTGTAACGCGCTAGAGGTACTNATACCAAAGCGACGNGGNTATGGTTACACCACCTCAAACTTGATTTGCACCCGTCCGCACTTGCCGCCGATGGTGGGNTTGGCGCGCACAGCNACAATTCGAGCGGCGCATCCCAGCGATCTATCTGGAGCGGATGCCCGTGCACTCTCCGACGCCTACTACGCCTACATCGATCAGGGCGCAAAGCCTACTATTGTTGTNATGCAAGATTTGGATGGCGCTGGCGGGTACGGTAGCTTCTGGGGCGAAGTAAACTCCAATGTGCACAAAGGTTTCGGCAGCGTTGGCTTGGTGACGGATGGTTGCGTTCGAGACTTGCCTGACATCGCCGAAGGTTTTCAGATGCTAGCGGCCTCTGTATTGCCGTCCCATGCGTACATCCATGTCGTGGATTATTCGCGNCCTGTAGACGTGGCAGGCATGCGGGTATGTGATGGCGATTTAATTCATGCCGATCAGCATGGCGCGGTGGTCATTCCTCATAATGTCGCGACCGAGGTAAAAGCTGCCGCAGAGCAAATTGCGCGNCGCGAGCGGGTATTGATTAAGGCGGCTCAGCAACCGGGCTTTAATATTGAAAAGTTCCGTCAAGCGCAAGGCGACGCCGCGGAAATTCACTAGAAGCTATTAGCGCTTTTCAAACAGCGGCGGTGTTGAGCCCAAGTCTTCGCGAAAGCCTGTAGCAAGTTCTGCATCCGTATCGGCCACGATATAGCGGGCGATGTGTTGGCCATGCTCTGACAGCTCTTTATACAGCGCTCTTGGCATACTGCGCGGCATGGGTTCCCGAAACCATGGCGCATAGAACTCGGCGTTGGGAATCGCGCGCACCTCGTTGGAAAGATTAGGCGTGCCACCGTGCCAGGCCCGTGGATCGCGGATGAGCACGCTGCCNGCGGGTGCCGGGCAGACGGTACTCAGTTTCATCCATTCGGGCTCGTCAGCTAATCGGGGCAGACGTGCGTGGCTGNTTTGTGTCCCCGGTATTTGCCTCGTTGGGCCATTTGTTGCGGTGAAGTCGACCATCAAAAAATTGCAGCATACGTAAGGACAGGGCAAATCCCGTAAACTGATGCGACCGGCGGGGTCGAAAAATGCGCCAAAGGTTTGGCCGTTTAGGGTCATACGGTCACTGATGTCGGNGTGCAGACGCTGATATTCCGTTGCGCCGGGCAAACAAAAATCTCCGCCGCCGCCCCGAGCAATATAATCGGCAGAGTCGAAGATGGCGGTCAAAATAGGCGTCACCGACGGTAAATCTAACAACTGGGTCCACTCGATTTCATGCATCATGTGTCCGGTTTTGCTCGCCGAACCAAATGAATAACGATGGGACCCGCGATTGCCGACGCGGTGCTTGTCTAAAGATAAAATCTCGTGGATGGCGCGGTCACAGGCGTTGCGCATAGCGCTCAACAGTTGCGGTGTAAGCGCTTCCGCGACCACCACAAAACCGTCGCGATANAACAAGTTTCGCGCTTTTTCGATCTCGTGGGGTTCTACCCACTCGAGGCCTTTGATGCCGGCATTCTGTNTGAGGTAGTCGCGTTGTTTTTGAAATGCTTGNGCATCGCCATTACGCCAGCCCAGNTCGTTCANGGCTANGCTTGNCGCCTGTGCGTCGGCGGTTAGGNGCGCGCNCNNCNCTGNANCCTTTGGCTTAGGTTCATTTGTCATNCTGTGAAGCTTCCTATTGTGNNCCGATACNATTTATCAGAGCTGAAGTTATACTCNAAGCNGGTGAGGGGNGGAAANCGATGGAACAACAATTTCCGCTGAGCGGATTAAAGGTGCTGGATTTTTCGCGCGTACTTGCGGGCCCTTTTGCCGGCCGTATGCTGTCNGACCTTGGTGCCGATGTCGTAAAAATTGAGCCACCAGATGGCGATGTGACTCGNCTTTGGGGCCANGTTGTCGGNGGCTTACCCGGTTACTATCACCAGCAAAACGCCGGCAANCGGAATGTCTGCATCGACCTGCGGCACGAACAGGCGAAGCAACTGGTGTTCGAATTGGTGGCTGAGGCGGACATAATTATTGAAAATTATCGGCCCGACGTGATGCCGAGACTGGGCTTGGGCTATGACCAACTGAGTCAGGTAAATCCGCGTTTAATCATGCTATCAATTTCCGGGTTTGGGCAGGGTGGNCCGGAATCCCATCGACCTGCCTACGCGCCCATCGTTCACGCAGAAGCCGGNTTGATGCACCGCCAGGCTGAGCGGGCAGAACTGCCTTTCAGNGATCTACCGCTCTCTGTGGCGGATACGAATGCATCCTTACATGGTTTGGTTGGGTTGTTGTCAGCGGTGATTATGCGTCAGCAAACGGGTCTCGGTCAGCACATCGACATCGCGATGATCGACGCCACTTTGGCGACGGACGATCAGCTGCACTACGCCTTAGAAGACTCCGAAGCGTCTGGTCCGTTGCGTAACGACACCTGGGAAACCGGTGTCGGCCCGATTTTGATTTCGGCCGACTTTCGCTACATGTGGCAACTGCTGACCGGGCAAATGGGTGTTAACGATCCGACGTCGAAAGACACGCCGCTGGCAGAGAAAATTCGTATTCGACGTGAAATAGTCGCTGAGCGCCTTGCCAATTTAGACAGTTGGGCAGCGGTAGAAGACATGATGGCGAAAATGAATCTGGCTTGGGGGCGTGTGCGCGACCCGGCGACTTTAGCCGAGCAGCCAACCATTGCGGCGCGCGAAGCGATCACTCAGATCGACGATCGGGCGGGGGGTACGCGCCCGATTACCCAGTCTCCGTATCGATTTTCCGGCGCGCGCAGTGGTGTGCGTGGACCGGCACCTCATCGCGGTGAACACAACAGCACGGTTCTCGAAGATTGGTTAGGAAAAGACGCTTCGCAGATCGCTGAACTGCATAGCGCGCGGGTACTGCAGTTCGATGACGAACTGGTGGATCCAAACCCTTAATTTCGTAGGGCAAAAAAAACCCCGCTAGAGCGGGGTTTTTCATCAGAGCGATGCTCTATCCTTGTCCGAAGCGGCGGGTAATGTCTAGCCCAAAGCTCCTAGTTCTAAGCAGCGTACCCGTTAGCATGTAGTTATTGCCAAGGCCTCCGGCACTTAGTGATCGGAAGTTACGGGCATCAAACAAGTTGTCCACGTAACCGCGCACGGTTAGGAGGCCGTCGCCACTGTTCCATATGATCGATGCATCTGTTTGATGTCGCGCGGGCATCTTATCGAACTTTCGGTCGATCGATTCGCTGTTGTACTCTCCAGTGAAGGAGTAGTAAGCCGCTACAACCAATGTGCTGTCGGCGAGATCGAAGCGATAATTTGCCCATGTAGTGAACTTGTG